>CAYVAN010000021.1:0-31324 GCA_964449225.1 uncultured Rhodopirellula sp.
TGGACCATTCCGAGATCAAATACAAATCTCGATTTAGCGGTATTGGGCTCGCGCCGCTCCGCTAAAGGGCACCCCAGCTTGAAAAAGTGATTGGCCCTGGGGACCGACCTTTGCGAAAGAACCTGACTTGATTCACACCGGAACCAGCGACTTGCATTCATGAAAGTTCAACACGCACGAATCATGGCTGGCCGCGCCGATAGCAACGCGTCGTTATTGCGTCGGTTGGGGGTCGCGTTGGGCGATCCTGCGGCTTGGATCAAATTGGATGACCGAAAAATTGCGTTGGTGCGTGATTTGGAAATGGACCGAGTCCGTGCAGCAAGCAACGCGGACAAGGTGACCTGCCCCGCGAACCATGCCCCGCCAAGTGGCTTGAGCGTCGATCGCGAAACAGCGACCGCCGAAGCCGCGACTCAGATATTTAGGGCTGCGAAGGTCGAAGTGGTGACGACCGACCGAACGCTGCCGTTTATTTTTGCTTGGCATCTGCAACAGGCTGAAATCATTGTCAAATATGACGACGATTACGGCGTCATCGATCGACGCAGCAAGACCGAGTACGAAATTCAATGCCTACGCACGGCACAATCGAAAACTGAAACCGTCATGCGAAAGGTTCTGCAACGGATCGCCGGCGCTGACGTGGACAACTATGGGCAGCTTGTCCATTCGGGCGAGATATTGACCAGCGAATCGATCAAACAATTCGCTGCGATAGAATGCCTAAAGCTCGGATGCAATCTGCTGCACGGTGCGATTGTGGCGTCCGCGCCGCAAGTTGCCGATTGCCATCACGCTGGCACCGGACAACTTCGCACTCAAACGCCGATCATTGTCGACCTGTTTCCCCGTGATGACGCAACTCGATACTGGGGCGATTGCACTCGAACGGTCGTTCATGGCAAAGTTCCAGAAGCCGTTGCCCGCATGCACGCCGCAGTCGTCGAGGCCAAACAGGCCGCCGTGGACATGCTAGTGGCCGGGAATACGGCCGATGCGGTTCATAAAGCCGCCGATCAAAAGCTGATGGATCATGGGTTCAAATTGAGCCGCGGCACATTGACGGATGAACCCAGCATTCAACACGGGACCGGACATGGAATCGGGTTGGAATTGCACGAGCCGATTTTGCTGGACAATGGCGGCGGCGAATTGCTGGCCGGAGAGGTTTTTACGGTTGAACCGGGGTTGTACGGTCGAAAATCCGGCGGCGTGCGGATCGAGGACATGCTGGTGGTGACCGATTCGCAACCGCTCAGTTTGAATTCACTGCCGGATGGTCTTGATTGGCCGGCCTGATGAGCCGCCCGAATTGGCAGATCTGACCGCCAACCCGCGCGGGCATCGTTAATTACCCAATTGTCACGTCTTTCCAAAGTCCCACATTTCTTTCTCGCAAAGAATAGTTACGGTGTACATTCTGCTGGCGGTTCACCTGCAAATAGTCATGTAACTCGATGGAACTTTAGATGGACGCTAATCTGCCAACCGACCAAGTCAGCGAACGGACTGACCCGCGTCAAGCGAAACCGACGTCCGCGTCGCCGGTTCGCGTTCGCTGGGATTACGTGATCGTGTTTGGTGTCACGCATGTTTTGGCGTTGCTTATTTTCTTGCCGTACTTTTTTAGCTGGACTGGCGTGACCTGTTTTGTGGTCAGCGTCTTTGTTTTTGGATTGTTGGGCATTCCGATCGCTTTCCATCGCATGTTGGCGCACAAAAGCTTCAAGTCACCGAAATGGTTTGAGCGAACGTTGGTGACGTTGGCAATGTGTACAGCCCAAGAAACACCGGCACGATGGGTCGCGTGGCACCGCAAACATCACAACCACAGTGACCAGCGCGAAGATCCGCATTCACCTCGTGTCAGTTTCTTTTGGTCGCATTTGGATTGGCTGTTCCACGAAAACATTTCACCGCTGGCAACGTTTTCGCTCTACCAAAAATACAGCAAAGACATTTTGGCCGACCCATATTACCTTTGGATTGAACGTCTGCCGCAGGCTGCCGGGATCATCTTCTTTGTCCACGCGATGCTTTACGCATTGATCGGCGGCATCGGATCGGTGATCGCGTTTGGTTTAACGCCCGAAGCAGTCCAGATGACGGCCAGCATTTTTGTCTGGGGCGTTATCGCGCGGACGGTTTACGTTTGGCACATCACGTGGGCGGTCAATTCAGTGACCCATTTGTTCGGCTATCGAACGTACGAAACGGACGACGACAGTCGCAATTGTTGGCCCGTGGCGATCTTGACGCTCGGGGAAGGTTGGCACAACAACCACCACGCCGACCCGGCTGCCGCGACGGTACAGCACCGTTGGTGGGAATTTGATCCGAACTACTACATCATCACCGTATTTAGTTGGTTCGGCTTGGCGTACGACATTATCGAACCCAGACACGTGCGGAAGGCGCGGGCGGGCAGGTAAGTTGGCCGGAGCCTACCAGTCCACCAACGGTAGGACAGGATCAGGTGAATTGGCGAACGGCTAAACCATTGCCAATCGAAACCATTGCCAAACAGGCCCTACATCTCTTCGCCAAATTCGACTCGGCGTTTTTCCTTGCCGTGACCGATCATCGCGAACGCCCATTCGCTTTGCATCGTTTCATCGCCACCGGCGAATTCGCGGATCAGCCAACCTCGGCGGGCGGCTGGTGATCCGGCCGGTGGTGATTTGCGGCGGCGGGCGATCTGTTGGTCGTCGACCAGACTTAATTCCGGACGACTTTCCATCAATAAATAGTAATAGCCATCTTCGGAAAGTTCGTGGTAACGCAGATCCACCTTCTTTCGAGCCCCCCAGTGATTCGTTGACGTTTCACTGGCAGACGACAGACCATGATCGGCAAGCGATTCAGGGTCCAGCGAGTCGATCAAGTGACGTTTGGTCAGCCAATCAATCCGACCGATCGCCAACCCCGTGTCGGTCGCGTTCTCGCGAAAACGTAACGCTGCATCGTAAAGTTCTTGCCATCGGTAAAGCACCAACTTTGCTTCGCCGCGCAAATTCGCTGGGACTGATTCCACAAACGCACGGGCGGTCGCCAGATACAACTTTTGGATTTGCAGAGCCGCCATCGGCCCTTGGTTGGTGGGCACCTTGGTGACTAAGTTCCAATCCGACGTCAAACGATGCAGCGATTCAACCGGCTTGTGAATGATGGGTAAGCCGGTCGTGAAATCAGATTCGATCATGTCCAACAACAACGACACCGAACCGACTTTCACGTATTCGGCCAAGTCCGACATGTTGGAATCCGACAACGCAACTTGCATTCGTTGACGTCGATGGAACATCTGCTTGGTCGAACCCAGCGAAAAGAATGACTTCGCACAAAATTGGCTCAGCCAATGACCATACACATAGATCGGACGCTCGCCACGAAAACCGCCCATGTGAGCAATCGAATCGACCGCCATCGCCTTGGCACTGGTTTGATAACAACCATCGGGACTTAAGTTTCCAGCACCGCACAGCGCAACGCGTGAGATCAACATTGCGGTTAAGTACTTGCGTTGACGCCGAAAAGCGATGTGCTGCGCGACAAACGTTAATGTGATCACCGTCGGCAAATGAACCAATCGCAACAATCCCACCAAACTGCCCGATAGCCATCGGGGCATTGATTGGTAGAAATCTTCTGGCTGATCGTAAAAACCATCTGCGGTAAAACCGTCTGCGGTGTCGCTGCTGAAATCACTGTCAAATTCAGATTCGTCGAACAGAGAATCTAGCATTGAATCGGACATCGATTCTGAATCCGGGTCTTCGACCGCATCGATTTTTTTTGATCTTCGCCATCGAGCCAGCCCCAGCAATCCAAAAACAATTGTCATCAACGGGAGCGCTGCGAGCAGGCTGATTGTTTGAATCAGCCATAGGAGCAAGACAAAACCGCGGTACACCCACAGCATCATCCCGCTGCCAACTTCGGCTTCGTAATTTTCGTGGCATCCGTACACATGCCCCAATGCGTCGCTGCTGTTTTTCAGAATTCGCAAGTCAAACGAAGTCTCTGAATTTGTCGTCGCATCGGACGCCAATTGGTCGATTGATCGCTGGCAAGCCAACAGGTCACTTGGGCTGCGAACTTCTGGGGTTGCGATTTCAACCAAGCCACCCGGCTGCGACGACACCGATGGGTGCGATTCAAAACTGACCGCACCACCGTTGGCAAGAAACATCTGCTCGCGATCGAACACGCCAGCCACGGTCGGCTGCTCGCGCCGAATCGCTTCACAAATCTGTTGGTAAACGAACCGAGCCGACGGCAAATCATCCGTACTCAACCTTTGCGGATCAGCCACCAGCGTGGCGTATTCGGTTTCCAGACCGATCAGACGCGAAACCAAAGGCCGGCGTGGTTGAACATGCCGCCGACGTTTCGCTCGCAAGTTCTTATCGCTGCGACGTTTGTCAGCCAAAATCGATGCCTGATGGGAAGATTGCTAACTTCAAATTGATTGGGTTTAAAGTGTAGATGCACGTCGGCGCATGATAACCCGACATGTGGGCAAAATTTTCCGCAACATCCTGGCTTAACCGTCGGATTGCCAAAGCACCTAGTTTGACATGGTGATTTGCCCTGGTCCTGATTGTAGGGCAAGTCACTTTTTCAAACTGGACAACCGATCGCCGTAGCGAAGCTCGCGCGGAGCTTCGGCGATTGCAGGGAAACCGAACGCCTACGCGGCGATCGCTACCTACTGACGCCCCCCAAAATCGAAAAACGGGTTTGCCCTGGTCCTGATTGTAGACGCATTCCAAGCAAGGGGCATCACCGGATATCATCGGGCCCTTCGGTGTTCTAATGCGTCGTCCTTATGCGTCCTAATGCCGACTTGAATTCCCTCGCCGCCTTTGCAATCCAGCGAACATGAAAACTGACGAACTCCGCGAAAAGTATCTCGATTTCTTCCAATCCAAAGGCTGTACCCGCTGCCCCAGCGACGTTTTGGTGCCTGCTTGGGATCCGTCGGTCCTGTTCACGCCCGCAGGAATGAATCAGTTCAAAGACCACTTTTTGGGCAAGGTCAAACTGGACTTTACCAAAGCCACGACCTGCCAAAAATGCCTCCGCACCGGCGACATCGACAACGTGGGCCGGACGGCGTTCCACCACACGTTTTTTGAGATGTTAGGAAATTTCTCGTTCGGTGATTATTTCAAAGAAGAAGCGATCCACTGGGCGTGGGAATTTCTAACCGACAAAAAATGGCTGGGCATTCCAGGCGAACGGCTCAGCGTGACCGTCTACAAGGACGACGACGAAGCGCACGGGATCTGGAACAACAAAATCGGCCTACCCGACAGTCGCATCATTCGGATGGACGAAGACGAAAACTTTTGGCCTGCTTCGGCACCCAGCCAGGGGCCCGATGGCGTTTGCGGTCCATGCAGCGAAATCTATTATCAACTTGAAGGTGGTGGCGAAGTCGAAATTTGGAACCTGGTCTTTACCCAATTCAATCGAATCGGTGATCCCGTCAAAGGCGACCCGGCCGGCAATCTGCATCCGTTGCCCAGCAAGAACATCGATACGGGGATGGGTCTGGAACGGACCGCCAGCGTGCTGCAAGGGGTTCCGACCAACTTCCACATCGATTCACTGTTTCCGATCGTCGAAGCGGCCGCGGAAGTCTGCGGAGTCAAATACGATTACGAATCCGACAACGGCCGTCGTTTGCGACGCATCACCGATCATGCTCGTGCCAGTGTCTTTACGATTCACGAAAACGTTTACCCCGGTGCCAAGGATGCACGTTATGTGATCCGACGCCTGATCCGACGTGCGGTGTTGGACGGTTACCAGATGAATCTTCGCGAACCGTTTCTGTACAAGCTGACCGAAGCGGTCGCCCAGTCCGCCAAACAGCCTTACCCTGAACTGTCGCAAACAACGGCGCGAGTTGCCGAAGCGATTCAGGCAGAAGAAAAAGCGTTCTTCGACACCATCGACGGCGGAATGAAACGAATCGAAAAACTGTTCACTCAAATGAAATCCGATTCGCAAGTCATGGTACCCGGTACCGAAGCGGCTGACCTGCAAAAGACTTATGGCGTGCCACCGGAATTGGTGCAAACGCTGGCCGCCGAAAAGAACTTTACGTTCGATTGGAACGGCTACGGCGAAGCAATGGACCAACACGCCAAAGATAGCGGTGCCGGTCAAGTCGTGCTGTTCCAAACCGGACCACTGGAAACGCTCAAAGAAGCGCTCCGCGAAACGCCGTTTGTCGGTTATGAGTCGACGCAATCCGATGCGGTCGTCAAAGGCATCATCACGGGCGAAAACGAAAAAGGCGACGAAGGTAAGCTATTATCGCACGTCGATCGTCCAGGTGAAACGTTGCTGCGAATCGTGCTGAATCAATCGCCGTTCTACGGTGAATCGGGCGGTCAAGTTGGCGATATCGGCGTCATCGAAAACGATGCTTTTACCTTCGAAGTCACTGATACTCAGCGTCACGCGGCGTTGATCGTTCATCACGGCACCCTGGTCCGCGGTTCGATTCGCGAAGGCGACCAAGTCAACGCCAAGGTCGACGTCGAACATCGAACCGCACTCGCCCGCGCCCACTCGGCCACGCACATTTTGCATCACGCATTGCACAACCATGTTGGCCGTCACGCCGAACAACAAGGCAGTAAGGTCGAAGCCGATCGACTGCGTTTCGATTTCACCAACCCCAAAGCGATCCCTGACCCGACGCTGGCTTTGATCGAAACCGATGTGCTGGCGTTGGTCAAGGATTCCAAAGAGATCCGCTGGGACACCGTGTCGCTTGCTGACGCTCGTGAAGCCGGTGCGATGATGTTGTTTGGTGAAAAGTATCCTGATCCCTGCCGAATGGTTTCGATGGGCGATTTCAGCCGCGAACTTTGCGGAGGCACTCACCTGACCAATACGTCACAGGTGGAAGCGTTTGAGGTCGTGGTCGAAGAGTCCGTATCGACCGGTACGCGGCGAATTGAAGCGCTAACGGGTAAACGAGCGATTGAACATCGCAAGCAAACCCAAGAGTTATTAGCTTCGGTCGCCAACCGCATTGGTTGTGATCCGTCGCAAGCCGAATCGGCGGTTGCCCAATTGACGACCGAAGTGCGAGCGTTAAAGAAAGAAGTTTCAGCTGGAAAGTCAGGCGAACATCGTTCTGATTTCAAAGTCCAAGCATCGAAAACGCCCACCGATTTATCGGACTACCAAGCGGTTCGCGGCAGCGTCCGAGCGATGACGCGTCGATTGAATGTTGCGATCGGTGATGTGGTCCAGCGAGTCGATTCGTTGCTGGCCGACCGGGCTCGTTTGATCGAGGAATTAAAAACAGCAACGGCGGGCGGCCAGTTGTCGGCCGATGATCTAATCGCGGGCGGCGAAACGATCGGCGACACGCTGGTTGTCGTTGCGGAAACGCCCGGCGCGAATCCAAACATCATGCGAGGTTGGATCGATCAAATCCGCAAGAAGAGCGACGGTGGATCTGCGGTCCTGCTGGCTTCAGTAACCGGCGAAAAAGTAGTCCTGGTAGGCGGCCTAAGCAAGTCTCTGGTCGCCCAAGGACTAAAAGCTGGCGATTGGGTCGGAGCCGCTGCGTCGGCGGTTGGCGGCGGAGGTGGAGGCCGTCCCGACATGGCCCAAGCCGGAGGAAAGGCCCCGTCCAAGCTACCCCAAGCCTTAGAAGAAGCCAAAACCTCAATGCGAGAAAAGTTAAGTTAACGATCCCCAAACGTAGGGTGGTCAAGAAGCCTCGGCGACGCAGACCCACCATTCCGAACAAACCGAATCAAACAACGGTGGGTCAGTGTCGCCAAGGCTCCTGGACCCACCCTGCCTTTTATTATTTCTCGTTAGGTTGTGTACTCTGAATTAAACTTTACGTAATCGCATGTTAAATTGCTGGACCAATACTTGGCTTGGCCGGGGCCGCTTCCGACTTGCAATTCGATTTCCACTTCTGGTTTCGCCTTCATCATTTCGCTTAACGTTTTCGCGTCGAACGTTTTTGGTGTGCCGTTTTGATAGATCGTGACGTCGCAGACTTTCAGCGATGTTTTTGCTGGATCAATCTTTGGGCCTGCGTAACCGGCTGCCGACACGATTCGGCCCCAATTGGGATCACCACCGGTGATGGCGGTTTTGACCAGCGGGCTGGCGGCGACGGTTTTTGCGATTTGTTCAGCGTCGGATTCGTTTTGAGCACCGGTGACGTTGATCGAGATCACATGAGTCGCCCCTTCGCCGTCGGCGACCAGCTTTTTGGCCAGTTCGATGGACAATTCATTCACGTTGGATTGAAATTCGTCCAACGCATCGCCCTGCAATACGTCGCCGTCGCCACTGCTGAGCAACAACAGCGTATCGTTGGTACTGGTGTGACCGTCGACGCTGACTCGGTTAAAACTAAGATCGGCGGCAATCTTTAGAACGTTCGCTGCCAGGTCGGCTGAAAGAGGCGCATCGGTCAACACCACTGCCAACATTGTGGCCATGTTCGGTGCGATCATCCCGGCCCCCTTTGCCATCGCTGCGATTGTATAGGTTTCGCCATTGATGTTGATTTGCGCCGAGACGACTTTGCGTTCGACGTCCGTGGTCAGGATTCCATCAGCGGCTGATACGAACGCGGTTTCATCATTCGCAAGAGCTTCAAAGGCATCGTCGATCCCTTTGGCAACCTTTTCCATGGGCAAGGTTTGGCCAATGATTCCGGTCGACATCACCAAGACGCCATTTGTATCACAACCGATTTTGTCTGCAACTTGTTGGGTCATAGCGAGGGCATCTTGCGTGCCTTGGTCGCCAGTGCAAGCATTCGCATTGCCGCTGTTGGTAACGACCGCTCGAATTGCCCCCGATGGCGTGCGACGTTGAGAAAGCAAAACCGGAGCCGCGACAATTTGGTTCGTTGTGTAGACGCCCGCCCCGCGGACTGGACGGTCGGCGACAATGATTGACAAATCAAGTTTGCCGCTGTCTTTGATGCCGCAGGCAGTGGCCGCGAAACGGAAGCCGCTGGGAATGAACAATGGAAGCGATGGTTTTTGCATGGTAAATGATCAAAATTCGGAAAAGAATCAAATGACGCCCAATATCGTAGTGACTGAAGGTCTAACCAAGCGATATGGGGACTTCACGGCTTTGACGGATTGTTCGATGTGCGTTGCGCGTGGTGAGGTGTTCGGCTTGCTGGGCCCCAACGGAGCCGGCAAGACGACCTTGATACGATTGTTGTTGGGGCATTTGCAACCGACATCGGGTCAATTGTCCATCGATGGGATCGATCCAGGCGTCGACGGAGTCGAATTGCGAAAGCGGGTCGCCTATTTGCCTGGTGATGCACGGTTACCGCGTCACATGAAAGGCGGCTCGGTGTTGCGTTTCTTTGCAGAAATGCATCCCGGCGGGAACCTGGACCGCAGCTTAGAAGTCGCCGAAATCTTGGAATTAAATACGCAAACGCGAGTCGCATTCATGTCCACCGGCATGCGGCAGAAACTGGCCTTGGCCGTCGTCTTCGGTGTCGATACTCCGCTGTTGATCTTGGACGAACCGACTGCCAACCTAGACCCGACGGTACGCGGCAACGTGTTGAACTTGGTGATGGACGCGAAACGTTCCGGTCGAACGGTCATGTTTTCTTCTCATGTGTTGAGCGAAATTGAGGACACCTGTGACCGCGTTGCGTTTTTGCGAAAAGGAAAACTGGCTCATCGGCTGAACATGAAAGACCTTTACCAGCGACATCGAATTACCGCTCAACTGAATCAAACTGTATCCAACATGGACGCTCCTGAAACGATCGCCAGCAGAATTCACACCACGATCGATGGCCGATCGGTTGCGATCGTAACCGACGGTGACCTCGCGCCCATGTTGTCCTGGGTAGACTCGTTATCACTGTCGCAGGTTCGCATCGAACCGCTGGGACTTCGCGCCGTGTATGACTCGGTTCATACCGGCCAGGAGGTGGTCGTATGATTGGAAACACCGTGATCGATCGCGTCCTAGTCCGAAAGTACATCGGTCAATCTTCGTTGTTGTTTTTGTCTTGCGGCGCGGCCTTGTTCGCGTTTGCTTGGGTTCGCGTCTGGGTGGTCAGTTTGCTGGACATGGGCCAGTTCCAAACGATCTTGGAACAGTTCCGCGACTTTGAAAAGTTCGCACCGATCAGTTTTGACGCACTGTTTACCTACGTCGGACGCGTCGGAATGACCTACGACGAACCGATCGTGATTCTGTGTACGGTGATTTGGTGCGTCGCGCGTGGCAGTGATGTGGTCAGCGGGGAACTTGGTCGGGGCACACTGGAAATGATTTTGTCGCAGCCGATCACGCGAAAGACATTACTGATTTCCCACGCGACCGTGTCCATCGTTGGTTTGGCACTGCTGTGCTTGTGCGTTTGGGCGGGCATTGGCGCGGGGGTTTATGCGACAACATTAGAAGAGTCGATTGAACAGCCGAGTTTTCGCATTCCCATCATCAACATCGATATCCCGCTGACGACGGATTCCCCCGAGACGCAAACGATCCGGTTACGGGATCGAGTGGACGTTAGAACCTACGCCAGTTCCACTTTTCATTTGTTCGCGTTTGGTTTCTTCTTGCTTGGCTTGGCGACGTTGCTTAGCAGTATCGATCGTTACCGTTGGCGGACCGTGGGCACAGTCGTCGCAATCTATGTCGCTCAGTTGGTAATGTTCGGACTCGGGAAAGCAGCACCGGCGTTGGAGTGGTTGTTGTCGATGAGTTTCTTTAGCTGCTACAAGCCTCAGAAGATGACATCAATGGTGGTCGATGGAGGCTTGGCGGCTCCGTGGAGTTTGACGTCCGCACCGCCTGATTGTGCGTTACCAGCGCTGGCCTACCCCATGATCTTGCTTGGACTCGGGTTAAGCTTTTACATTGCAGCCTCCATCATTTTCACAAAGCGTGACTTGCCCGCTCCTTTGTAGCTGGACCGGCCACGATTGAGTCGTAGGTCAGGCCCGTGCGTCCCCATGCTCGACAGAACCCTGGCGGGATCAGCGACTGAGATTTTCAATGAACTGGGATTTTCAATGAACTGGGATTTTCAATGAACATTGACCCCGAATCCATTTCCGCTGGCCGCATGTATCGTTGGATGGTCGGGCTGATCACGCCGCGTCCGATCGCTTGGGTATCGACGCAAGACGATCAGGGCGTTTGCAACTTGGCACCTTACAGTTTCTTCAATGGCGTCGGTGCCAATCCGCCGACGGTGATGTTCTGTCCAGCGAATCGAAGCGACGGGACGCCAAAGGATTCCCACGCAAACGTGCTTCGCACGGGCGAATTTGTGGTCAACATCGTAACCGAAGACTTAGCGGATGCGATGAACAAGACGTCGCAAGAATTAAGACCGGACGAAGATGAATTTGAGTGGGCGGGGCTGGCCAAAGCGACTTCAAAGATCGTCAAACCACCACGAGTCGCAGTCGCGGCGGCGGCGATGGAGTGCGTGCTGCACTCGGCGATCACGTTGGGGTCAGGGCCCGGTGGATCAAATCTAATCATCGGGCGGATTGTGCATTTGCATGTCGCCGATCAGTATCTCGACGAACAGTACGTCAACGAACAGGTCTTGGACGCAGACCGCTTACACACCGTCGGTCGCATGGGCGGCGCAGATTACTGCCGAACCACCGACCGGTTTCGTTTAGACCGGCCTAAGTAGTGTAGGTCAATTGTCCCCAATTGACTCATCGCATCAAAAACGCGGCTGGAAAGACAATTGGGACAATTGTCCTACACTATGCGGCAGCTAACATCATGCTGCGTTTCTGTTCGATATTGTCGATCACTTCGCAAACGTGTTCGACACCGATTGCCCGCATCGCTGAATTGTCTGCTTTGCGACGCTGTCTTCGCGAACCCTTTTGGTACTGGTTTTGAATTGCTGTATGTCCATAGGGGCCTGAATCACCCGGCTTGGTTGAACCGTACAAACCGATCGTGTCGGTGCCAACGGCGACCGCCATGTGTAACGGTCCAGTGTCGCCGCTGATAAACAGATGCGAAGTCTCGATCAATGCACCAAGATGATGAAGATCGGTATCGGGTGCCAAAGAAATGGAGCCGCCGGAGCGAGCCACGATTTCTTCGGCCATCAAACGTTCGGCAAAGGTGCCCCAAACGGCCACGCTTTGGTAGGCATATCGATCACGAAGGTACCTTGCCGTCGCTGCGTATCGATCGACTTCCCACAACTTCGATGCCCAGGTTGCACCCGGATTTAAAACAGCGATTTTGTTGGCCTTGATTCCGCGACGCCAACGAACCGCCCAAGCTCTTGCGGCCGATGCCAGCGGTAATTGCCAACGCACTTTGGGTGAATGAATTTCCAGGGGGATCAACAGTTCCAAACTGCGGTCGGTCACATGATTAAAAACTGGCGTTACCTTGGTGTTGTTCAGTACACCTGACAGTTCGCCGCTGTTGCGACCTTTGAAACCGATTCTTTGCTTTGCGCCCGATAGATACCCAGCCAGCGCCGATTTCGTGAGGCCTTGGCAATCGATTGAGATATCGAAGTGATGTTCTTGAAGTGTTTGTCGCGTCGCCTTAATCCCGGACAGCGACGTAAACCAACCTCTTTCGATTTCGATGACCGCATCAAGCGCTTGATGGCCGCGAACCATCGGTGCGGCCTTTTTTTCGACAACCCAACCGATGTAGGCACCAGGAAACTGTTCGCGCAGGGCACACGCGACGGGCAACGTCAAAATGCAATCACCAATCGCACTCATTCGAGAGATCAAAATACGCGGCTGGTTGGCGTCGTGCGTCGTGGGATTCTGGTTCATCGAAAGCGGGCCGTTGAAAGATCCGTGAAATGATTGTTTCAGTCGATTAGATCACGGTAACGAAAGTGGAAACCCAATCGCTAGATCGAAAGCGGCGCTGACGGCTCGTGTTTCACGGTGTTATGATTGCGGGCGCACGTAAGCAAATGACGCGACGAACCTTTACCCTCCCGCTGCTGGGCGGAGGTTTTTATTTTGCACGAAATCCATCACGAAGAATCATCCGCTTTTATGAAAAAAATCCTCCTGCCCGCTTTGATCATGTTTCAAACCGCCTTCGCATTTTCGTCCTTGGTCGCACTGGGTGACGAAGGCATGTACTTGTTCAACGACTTGCCCAAGGCGCAATTGAAGTCCGATTACGGCTTTGAACCCAGCGACCAATGGGCAGATCATTTGCGATTGTCATCGGTTCGTTTTAACAGCGGTGGATCGGGCTCGTTCATTTCCTCTGACGGTTTGGTTTTGACCAATCACCACGTCGCCAGCGATACCCTGCACAAGCTAAGTACGCCGCAGCGGAACCTGATCGACGACGGATTTTTGGCGACCAGCACCGATCAGGAACTCAAAGCACCTGATTTGGAATTGAACCAATTGGTATCGATCGAAGATGTAACGAAACAGGTTAACGATGCGGTCGATTCAGACGCATCGGTGGAGGACGCGGCGGATCAACGACGCAGCGTGATTGCCCGAATCGAAAAGGCGTCAAAGGAACAAACGGGACTTCGTAGCGATGTGGTCACCCTGTTTGGCGGCGGCAAGTATCACTTGTACCGTTACAAAAAATTTACCGACGTGCGACTGGTTTGGGCTCCCGAGACTGCGGCTGCTTTTTTTGGCGGTGACGCGGACAACTTTGAATACCCGCGATACAACCTCGACGCAACGATCATGCGGGTTTACGAAGACGGAAAACCGGCCAAATTGGATCACTTTTTGAAATGGTCCAACGATGAACTGACCGAGGGTGAACTGGTTTTCGTCAGCGGCAACCCCGGACGGACTCAGCGAATCTTTACCGTCGCGGCGCTGGAGTTTCTGCGTGACGACCGTATTCCGTTTGTTCTGGACTATTTGCGGCGCAAGGAAATTTTGATGCAGCAGTTTGGGCTTGAAGGCGGCGAACAGGAACGCCGCGCCCGTGATGAATTGTTTGGCATCCAGAATTCCAGAAAAGCCTACACCGGAATGTTGGCAGGGTTGCAGAATCCGAAGACGATTGCCACCAAACGCGGTCGCGAAGATCGGTTGCTCAAAGCGATCAGCGAAAATCAATCGCTGATCGAATTGGCGGACGCGTGGAAAGAAATCGAACGCATCCAAGATGAGAATCGCGAAATGCTTGGACAGACTGTGTCGTTGCGAAGCACTTTGTTTGAAACCGCGATGCAGATCGTTTTGTTGACAGCCGAAGACGCCAAGCCGGACGAAGAACGTTTGAAAGGGTACACCGAATCGGCCAGAGAATCCTTGCTGCAACGGTTGCTTAGCCCTGCACCGATCTACGCTGATCTGGAACAGGTCAAACTTGCTGATGAACTTTCGCGGCAAATTGAACTTCGTGGTGCCGCAGACCCTCTGATCGTAGAAATCCTGCGTGGCCGTGGTCCGCGTGAACGTGCGGCCGAATTGGTTGCCGGAACCAAGCTTGCCGACGTTCAATCACGCCAAGCTCTGATCGACGGCGGACTGACCGCAGTGCTGGCCAGCGACGATGCGATGATTCAATTGGCGCGAACTGTCGAAAGCGAGTATCGTCGTCTTCGAAAACGGAATGAAGAAATCGAAGAGCGTGAACGTCAGGCCTACGCCAAGATTACTCAGGCGACGACTGCGGTCGAAGGAACCGGCGGCTATCCCGACGCCACGTTCACGCTGCGTTTGGCCTTTGGAACCGTCAAAGGTTATCAGCAAGACGGTCAATCCGTCGCACCGTTCACGGATTTCGCGGGCGCTTACCAGCATGCGATTGACCACGCCGGGCAAGACGACTTTGATCTGCCCAAATCATGGATGGACAACCAAGACACCGTCGATGGGGAAACTCAATTGAACTTTGTTTGCACCGCCGACATCATTGGTGGCAACAGTGGTTCGCCGGTCGTCAATCGTGACGGTGAACTGGTGGGCCTGATCTTTGACGGCAACATTCAAAGCCTGACCAGTGACTACGTCTATTCGGACGAACAGGGCCGAGCGGTTAGCGTGTCGGGTGTGGGAATCCTAGAAGCACTTCGTTCGATCTACAAAGCATCTGAACTGGCCGATTCGATTGGAAAATAGGTTTCGGCGGATGCTTTTGCCGAGAATTTGCAGGTCAGACGACAAAGATTCTGACCGTAGTAAGCCTAGCCTTGTCTGGCAGAGGTGATAAACTCTGGCAGCGCACTTTTGCTTTTTTTCTTCACAAACTCTGCCCTTCTGATGACCGACACTGATCCAAAAATCGCCACAAATGATGCTCCAGAAGGCACGCCCGCTGCTCCGGCAACCCCTGCCGTGACCGCCGCGGTGGAAAAACCAGCTCGCGGTCCGTTGGCGGCGCGTGGACAGGGCCTGGCGAAACCGGCATCCCCGTCGGTTAGCACCGAGGATTTGGAAAAACAGTCCAGTGGCAAACCGGGTGCGAAGGGTTCAGGAAAGGCGAAGAAAAAACAGGCCCCGCGTCCGCGAGTCGCCGGTGACAAACCGGCCGCTGAAAAAACAGCGACTCCCAAGCGACAGCCGATCCAGTCGAAAGTTTCGGTCCCCAATCGTCGCGGGGAACTCGATGCTGATCTTCAAGCCGAACTTGATGCGGAACTTGCGGCGATGGACTTTGAGAGCGTGCTCTCAGGCGACGCTGGCATGGCCGATCGCAAAGAACCACTCAGCGAAGGCGGTCGCGTCCAAGCAACCGTCTTGAAAATTCACGAAGACAGCGTTTTCGTTGCCTTGGGCGGACCTGACGAGGGCGTCGTTCCTTTTGAAATGTTCAAAGAGGAACCCGTGGTGGGTTCGACCGTCGAAGTGGTGGTGCGATCGTTCAGCAACGCCGACCAATTGTTCTCCCTCGGACTGCCCGGTGCCGCCGTTGAAGCGTCCGAATGGGAAGACATCGAAGAAGGGTCAGTGGTCACGGCAACGGTGACGGCGTCCAACACCGGCGGGTTGGAATGCACCGTTGGCAAGATGAAAGCTTTCATGCCGATCAGCCAAATCACCGACTACCGCGTCGAAGATACTTCCGAATTTGTCGGACAAACGTTTCTTTGCGTCGTCAACGAATCCAACGAACGTCGGGGAAACCTAGTCATCAGCCGACGCGCGATCTTAGAACGCGAACGTGAAGAAAAGAAAAAAGAACAACTGGAAAAGATCGAAGTCGGCCACGAATGCGAAGGCATCGTTCGCAGCATCAAGGACTTTGGTGCATTCGTCGATCTTGGCGGACTGGACGGCTTGATTCACATCAGCAAACTGAGTTGGGATCGGGTCAAACACCCCAGCGAAGTGCTGGAAGTCGGCCAGAAGGTCACCGTCGTTGTCGAAAAGGTTGACAAGGAAACCGGCAAGATGTCGCTGTCGTATCGCGATTTGCTGGAAAATCCTTGGGACACTGCCGAAGCCGAGTTCACACCAAATTCGGTCCACACCGGCACGGTTTCCCGGATCGCTCCGTTTGGTTGCTTTATCAAGCTTGCCCCTGGCATTGAAGGCTTGTGCCACATCAGCGAACTGGCAAATCACCGTGTATCGCGGGTTGATACGTTCATCAACGAAGGTGATTCAACCGAAGTGAAGGTGTTGACGTTTGATCGAGACACGCAAAAGATCGCATTGTCGATCAAACAAGCACAATCGATTGGCAGCAGTGACGCCAAACCTGAACCGCAAGAAGAAGACGAGCCACAGCGGGAAGTCGCAGTCAAAGCAACTCACACCGGCCCGTTGAAAGGTGGTAACAACACCGACAGCGGCGGCGAAAAATTCGGCCTTCGCTGGTAACATTCAAGCGTTCGCAATCGCTGCAACCGAAAACATCAGGACAGGTTCTGGCCTAGCGGTAGTGCATGACAACCGCGTTTGAATCGGCTGTTGGTGCGAGCACGAAAGCTTACGCTTTTCGTCTGCTCATCAGCATCGATGCGACGAAGGTGCCGACCGCCAACGGGACGACCCCGTACCAAATGTAGGTTCCATAGTTCGCGGAAAGTCCCGGCGACTTTGCGACCAACACCACGATCACGGTGTAGACCGCGTAGTAGATCAAGAACAACGCTCCTTCCCACCGTTGGACTCGGTATCCGGTCAAGAAAATCGGAAAGCACACCATTGCGACGGCAATCATGACAGGAAAGTCAAATGCAGTTGCGGCGGGGGAAACTGGAATTCCGCCCGCAGAAAACGTTGCGGTCAGCCCCAGCACGCAAACCGCGGTAACTGGCCACGATCGACGTGACCGCCTCGGGCATCGACGTCCCGATCGCGACCACGGTTAACCCGACCACTAAATCACTGATGCCAAACGAAGTCGCAATTGCGGTCGCACCGGCGACCAACCAATTTGCTCCCACGCCCAACAAGGCGAGCCCCGCGATTAGAAAAAAAACCTGCAACGCGACCGCTCTTTTACCCGACAATGCCACGCCGACATCCTCCAGTTCTTTCTCCGACGCCAAGTTCGCTCTTCGGCTGGTAACGATCGAATAGGTTAAATAGATGCACAGCGATGCGAACAACAGCATTCCCTCGATTCGCGAGATCGTGCCGTCGGATGCCATGTACCAAACGGCAAACGAAGCTCCGATCATCACGGGCACGTCTTTTCGCACCAAATCACTGTTCACGATCAACGGCGCGACGACCGCAGCAGCCCCCAACACAAACAAAACGTTGATGATGTTGCTGCCGATCACATTGCCGACCGCCACACCCGCACTGCCCGAATTGGCGGCTTGCAAACTAACGCAAAGCTCCGGTGCACTGGTTCCAAACGCGACGACCGTCAAACCGATCACCAACGGCGAGATGCGAAACGCGGCTGCCAACGACGCGGCACCTCGCACCAACAATTCGCCACCGACGACCAACAGCGTAAGTCCAGCAACAATTTGCAGGGCAGTGAACATAGAATTCAAACAGAGCGGTGAGAGTGGTAAGCTAGATCAGGCGAGAAGCTACCATAGTCGCAAGCTTTGTTTAACTGCCAACCGTCGCTGACCCTGGCGAACGCTCCGCAGTGAAAAACTGATTTGCCCTGCTACGTTGGGCTTTTCTATTCTAGGAACCACCCATGATGAATCTGCTTTCCGAACAACCGCTAATGGTTTCCATCATGTTGGCGACGCTAGGCGGTGGATTCATTTTCGCGTGGCTGCAATCAGGAAAAAAAATCGTGGCAATGTTGGGGCTGTTCTGCATCCTGCTAATTCCCGCCGCATGGGCCTTGGCAGCACGCTTAGTCACCGACCGCGAAAGGATCACGGAACTGATCGATTCGACCGCGCGATCGGTAGCGGCCAATGACCACGAAGCAGCCGTCGCGGTCATTGGCGACGAAAAGACACGTCGGATGGCAATGTCCGAGCTGCCCAATTACGTTTTCAAAACAGCCGAAGTCAACCAGATCAGACGCATCGACATTGACCACAACGCAATCCCTGTCACTGCTCAGGTCGAAATGACCGTCAAAGCGGATGTCAGTGCCAAGCGAGGCGGATTTCAAAACCTTCGTGTCCTGCGAAAACTGGAACTGGAATTTGAACAACGCGGCGACGATTGGGTCGTCACCGCCTACCAACACAGCCCCATCCTGGGCAACGGTTTGTAGCCATTGTAGGTCAATTGTCCCAATTGACCCCTAACCGAATACCAGTCAATTCGAACAATTGGCCCCTGAACGAATACCAGTCAATTGGGACAATTGACCTACATTTTTGCGCACATGAATCAACCAAAATTTGCTGGTCAATTGATCACGCTTGATGGCATCGACGGAGTCGGTAAATCGACTCAGATTGATCGATTGAGCGAGCATTTAAATTCATCAGGTCACAACGTCCTGAACGTTCGCGATCCCGGTTCAACCGAGATCGGAATCAAGCTTCGTGAACTTCTGCTTGACAGCGATTTGGAACTGCACCGCCGCACCGAAGCAATGCTGTTTATGGCCAGTCGTTGCGAAATGATTGAAACCATCATTCGTCCTGCCTTGCGATCTGGTCAAACGGTTGTGTCCGATCGATTCCTGTTAGCCAACGTGGTTTACCAGAGCGTCAGTAATCAGGGTGGGCCAACCGAGGTCGATGCTGAAACGCTTTGGCAGTTGGGGCGTCTATCAACCGGCGGTCTTGATCCCGACATCACGTTGTTGTTGGACATGCCGGCGAAGTCGGCGCTGGCAAGACTGGATCGTGCGACCGATCGGATGGAAGAACGCGGCGAAGTTTATATGGAATCGGTTCGCCAAGCTTTCTTGGAACAGCGAAACAGCGCTGGTGGGCAATCGTTTGTGATCAATGCCGACGCCGATCCCGATACCGTCTTTGCCGACGTCGTTTCAGCGATCAGTTAAGAGAGCGATTCGTTAAGAATTCAAGCGTCGCGGAAAACAACGGCTCAGCACGATACGTTGAATCTACTCGCTTCGCGGCGTCCAAGCCGATGCAGCCGTCCGCTCACGCAGATCCAAGTTTGCTTGCGTTCGCATTTCCTGATCATCGCCCCTTAACCGAACATGAACCATGACTTTGTCCGTTGTCGGCGTTTGATCTTCAAAGCGAATGGGAATTTCAAAGCCACCGATTTTGTCCGCTGCAATCATCGCGGCGACTTCCTTGCGGCTAAAATCCCAGCGGCCTAAACGGTTTTCGCCGGATTCGAGTTCAGGATCCAAGACGACCACCGACAATTCAGCATCCACCTCGAAATCGTTCAGGTCCAAAGACCGACCCAAGCGATCGGTAGCGGTGACAACCAGGGTCGCGCCCTCTAACTTTTGCCCGTCACGGTGACCGATTGATAAAGTCTGATGAATTCGCAGATCCTCGGGAACGCTTGTCGAACTTTGAGTTGATTCTGGCAGCAAAATTTGTCCGGGCGGTTTTTCGTCACCTGAACCGGACGCGGGCGGACCAATGTCACCGGGAATGATCGGATCAAACTGAGTGTCGTTTTTGCCCGGCGGCGAAATCCCGGCCGGTGGCGGCAAGAATTCTAAATTGGGACGCCGAGCCGGTAATTCACCCGGAATGTTCTCTGAAGTGTTTTCTGGAAAATCCATCTGACCAGGATCTTTCAGTGCCTTGGGATCGGTCAGCGGTTTTGGATCTTGCAGCTTCGATTGAAAGTTGTCGCGATTCGAATCGGCTTTGGGGATCGCAAGTTCTTCCGGTGCGACGGCTTCGCCCGCATCGAACATGCTTGGATCAAAATCATTCGGATCGAAAGCTTCTGCTTTGCTGTCTGAATCGCCCTTTGTATTCTTGCCGTCGGTTTCGGTTTCCAGTCCATCATCAAGCGGATCCACTGGCTGACCGAATTGGGGGGCGTCCATTTCAACGCGATCTGCGTTGGCATCCGGCGTCGGAACGGGAACGCCAACATCGTATTGGATCGGGTTGGGATCGATCAGATCCTTTGACGGCACTGGTTCGTAGTGGTGCGAACGGGGCGACGGACCGATTTCGTCAGGCGTCGGGATTCGCGACGCTTTCACCTGATTGTTGTACTTCTGCAACCGATCCTGTAACACCCGGTTCTGGTAATCAGCGTCATACAGCTGATCTTCCAAGACCCGAATTTCGCTGGCCATCCGTTGTCGGTAGACCTCCGAATGGGCCCGGTTGTTGCAACCCACCAAGGTGCATGCCACCAGCGTCATCGCAGCTATCAACCCCGTAGCCGTGACAGGGCAAATCACTTTTTCACTTCGGAGTGTTCGACATTGTCGCTCGGCTCTCCGAGCCGACAGCGCCATCGGCTCGCAAAGTCGCTCGGCTCTCCGAGCCGATAGCGCCATCGGACCGGAAAGCCGAGCGACCTTGCCCAGCTTGAAAAACTGAGTTGCCCTGGTGGTCGTGACGGACCACCTTGCGGGCGACAAGTGAAAACAGAGACGGGGCGTGATCAAGTTCACGTGGTCTGGTTCGCTGGGGTTAAAACAAATACGAGTTAAATCGTTCGATTTGCGTAAAAAGACGCAAGTCTGCGTTCGCTAGTACCACCAAGCCCCGGTTTGGGTCAACGGAGATCGCATTCACCCGTTTTGCAAGCAAAGTGTAGGTCCATTGTCCCAATGGACTGCGTCGAGCCTTTTGGGTGCTCCGACGACGTTTTGGGTGTCCACAAGACAATTGGGACCATTGTCCGACACTTTACGAACGAATTTCGCCATCAAACTGGGAATGCTCTCGCTGTCCCCCTTTTCCGCACCCATCTTCGCTCGCTACACTACTGCCCGCGCGAAAAACACGTGCAAAACTCAACTACTCGCCCCCCTTCTGAATTTGAGGTCCCTCGCCGGATGTCTACCTCCACTGAGACCCCTTCCGCCGACTTGGCCGTCACCGAAGAAAAACCAGCCCTGAAACTGGAAGTCAAAGTCGAAAGCCCCTCGGCTTGCTTGCGAGACGTGCTGGTCACGATTCCCAATGCCGACGTCAAGCGATACCTCAAGGACGCTTACGACGAATTGGTCCCCGAAGCCCAAGTGCCAGGTTTCCGATCCGGTCGCGCGCCTCGTAAATTGGTCGAAAAGCAGTTCAAGGACCGCGTCCAAGAACAGGTCAAAGGCTCGCTATTGATGGACAGCCTGGGTCAAGTGACCGAATCCCAAGACTTCTCGGCGATCGGCGAACCTGACTTTGATTACGAAGCGATCAAGCTGGAAGAAGAAGGCGATTTCAAATTCCAATTTAAGATCGAAGTACGGCCCGAATTTAAGACCCCGAAATGGGAAGGCATGAAAATTGCCAAGCCTGTCGAGGAAATTACCGAAGCCGACGTCGACGAGGCACTCAAACGAGTTCTCTCTCGCTACGCGACCCTGGAAGCAACCGACGAAGCCGCCGAAGCAGGCGACAAGTTGCTGATCACCGCCAAGTTCAAACTTGACGGCAAACAGGTGTCCGAAATGGACGAGGAACGCGTCACAATCGAAGATCGTCTTAGCTTCAGCGACGCGTACTGCGAAGACTTTGGCAAGCTAATCGTTGGCGTCAAAGAAGGCGAAACCCGCAGCGGCAAAGCCATTGTTGCCGAAGGCGTCGACGACGAAGAAATGCGTGGCAAGGAATTGGATGTCGAATTCAACATCGTCGAAGTTCTAAAGCTGGAAATGCCCGAACTGACCGATGAATTCCTGGAAGAGCTTGGCGATTTCGAAAACGAAGGCGAACTACGATCCTTCGTCAACGATTCACTCGCACGCCAAGCCGACTACCGCACTCAACAAGCCGTCCGCAAGTTGGTCGTTGATCTATTGACCGCGGATGTCGATTTTGAATTGCCCGGGACATTGGTTCGCAAGCAAACCAACCGCGAACTTCAACGCCAGATCATGGAACTGAAGCGAAGCGGCTTCGACGATGACATGGTCAAACGTTACGTCAACGCATCACGCCAAAACGCACAAGCTTCCACCGAAGCCGCTCTGCGTGAACACTTTGTTCTGGAGCAGATTGCTGAAGAGCAAAAGATCGATGCCGAAGAATCCGATTACGATGCCGAAATCGAATTGATCGCTCAACAAGAAGACCAGCCAACGCGTCGCGTGCGTGCTCGATTGGAAAAGCAGGGCCAGATGGATGCACTTCGAAACCAAATCGTCGAACGTAAAGTGATCGAGCTGATCGTCGAAAAAGCGAAAGTGACCGAAGAGAAGGTGGACAACAAAAAGGGCGAAGACCCGACCGAGTTTGCTGTTTACCACAATGCTCTGGCAACCAAGGACAACGCGGCCATTCCAGAAGCCAAGTACGCCGACGACGCGCCGGTTGAAACCCAAGACAAGAAGAAAGACGATTCCGGTAAGGTTGATCAAGAGTAAGATCCGTAACCCGACGGACGAATCCATTTCAACGAAACGCGGCTCTCATGAGTCGCGTTTTTTTGTGGACCATCGCACTTCGGTGGAAGCAACCCAGGCGTCCACGTCATCAAATTTGGCACAATCGACACCACCAAGCCAAGCAAACCACGCAAACCGACACCAATTCTTGAGTTCAGGGGGCATCAAGTTAGGGTCAATCAGTGTCCACCCAGTCGACCATCATCATTGCCTGGCCTGCCAGGCTTGCTGCGAGGCTTGATCCGGTCGAACCACAAGGCGGACCGAGCAAATCAGTTTTTTCAAGCTGGGCAATGTCGCTCGGCTCTCCGGGCCGAATTCGCTAGCGGCTCGGAAAGCCGAGCGACATTGGCGAATAATCCAAAGTGAAAAAGTGATTTACCCTGGAAAACGGACCGGGATGTTTCGCCCACCGAAGCTGATTCGCGTATTCTGTAAATTTGTCTGCACACGAAGCACTGCCTTATGAGCTTATCCCCTTCCCTATCGACTTCAGGCAAACAGCAGCAACCGGAATCGCTGTCGAATCATCCCGAGCGTCTGTTCCCGCTGCCGCTGGCACCGATCGAAAAGTATCTGGTGATGGACGATCGGCCGGAATGCCCGATGACC
This sequence comes from uncultured Rhodopirellula sp., assembly GCA_964449225.1. Lineage (GTDB taxonomy): Bacteria > Planctomycetota > Planctomycetia > Pirellulales > Pirellulaceae > Rubripirellula. Next base: position 23,509 of record CAYVAN010000021.1, read on the forward strand.
AGTTTCATCGAATTGCACTTTGCTGGACCGCTGCAAAAAAAAGCCCTGGCCAACGCGCTTCAACAAACCGTTCACCAACATCCGCTGTTGGCATCCACGTTGGTTACGATGCATTGGCAGTACGATCCGAACTTCGTTCCCGAATTGCGTGATCCTGAAACCGATCCGATTCTGCAAACGTCGGACTTCATCGATACCGATCAACCGAACCCACGCCCGATCGATCTAAGTTCCGAACCCGGATGTCGATACTGGTACGGTGTTAACCAGGAAACCGGTCGATCGCGTCTGCTGATCCAATTGCATCACGCGGCATGCGATGGAGTGGGACTTCGTCGCGTTCTGATCGACACGCTTGGAAGCTATGCGAAGGTCACCGATGGCGTTGATCACCACAGCGATGAATCAGAACAGAATGAAACACCACGCCAGACCAAAAAACGCAAACGCGACCAGCTGGACCCAACGCGTTTGCTCAACCGCGCCGACTTCTCGGACATTCGATCCAAGCCAGCCAAGAAATCACTGACGGTTTTGCAGAAGCTCGCCAACGCTTACTACTTTCACATCCAACGCCCCCAACCACTTGTCGCCGGTAAGAACGCTAACTACGCAACCGACCGCTCGACGCCTGCGGCCCCAATCAGCAACGATTCAGACAGCAACGATTCAGACAGCAACGATTCAGTTAGCAACAACGAACCGCTGCGTCACTTCATTTTTGACGAGCCCACATCAAAGCGGTTGCTTGATTGTTGTCGCCAAAACGAAATCAGCGTCAACGACTTGATGCTGACCGTTCTATTCCGAGTTTGCCAGCACTGGAATCGCGCCCAGGGTATCGATAAACCCGGTAGTCGCATTCGATTGTTAATGCCAGTGGACCTACGCGGACGCAGCGACCTGCAAACGCCTGCGACGAACCGGTTGAGCTTTTCATTCTTGGGTCGAACGCATCAGCAATGCGATGATTGGCAATCGCTATTGGCCAGCGTTCAAGCAGAAACGCAGGACATCAAAGACACTCGCGTGTACATGGATTTCCTAGATGGCTTGGCGGCGTTGGCAGGCAAACCCAAGACCCTCGATCGTGCAATTCGATTCAGCCGCAACATGGCCACCAGTGTGTTGACTTACACCGGCGATATCGCGCGCGGCATGAAAAACCATTTCCCGGAACAGGATGGACGCCGCAAAGTCGGCGACAGCTTCCTGGAAAACATTCTTATTGCGCCCCCGGCGCGGCAACACACCAACATCACGTTGGGCATCTGCATCAACTGGGGGCAGATCTGCATTTCGGCCAACTGGAATCGCAACGAATTCACCGGCCAGCAATGCCAAGCATTCCTACAATCCTACGCCGACGCCACCACCCAATGGCTAGCCACCATGGAAATGGAAGAGTAGGTGACAGGTGACAGGTGACAGGTTTCAGGTTTCAGGTTTCAGGTTTCAGGTTTCAGGTTTCAGGTTTCAGGTTTCAGAAATGGGACCAGACGTTAGGAAATCAAGGATCGATTCACAGATCATCCCTAAAACCTAAAACCTAAAACCTAAAACCTGTCACCTGTCCCCTGACTCCTGTTACCTGTCTCCTGCCCCCCTTCCTCAAGCTGCTCTTTTAAAATCCGAGCCGCAGAGACTCTGGTAGAAACGGTTACGGTTGATCAGCTTGGCGTGGACGCCTTCGTCGACAATTTGACCGCCTTCGACAACGACGATGCGATCGGCCATCGCTAGGCTGGTGGGCCGGTGCGTGATCATGATGCCGGTGCGATCGACCAAGAACTTCGCGAGGGCCTGATGAATCAGCTGCTCGCTTTCCAGGTCAATTTGGCTGGTCGCTTCATCCAAAATTAGGATGTCAGGATTACGCAAGAAGGCACGTGCCAAAGCGATTCGCTGCATCTGCCCACCAGACAATCGCATGCCATTGCTACCCAGCATGGTTTTGTATCCATCGGGCGTTTTGTGACGAATGAACTCGTCGGCGAACGCCAACTTTGCTGCCCGCACAACCGCGTGATCATCGGCACCTGGCGTTCCGTAGCGAATGTTTTCTTCAATCGTATCGTCGAACAAAACCGTTCGCTGCGTCACCAGCGCGATTCGTTTCCGAAGCTCGCGTGCTCGCAACTGGTCAACCGAAACATCGTCCAGCATGATCTTGCCGGACGCTGGATCGTCAAACCGGCACAACAGACTTATCAGCGTACTCTTGCCACACCCGTTGGGCCCAACCACGGCAATCGTTTCGCCATGACGGATCGACAAATCAATGCCCTGCAACACCTTCGGCCCTGATGGGTACTTGTAGACAACGTCCTCGAAGGTGATCCGTGAATGGGGTCGAGCGAGAGCCGATGATGTCTCGGGTTCGATCACGCGACTCTTACGATCGATGATTTCAAAGACTCGGTCCGACGCTGCAATCCCACGCTGCAATCCGCTCCAAACATCGGTCAGTTTCTTTGCCGGATCCGACGCACCAATCAACAATGCGAAAAAGGTTAGGACTTCCGCGGCACCGAGCGGTTGGTCCGACATGCGAAGTCCGAACAAATGAGTGTCGCCGTTCATCGCCAGATAACCGCCCGCCAATATCGCCATGCTGACAGTGATAATGCCCAACATTTCGCTCGTGCTTCGCGCCAACATGTTGTACAGCCCCATCTTCATCGACCGACGAAAGTAAGCCTGTGTTCCCTGTTTGAACTTCGCACGTTCGGTACCTTGCGTATTGAATGCCTTCACTACACGAATCCCCGCGAACGAATTATTCAGCAAGCCATACACTTGGCTCATCTCTTCCATCATTCGTCGCGAAGCGCGGCGGATTGCACGGCTGATGTGGTGCATGATCAGCCCAACGACCGGTGTGACCACCATCACTAATAACAATAACCGTGGGCAAATGTAGGCCGCACCGACCAAGCATGTAATCATCTTCAATGGTTCACGAATCAGTCGCCCCATCAAAACGTTAATGCCGCCGCAGACGTTGCCGACATCGTTGGTCAAACGACTGGTCAAATCCGCAGAACCATTTTCGCCAAAAAGTTCCAAGTCCAAGTGAAGTGCTTTTCGGAAAAACAGGTTTCGCAGATCCAAGGACGTCCGTTCGGTGACATATTGAACCAGCATCAGATTGCTTCCCAATGCAATCAGCTTGACGGCGGTCGCCACCACCAAAAATCCAATGATCAACAACAGCGTTTCGTAGGCACCGCCGGGTGTGTATTTTTCAATGTAGGGCTGGGCTTTGGTTAGAAATGATACTGATTTCGCAATGACATTTCGTTCTTGCTGCTTGGCATCGAGCGAAAATTGTAGCGACGATTTCTGGGCTGCTTCGGCCCCGGAAATTTTTGCCACCAGCTCGTTAATTTCCAAATCCAAAGCAGTCGTTTTCTGATCGGCTTCGGTGATTTTTGCGTTGGCGTAATCCGACAACGAATCGTGTTCGTCATTAAAGACGACTTCCACGACGGGGTACAAAATCCCGAAATTGGCTGCCCACAAAAGCGAAACGACCAACGAGGTGAGCAAGATACCGAAAAGTGCCAATCGCCTTTGTGCGGCGATCATCAGTACGCGTCGAAAGTTTTTCATGGTGTCTCGTTGTCGTCCTTGGGTGCGGTAAACGTGCTTGTACCCAACAGCCCCACCCGCGATCTAGCGCAATTATGCAAGAATGCCACGCCCTTCCGATTCCAGTAGCCGAATTGCTACGATTCCAACATGAGAACCCTGCTTTTTGACATCGACGGCACGCTGCTTTTGACCAACAACAGCGGCAGTGGAGCGCTGAAGCATGCGATTGAACAGGAATTCGGCTTAACCGAAAGCCGCGTCGATCTGGATTTTTCGGGGCGTACCGATCGGTCGATCCTGATCGAATTGCTGGAAAAAAATGCCTTGCCGACGACTCCAGAAAATCAGCGTCGGCTCGAAAAACGCTACGTCAATCACCTGCCGCGAATTCTGTCTGATTACGGTGGCTGGGTGTTGCCAGGGGTCGATCTTTTGCTTGCAAAGATGGCGGAACTGTCAAACGTTCGCTGCTGCGTGATGACGGGCAACCTGATCAGCACCGCGCGCGTGAAACTGAACCACTTTGATTTGACGCACCATTTTCAAAATGTTTTTGGCGGCGATCATGATGCCCACCGCGACGACCTGGCTCGCCGAGCTGCATCCGACCTGGTTCAAATTTACGGTGACGGTGCAACCGATGATCTGATTGTGATCGGCGACACATCAGCCGACATTCAATGCGGACACGCCATCGGCGCCAAAGTGGTTGCCGTCGCAACCGGCAGCGAAGAACAACAATCGCTATCAAAACACAGCCCCTACGCCGTCGTCAATGATTTGTCAGACACCCAAGCGATAATCGAACTGCTGTTGGCGTAATTGGCCACGTTCGTACCGTTCTGATCTTTACAGTTAACTCAAATCAAACAACGCCACAAAAACCGAAGCTGTTCCCATCCCCGTCAACCCAGATGCCACAACGCAGCAACGTAGGGTGGGTCAAGGAGCTTGTCTTTACCCACAAGTCGAAGCATTATTTCGACTGATGATGCGCTCGGCGTCAAGGATTGATTTCAATTTTTGATGACCACGCCATATTGGAATTGCCCACGAAAAATTGACAGTGGGGCGATCTTAACGGGAAGGGGAATGGTGAGTCCTGACGCTCAGGTTTCGCAATACGAAACAACAAGCGAAGCGCAGTTCAGGCAGTTCAACACCGTTCAGGCAGTTAAATAACAGTTCAGGCAGTTCAACACCGTGCAATGCAATTGCCTGAACTTCGCTTCGCTTGTTCCGGCCTACATTGATGCTCAAAATGCTCTAAAACACCCGCCAGTGGACGGCGGCGGCGCGGCGTAAGTAGAATGCAGGGAGAGCCAAACTCAAACGGAGATTGATGATGCAAGCCGAACTCAAGAAGCTGATGAACACCAAACCGTTCGCACCGTTTACCGTAGTGATGAGCGACGGGACTCACATCACCGTAAAACATCCGGAAATGGCATTGCTAACGAAGCACTGGCTGTATGTTACGACTGACGGCGGTGAAACGACCGAACACCTCTATCTCTTGCACGTCACCCGAATCCAACGACAAGAACAGGACGCAGCTTAGATCATGGCAAAAAACGTATTAGGCACGGAACTAGAAACTTGCAGCACCGATCCCATGACCGGCTTCTTTCGCGATGGTTGCTGCAACACCGGCGGCGATGACGCAGGTGTTCACACCGTTTGCTGCCAGGTCACCGCCGAGTTTCTGGAATTCAGCAAATCGCGAGGCAACGACCTGACCACGCCCATGCCGATGTACCAGTTTCCCGGATTAGTCCCCGGCGATCGTTGGTGTTTGTGCGCCCCACGCTGGCGAGAAGCCTACGACGCCGGAAAAGCACCGCCCGTAGTTTTGGAAGCCTGCCACGTTTCAACCCTGGAATACGCATCACTGGAAGAGCTGAAGGAGAAGCAGGTTACGGAGGACAGATAAGTAGGTAACAACAAGCAAATGAGTCTCAAAATCCTGATCGCTGCAACCTGTGACCTGTCAGCTTCTTTCTATTGACTCTAAACTCTTGCTGCTTCTATATTTCCTGCTTCAAAACTTCGTCCCCGATCCTGATATCGAACATGAACGACCGTCGTCACGAACTCGAAAAAAACGAACTCGCCATCCAACTCGAGCGCGTGAACAAGGCGATTGAACCGTTTTCTCGTTTGATCGCTGTTGTCGTCGGAATCCTGATCGTTGCGGCGATCGGGTACCTGTTCTACAGCACTCAGCAAGGCGAACGACGCAGCGATGCGACCTTGGGGCTTTTACAAGCATCCGCATCGGGTGACCCGGAGGCACTCGGGCAAGTCAGCGAATCGTACCCCGGCACATTGGCCGCCAGTTGGGCAAAGGTCTACCAGGGCAACGAATTCCTCGGCCAAGGGATCCAAGCGTTATACAACGATCGTGAAAACGCAGTTCAGTTGCTTGGAGATGCCAAGAATTCATTCTCCAACGCGTTGGCCAGCGAAAAAGATACTCTGCTTCAATCCCGAGCTCACTTTGGACTCGGTCGAGTCGCCGAATCAATGGGCGAACTGGACGAAGCGATCAAGCAGTACGAAGAAACCATCAAGGTCGGCGAATCCGAAGCGATGATCAAGAAGGCGCAAAGTCGAATCGACAGCCTATCCACTCCCGCGACCAAGACATTCTTGACCTGGTTCGCCGATCAAGACTTTTCGCCCGCCGAACCGTCATTGCCGCCTGCTTTGCCAAATGCCCAGTCGCTGCCCGACAGCCCTGACATGGATCTGGGGCCATTGCAATTAGAAGACACAATCACGTTGCCCGGTGGCGAAAATTCCGATGTGATGGACAAGGATTCCGATCTAGAATTGCCCGATGATGCTGATCCATCCGCTTCCCAGCCTGCGGACAGCGATACCACGGACAGCAAGGCTGCTGAAGAAGAAACCGCTGAGCCTACGATGACTTTGGAAGCCGCCGAGAACGCGACTAAATCTACGGCTGACGAAGTTGCTGATGAAGTTGCCGAACGCGTCAATGCGGAAGCCACCGGAGATACCGCCGAAGCAGCCGCCGAGGCTGTTGAATCTGTTGAATCTGTTGACAAGTGAAACCAATCCTGACGAAGCGGAAGACGCAGTCGACAGCCCAGTAGAAAACGCTGTAGAAAACGCTGTCGAAGGCGAAACGGTTTTTCGGGACTTTGTCGTGCCAGAATCTGCCGCTGGCATGCGGTTGGATCTATTCCTCAGCCAAAGCTGCGACGGACATTCGCGGACGCAAATCCGCGCCGCCGTTCAGAATGACGGTGCCGAAGTCGACGGCAAGATCGTTCGGCCAAGCTTGAAGCTGAAAGTCGGTCAAAAAGTCCGCTTTCAAGTTCCACCCTTGCCAGTCGATGACACCGTCCCCGAAAACATTTCGCTGGATGTTCTATTCGAAGACGATGGCCTGGTGGTAGTCAACAAACCGCCTGGGATGGTCGTTCATCCTGCACGCGGCAATTGGTCGGGAACACTGACCAGTGCGTTGGCTTACCGCTTCCAATCACTTTCTGATGTCGGCGGCCCAACGCGACCGGGCATTGTCCATCGATTGGATCGTGACACCTCCGGCGTCATCGTGATCGCTAAAACCAACGCGGTCCATAATCACTTGGCATTGCAGTTTCATGATCGCTTAGTTGAAAAAGAATACTTCGCGATCGCGGCGTCACCGATCGACCGAGACCGTGACATCATCGAAGCGTCGATCGGACGGCATCCCTATCAACGCGAAAAACAAGCGATACGCGAGAACCACGAAAGCAGCCGTGCCGCCAAAACGTTCTACGAAGTCATTTCGCGACACGGCCGATACACCCAAGTTCGCTTAAAACCGCACACCGGACGAACTCATCAATTGCGGGTCCACTTGGCCCACGTCGGTGCGGGCATTCTGTGTGACAAACTCTACGCCGGTCACTCGCAAGTCACGCCGTCACAAATCATCGTCGGCTGCGGAAACTCACGTGAAAAAATCGTCGAGGACGAACCGCCCATCCTGACGCGGCAAGCCCTGCACGCTCGCAAACTAACCATCACGCATCCGCAAAGCGGCAAACGCATGACGTTCGAGGCACCGATCACCGACGACATCCAAGCCGTGATCAACCTGCTGGAAAGCAAAAAGTAGGTCAATTGTCACAATTGGGGGGCGCGGGGGGGGCGGGGGGGCGGGGGGGGGGGGGGCGGGGGGGGCGGCGGGGGGCGG
>CAYVAN010000022.1:0-7208 GCA_964449225.1 uncultured Rhodopirellula sp.
AAATTCCGGTGGTGCCATCCACCGAAGTGTGCTCGGGGCGAATCCGCGTCGGTGATTCGACCGCACTCAGTTTGTGCAGAGGCTTCGAGTTGGAGAGTGATGCAACCGAGGCGTAGTGCGATTCGACCAAAACTGCGTCGGTGTCGTAGATTGCGCCTTGGTCTGGCTTCAATCGCCGTTTACAGCACGCCAATGCGAGAACAGTGAAAACTCTTCGAACATTCGTTCAGATGCTGCGTGGCGAAGTGCTTCAGCGGTATTTTGCTTTAAGCGTGTGGTAACTGATATCACTGCAGATGCCAGTCTTTTCCGTTCTGGATCTAATGCGATCTGCCCCATCGCATCTCTGAAGAAAACCTGGGACAATCTCTCCCCAGTTTGACGAGGGTTAAAAATTTAGTTTCAAAATGAAGGGGCAGCCATGAAGTTAGTGCGACTAACCATTGAAGGATTTCGCGGTTACCAAGAGCCGGTTTCGATCCGAATCGACGAGCTCACCACGATTGTTGGGAAGAACGATGCTGGCAAGTCAACCATCCTCGAAGCACTGGAAATCTTCTTCAACAACAAGACCGTGAAAATCGACTCTGATGACGGCTGCAAGGTAGGTAATGTTGATCAGAAGAAGATTCGCATTGGGTGTGTTTTCGCGGACCTCCCCGAAAAAATTGTATTGGATGCACTCACAAGCACGACTCTCGCAAGTGAAGAATTGCTGAATTCGGACGGAGAGCTTGAGATTCACAAGACGTATGATTGCTCGCTGAAGACACCGAAAGTTCGCGTGACGATTTGTGCGGAGCATCGGTTATTGGAAGATGGAAAGTGCCTTTTATCCCTGACCAATGCTGAACTGAAGAAACTAGTAAAGACTTCCGGCGAGACAGTCTCAGACAACAAGCAAAATCCGCTTCTCCGAGCTGCGATCCGCAAAGGGCTGACGGGTGCGAAGGTCGCGGTGGAATTGCCAATGGATGAGAAGAACTCAAAATCGATCTTCGTGCAGATTGAAAAGACCTTGCCTGTTTTCGCGTTGTCCGAGCACTGACTCCGACACAGAAGTCCAAGACCCGATGAAAGCCGCAATCGATGTCGCACTCAAAACCGCTTCTGCGGAACTAGATAAGGCTCAGGAAATTGTCATCGGAGAAGTTCGGGATGTAATTCAGCGAACGCTGGACAAACTTCAGGATATGGCTCCCGATCTCGCTAGTGAACTACAGCCTCGCATTGATGCTCCCAAGTGGAAGAGTGCATTTTCGGTCAAGCTGGACTCCGACAACGGCGTCCCTCTTAACAAACGGGGAAGTGGAGTGCGACGTCTGATATTGCTGAACTTTTTCCGGGCAGAGGCGGAGCGACGTCAGTCCAATGCGGACACTGAATCAATCATCTTTGCCGTTGAGGAGCCAGAGACGTCTCAGCATCCAGGCAATCAACGTCTCCTTATCGATGCATTCAAAACGTTGGCGGACTCTGGAAACGCTCAGGTATTGTTGACCACACATGTTCCAGGGTTAGCTGGGCTAGTGCCAGTTTCGTCGTTACGCTTTGTCGATAAAGACGCGGATGGGAAACGCTCGGTAGTGGCTGCCTCGTCGGAGGACGACAATATACTCGGGGTCATTCCAGATAGTCGCGTTCAAGTCCTTTGCTGCGTCGAAGGACCGAATGATGTTCATTTCTGTTGGAATATTACACGAATTCTTGCCAATTCTGACGAACGCATTCGCGATCTCTCAACTGATAAAACTATCGCATTCGTTCCTCTCGGTGGGCGTTCTCTGGAGCAATGGGTTGAGTATCACTACCTCTCGGAACTCAATCGGCCGGAGTTTCATTTGTACGATGGTGACTTTGCTGGCGACGCGAAGATTGGTAGTGCAATCAATGAAGTCAACGCACGCACGGATGGTTCGATGGCTATGACGTTGAAGAGGAGAGCGGCAGAAAGTTACCTTCATGCTGACGCGATTGAGCGTTGCTTTGGCGTCGCGGTTGAGTGGCAGTCGGACGACTGTGTTCCAACAGCCGTTATGGCGAGAATGCACGAGACGAACTCGAAGATTCCTCTAGGTGGCGGTAGAATGGCCAAGCCACATAAAAACGTCGTTAAGCGGATGCTCAACAACGAAGTGGCTGCTTTGATGACCAAAGAAGAACTGAAACAGGTTGATCCCGAGCAAGAGTTGGCAGAGGTTTTTTCGAAGCTTTGTGCGATGATCTCCGGCGGGTAAGTCGGATTGTATTTTGGTCGGAATGCAATAAGTGTGTGTACTCGGTTTCCGGCAAAATGATGCTGGCCAAATGAGCACCGACGGCATTGCCGCAACTGTGCGCATCCGAGTTGATTAAGACGACGCGGATCTACAGGTTGCTCAGCCAATTGCCTCACCCTTCGCACTTATGTTTGTCAAGCCAACAGGCTTCGGCAAGTAAACTTTGCAATTCGCATTCGAAGATACCTCGGTAGCGAGTCTACGTTCTGCTTGCGCTCGATTTCAGACAATCGCTCGGCTGCCACCTAAGCGGCGAACGGTGAATCAAAATATGCTGAAGCTGGACAAGCCGAAAGCTCTTCGCCACGATCCAAACCTGCTTCGGTCTGGCCTACCGATGCGGCCTAGTTCCGTGTTCCGTTGACTACCAAGAGAGTTTCAAGTCTCAGGCAATCGCTGCAAGAAAGGGGAGCAGACAGACAATGCCGTCCTGATCTTTCGCGGATAGAAGCCACAGACAAGATAGCGGCTTCGCCGCGAACACATGCAACAAGCCACCAATCAATAATGATCAGCGGCACCTGCGACGACCCCAGGTAATGGAGGATAACGGACTTGAACCGATGACCTACGCGCTGCCAGCGCGTCGCTCTCCCAACTGAGCTAATCCCCCGGAAATGGTGTTCGCGGCTATTCGGAGGCCGAATGTCGCGAGAGCAGAGAGTATCAGGTGGATTTTGATTGCGTCAAGTGGCTCTTTTTTTGATCAATACTGGTGGGTTGCAGGGACGAGGAACTTGGTGGCTTGGATCTTTAGGATTGTAGGCGAATTTGCCTGATGGTCTTTGAATTCTATGGCAGATGGAATGGGTCAATTGACCTACAAATCGCCGCCCAATTGGGCCAGGACTTCGGGGAATGGGATGCCACTGCAGACTCCATAGCTTTCGTTTCGGGTTAGTTTGGCCCGGATCATCGCGGGTGATGATAAGCCACATAGGAAGCGAGCTTGATCGCGAGGGGTTGTGAAGTGATCTGGATATTGCTGCGTCAGTTCATCGATGACCCGTTGGACGCTGCTGCCAATCGGACGTGACTTGGGTGCTGGGATGACGTGAGGTCCGTCGCCGGTGCAGGAACTGCACTGGCCACATGGCTCGTCAAGCGATTCACCGAAGTGCTGTGACAACGCGGCTGCTTGGCATGACTGAGCCTTGGCTAAATCGAAGATTTCGTCCATCCGCGACACTTCCGCTACTTCGCGGACGGTCAGTCGTTGGAATAAATCGTCAGCAAGTGTTTTGGAATCGAGTGCTTTTGCATCGGAATTTTTGCAGTCGGATGTTGGTTCGTTGGCTTGCCCTACTTTTGATGGACGACGGATCCAGCGGTAGCCGTGGACCAAGTCGGAAACCTGAATTTCAAGCCACTGCTGTTCGCTCATGTATTCAATCGCCTTGATCACGCGTTCGCGATCGCACTTCAATTGACGCGCCGCCAAAACGGTGTTGAGCGTGAACCAGGTTCGAGACTTGGTCAGACATCCCAGCAAGTTTGCCGCAAATTCGCGTGGTTCACCCTTGAAGTGGCTGAGGATACTTTTGGATGTGACCCGCGGCTTGATCTTGTAGCTGTCATAACGTGGCGAGGTCGCTTTGATGTATCCGTCGAGCTCTAAGTAGGTGATCAACGTCCGCGCGACCAGGATTCGGATGTCAGTCTCAAATGACAACTTGTAATGCGAGATGTGAAACGAGTCCGCTTGGCCCGCCATCAGGTCGATGAATCGACCCACGTTGTGCCGCGATGGTGTGTCGCCATAAACAAAGTTCTCCAACACCGTTCGGTCATCGGGGAGTAGCAGCATTTCGCAAATCGAATCACCACCATCGCGTCCAGCACGACCGATTTCTTGAGCGTAGGATTCTAAAGATTTGGGTGGGTTGTAATGATAGACGTAGCGGATGTCTGATTTATCGATGCCCATTCCAAATGCGATCGTGGCGACGACGATCCCATCGGTCGAATGAATGAACTCTTCTTGAATCGCGGTACGTTCTTCAGATTTGAGTCCGGCATGGTAGGCGATCGCCGGCATTGCATCTTCGGCCAATCGATGGGCGATCTCCTCCGCTGTTTTCTGCAGCGTCACATAAATCAAAGTGGAACCTCGCGGCCGTTCTCGTAATCTGCCCAGTAAACGATCGTAATGGGTCGTTGAGTCGACGACTTGGCTGATCAGTTTTAAATTAGGTCGATAGAACTTGGTTCGGATGGCATCTTCGTTTTCGATTTGAAACGCATCTTGAATGTCTTGCAAAACCGATGGAGTTGCCGTGGCAGTCAACGCGAGAACTCTTTCTGCGGCCAGTTCTTTGGAAAGTTCAGCGAGCTTTAAATAGTCGGGTCGAAAGTTATGTCCCCACTGACTAATGCAGTGGGCTTCGTCGATCGCGAAAAGCGACACCTGCATCGATCCGATGGACGCCAGAAATCGCTCGTTAAAGAATCGCTCGGGCGACACGTAAACCAACTTGATTGATCCATCACGAATGCCGCGCATCGAGTTACGAAATTCCTCGGGTGTCAGGGAGGAATCCAAGCGAGCTGCTTTGATGCCGCGCGAAGCCAATGCATCACATTGGTCCTTCATCAACGCGATCAACGGCGATACGACGATCGTCGTGCCTTCGAGCATTTGGCTGGGGAGTTGGTAGCACAAGCTCTTGCCACCGCCGGTTGGGAAGACGGCGGCAACGTTCTTGCCCGCCAGCAATCGATCGATGACGGCAAGTTGTCCGTCGCGGAATTCGGGAAGACCAAATTGATCGGCCAGGATTGTTTTCGGGTCACCCATGACTGCGTTCCTTGCAGAGTTTTGCGGGGCATTCTTGACTAAGTGACTCATCCCTGGACTCCGTCTTCAAAGAATGGAAATGGTGGGTACCGCCGGGAAGTGTACGCATGTCCAATTGGGTGTCAAGGAAATTCTGGGGAGAAGTTAGAAGTCGATGGTGGTGATTGATGGGTCGGTTGTTAAGCCGCGTGCTTGGCGGGCCGCGCGTTGGAGTTGCTGCAAGTACGCGCGGCCCGCCAGGCACGCGGTTTAACGTTAGGGTTAAGACCGGCGGCTGATCACGATCAGAGGACATTCAGTCTGACCGGATACTTGTCGGGTGAACCGGCCAAAGAGTTTTTTCTTTCCAATTCGCTGTACACCCAAAATCATCAGGCAAGCCTCCTTGGACGCTTCGACGACGGCTGCGATGGCGTCGTCGTTCACCACGACATCGCACTGGCAAACACCGCTGTAGTTGATGCCTGCTAACCGCTGAAGTTCTCGTTTGGCTTTTCGACGCTCTGATTCAGGTGCATCGCTAGGAATCACTCTTAAGAAACGGATTTCGCAGTTTTGCCGCCGAGCTAGGCTACCGAGAATTCGCACCAGTAAATGGTCGTGTCCGCCACGTCCTGCGACCGGAATGAGAATCCGTTGTCGTTTGGAAAGCTGCCAGTTTTTGGGCGCTCGCAGGACAACCACGTCCATTTCCAATCGACTAAGCAAACCTTCGATTGGCGATCCCGTCGCATCTTCGGCAATCTCACTGAGGCCCAACAAAACTGATTCACAACGGTGCATCCTAGCGGCGCGCGAGATTTCCTCCATCGGTTCAGAAGACACTGACATCAGCGTTTCCGCCTTCACACCGAGCCGTGTCGACGTTGCGATCAATTCGCGAAGCACTTTCTGTGAGCGGGCAATCGGCGCGTCGTCCAGATCCGGCGACCAATCGTTCGGTGCAACCACAATGGTTTGCAGCAACACTCGTCCGACGCCGCGAGGAACCAACGTGTCTGCTAGCGCGATCATTGAATCTGCGTTATCTGGATTGGCTATGGGCACCAATACCAACGGTGTGCTGCCTCTTAGACGAACGAGTTCTGGGTTGGCAGCGATGCTTGAAACATCTCGCAGCCGCGCACTGCGTGCAAACAAGGTTAGGAAAAGTAAACCGCCGATTGCCAACCATGCCGTCGCGATCATACCAGCGGTGGGGACCGCGATGCCTTGAAAAATCGCCAGTCCCAAACAAGCGACACCGCCAATGATTGGGACCGCTGGGAAGAGAGGCGATTTGAATGGCGGCGGATCATCTTCGCTGCGCTGCCGAACCAGGATGGACAACCAGTGCGCCGTTGCGAAGGTGATCAAGAAGATCAAACTAGATGCAGCGCCGGCGGCCGCTACGTCCGGCAGAGCCACCATTAATACCGACGCAAGAACGGCGGTGATCGTGACCGAAACACCGGGTGTTCCACGATTAGGATTCACTCGCGACATTGCTGTTGGTAGCGTTCGATCCCGCGCCATCGCTAAACCGATCCGCGAAGCCGCGAACAAGTTCGCTTGCAGAGCAGTGAACATCGAAAGTACTGCGGCGATAATGACCAACCAATAACCAGGTGTGCCCAAGTAGTTCTTGGCAGCAACGGCGACGATGGATTCGGGATGGTCTGCGGCGACTTCGGTGACCGATTGATCAGGCGGAGTGCCGACGGTGGTGATCACAAAGAGAAGTGGCAAGTAGATCAAGATCGCGATGACAAGCGAACTGATCATCGCTTTGGGGATCGTTTTGGCGGGCGATTTAATTTCACCGCCGACCGCTGCGATCAAGTCAAAACCTTGTAAGGCAATGAAGCTGTAACCCATCGCTTGCACTAAACCACCGAGCCCGTTGGCAAAGAACGGCTGCATCGATTGAACCGTCTCGGTTGAATCTTGACGCGACGCCGCCCACAATCCACCAACGATCAGGATTCCGAAGACGCTAACCTTGGCGATGTTGGCCCAGTCGCCGCCACCGCCACTGCTGCGAATCAGTAACAACGACAAGAGAATCGTCGTGGTGATTGCGCCCATCGACGGCAGACCAGACTTCTGCGTCCATTCGGTCGACCAGCCAGCGGCCATGCAAATTTCAGTTG
>CAYVAN010000022.1:7218-27599 GCA_964449225.1 uncultured Rhodopirellula sp.
CCATGGCCAATATCGCCGTCAGGCCTGGTGTGCCCAACCACTCGGCATTCCATCCCAACGTGACCGAGAGTTCA
Source organism: uncultured Rhodopirellula sp. (assembly GCA_964449225.1). Classification (GTDB taxonomy): domain Bacteria; phylum Planctomycetota; class Planctomycetia; order Pirellulales; family Pirellulaceae; genus Rubripirellula. Next base: position 7,293 of record CAYVAN010000022.1, read on the forward strand.
TTTAGAAAAATCAGTACAAAACTGGCGAACCCGAGCGCATACAACACGGCGGCAACGATTGACGCGAACCAAACGACCCAGCCAACGGTAAACGCCGATTCGACGGATAGTACTTTGCGGGCAAAGGTATAAGTCCCACCGGATTCGGGGAACTTTGACGCCATTTCAGCAAAACTGAGAGCCGTCAAACCAGCGATCACGCCATTGAGTGCAAACGCGATGATCGCTGACGGACCAGTGGTGGCGAACGCCACGCCTGCAAGCGCAAGAATACCACCGCCAACGATCGCACCCACGCCAACGCCAGTCGCCCCGAATAACCCGATGTGTCGCTCTTGGTTTGCCATGATCGTGGCAGTGTTACCAAAAAGAGGTAACAGGTGACAGGTAACGGGTGACAGAAGCAGTCATTTGGTTTGGCATAACCTTTTAGCGTGTGGTTTCAACCACCACTGGCTGGAATCCGATGCCACTTAGAAATTCATACCCGCAGCGTTGACATACCGCCATCGACGGCGAGGACTTGACCGGTCATCCATGTCGACAGATCAGTCATCAAGAATTCTGCCATCGACGCGATGTCATCGACGGTGCCGATTCGACCCAGGGGATGACGTTTGCCCATCGCTGCTTTCTTGTCATCAGACGACAACAATCTTGACGCAAGTGGCGTGTCAGTCAGTGACGGCGCGATGCAGTTGACTCGGATCTTTGGGGCAAGTTCCGCAGCCAGCGACCGAGACAACCCTTCCAACGCACCCTTGGCCGCAGCGACGGACGCGTGCATTGGCAAACCCTGCCCGACCGCGACGGTGCTGAATGTTACGATTGATGAGCGTTCGGCCGCCTTCATTGCCGCTAGCGAAGCTTGGATGCACTTGACCGCGCCGATCACATTCAACTGAAAATCCGCCAACATCGATTCTGCTTTCAAGCCACGTAGCGGACCCAAGTTGATCGATCCGGGACAGTAGGCCAATCCGTCAATCACGGATGGAAGTCGATCGGCGACAATCTCATCCGCAGTGACATCAAACGGAACATGCGTGACGCCTTGAACATCCAAGTTTTCAGAGGTCCGCGACAACACGGTGACGTGGGCATCGCGTGCGAGTAGACGCTGAACTAATCCGAACCCAATGCCGTGACTGCCGCCGACGACAACGTAATTTTTCTGACTCATTTATTCTTCTTTAAAGCTATGGTTGTTAGTTTTGATTCCGGTTCGCTCAAGTCATCCGGGGAAGGAAACTGACGCTGCGAAGAACGACGACATCTCTCGCTGCAATACTTCACTTCGTCCCAACATCGCTGCCATTTTTTTCGCCATTGAAATGGTCGCTGGCAGACGACGCAGATCTTGCTTTCCCGCTTGGGACCATTCACTGCGGCGGTCCCAATTGACCAATCATTAATTCGTAAAGGCAAGCTCGTTCGTTGCCGCCCGCAAAGGCGTTGCTATCGGCCAAATGTTTTGCGACTTGCTCATCGCTTACTCCCATGTCTCGCAGCAATTCGCGGCTTTGTTCCCATGTCGGTAGCCACAACATGATTTCACGAAACCGATCGACGCCCCCCGCGATTTTCATGAAGTACTCGTAATTGAGCACGAAGAAAACGCCTGGTTGGAAAGGAGATTCGCGTTCAACCAGTCCAGATTCATCGAGTACAAACTGGCCAGCCATCGGCGTCCAGGGCAATTCTAAGGCGCGCAACTGGCGAGCTAGCTGGACTTCGGAATCAGTAAAGACAACAGAGTTTTGCATGACTTCCCAGGATAGCGTGATGGCAAACAGCGTTGCTGCGAATCGTCACTCGGGGGGCGTTTGTTGATCCGAAAGTGCGCATCTTGTATCTGTGTGCGTGGCTTGTGTCTATACTCGGAAGCCAACGAAAAACGCGAATGATGATGGAAGCCGAATTCGTCATTTCCCTGCCGATCCCTAACGTTTGAGAGACTAGCAGATGCCCCAAAATTCTGATCGCCGTTTATTTTTTAAGCAGTCCACCGCGATTGCCGGTGCGACGGCTCTTTCTGCATCGGTCGCCAAAACGGCTCACGCCGCCGGTTCCGACCAGATCCGTATCGTCCTGATCGGCTGCGGAGGCCGAGGCAAGGGCGCGATGATGAACATTTTCAAGTCAAAGGGAAACGTCAAGCTGGTTGCGGTTCATGATGCGTTCGCTGAAAACGCTCAACGGGCTCTCAAATTACTGGGACGGAAAGCCTACGCCGACAAGATTGACGTGACGCCCGATCATGTTTTCTCTGGGTTGGAGGGCTACAAAGCAGCGATCGATGTGGATTGCGATCTCGTTGTGATCGCAACCCCACCAGGATTTAAGCCACAGCAGTTTGAGTATGCAGTGAAGAAAGGACGTCACATTTTCATGGAAAAACCCGTCGCTTCGGATCCAGCGGGAATCCGGCGGGTGTTAAAGTCGGTCGAGGAATCCAAGAGAAAAGGTTTGATGGTCGGCATCGGTTTACAACGCCGACATGAACCGCAATATAGAGAAACGATCAAACGCATTCACGATGGTGCGATTGGTGAAGTCATTTCGCAACAGGTTTATTGGAACGGCAGCGGAATCTGGTACCGCAATCGGAAAGAGAACCAGAACGAGATGCAGTTTCAGTGCAACAATTGGTATCACTTCAATTGGCTTTGCGGTGACCAGATTGTCGAACAGCACATCCACAATCTTGATGTGGGTTGCTGGGTCAAAAACATGTATCCGGTCCAATGCAATGGAATGGGTGGTCGTGAACAACGCATGGGCGGTGATGCGTCAAAGTCGCAAATCTTTGATCACACATTTTGTGAATACACCTTTAGCGATGGTTCCAAAATGTTCAGCCAAGGCCGTCACTTAAATGGATCTTGGACGCACACTGGTGAACACGCGCAAGGAACCAAGGGGACGGCAGATCCATCGGGCTGGATCAAAGGTGAAAATGCTTGGGAGTTTACTGGTAAGCGTCTTAACGGCCACCAGCAAGAGCAACACGATCTAATCGAAGCGTTGATGCGAGGTGATATCTACAACGAAGGCGAATACGGTGCTCATTCAACTTTCACCGCGATCCTAGGACGCGAAGCCTGTTACAGCGGCAAAACAATCAAGTGGGATGATCTGTTGGAAAGGGGCGGCGACTTGGCACCAGGTATCGATGACTTCACGCTTGAATCCCAAGTGCCTAAATCAGCAAGGCCCGATGAAAATGGGATGTACCCTGTACCTGTCCCGGGCAAGTACAAACCCTTTGCGTCGACAGCGGACGCCACGCGGTATCGTGCGGCTTTGCCGTAGCCTTGGCATTGATAATTGACGGATGCCATCTGAGATGACTGGCTCGGCAAAGAATGCAAGTCGTTACACGTTTGTATCTGCGACTGTATCCACGACGACGTCAAAGGTCTTATCGGCGATAATCTGGCCAGCCAACGTTAGTGTCATGCGCCACGGTCCAATTTTGTCCGTGATCGGCTCCCAGATGGTGTCGCCCAGGTAGAAATCCCAGTCATTGGTTTTGACGAAAACTGTTCCAATGAAAGGCCGACGTCGTTTGCCGCGATCGTCTCGGATTCCTGGGTGATCAATACAGAAATCGAGTTCCTGGTTCTTCGCACCTTTGATCGTGACGATGAAACCGAACTCGATGTCAATTTTTGCTGGAATGCGAGTGGTTAATTCTCGGAAACGCGGCAACTCTTTCGATTCGTGATCCCACGCTGTGTAGATTCCATACGTGCGTAATCGAATTTCCGGTTTTCGCTTTGGCATGTGACCGTTGTTGTCGTGGTTTATTTCCCGGCGTAGATCAATTGGTTCCCGCACCCACCGCGATGAATATGAATACCAACGTCAGCCAGCAGCGACCCGCCGACCGTACCGATGCTGACAAGCGAAGTGGCGTATCGCGACAAGTCGCTCGCCATTTGGATTTGAGCTCTCAATAATTCTTCTTGCGCCTGTAGTAGAAACTCAATCTGAATTTTGTCGGCCTGAAACTGTACCTGGGATGCCTTCAGTCGTTCCGATGCTGCATCGACCTGCGCTTTTGATGCTTCCAATGCTGCATAGCTTGATGCGACGTCGGCGTGAGCATCAGCAACTTGATGACGCACTGTCCGCTGCTGTTCTAATAATATCGATCGTTCGCGGCGAACTTGCAAAGACGCATTTCGGACCGCTGCGTGAGCTTGGCGCCGTCCCGCCGCGACGCCCATTTCAACACCGAATTCCCATTCCTGATGATCAAAAGAGAACAGATCGTCGTAGGCACTGGCAAAGCGATTGCCACCACCGGTCAAGTCGTCGCCAAAACCTCGCATGCGATAACGGCCGATCATGTCCAGCTGCGGCAACAGAAAGTTCTTCGACGCGATTAGTTTTTGTTCTTCTTCTTGGACCCGCAGTGACTGACGATTCAACTCTGCTCGTTGGCTGATCGCACGGCTAGCTAAACTGTCGAAATCAAAATGGAAACGAACGGTGGGAGCCTCGTCGATGGGGTGAAGCAATGCATGGTCGACGATCGGTAATCCCATTAAACGCCGCAGATTACGTTCGCTTGCGTACAAACCAGTTTGACCTTGGTCGCCGCCGAGTGCGGTTTGAAGTTGTCGCACGAATCCGTAATACCGGGCGCGCGCTTGAGCTTCTTTGTTTGCCTCGCCACCGGTTAGCTTTGCATTGCGTCGAGCAAGAACAGACTGCCACGTTTGATAGGCAAGATCCTTCGCGACCTGGATATCACGAGCATTTGTGTACTGCTGCTGCAATCCCCAGTACGCCGTGTATAGATCTCGCACGAAGTCACGTACTTCGATTTTAAAATCAATTTCCGATACTTTTACATTCAAGCGAGCAATCACGATTCCGTTGGAAAAGTTGAATCCAGGCCTCGCATTGGGGCCGGCGATCAGATTGAAGTCACGGCCCGCGCCTTGCAATAAAGGCTGACGAATGCTGGCTTCGTACTGAGTTTCCCAGTAATTTCGGAATCGATTGCCGTCACGATTGTTGTTGTCGTATTGATGCACAGCACCAAGATTGATCGTTGCACCAGAGAGGGTTTGTTTCTGAAGACCGACGTTGGCGGTGCTAAAGTCCTGCGTTAGTTCCTGAACATCGCCACCGAGAATCGTATTGTTGAAAACACGATCGTTGTTCTGAGTATTCAGGCTGGCACTCAGTTGAGAATCAAACGCGGAAAGAGCCGCGTCGGGACCGAAGAACGGGTCTGATCGCGCGATGGCAGGATCCAGCATGGTGGTTGCTGCATCTGGGTTTTCTAGGATTCGTATGCCAAGAGGCCTCAGCACAGGACTATTCGCCATCGCGGTGGACAGCATTTCAGATTCGGTTAAGTCCCAAGTATGTTCGGGTAACTCAGTCGCATTTCGAGGCTGAGGGCTTAACAGATGGCCGTACTCCTGTGACCCAGACACCTGCGACCCAGCATCTTCGACACTTGCCAATCCATCTTGATCTGTGTCAGCAAGCTGCAAAGCATCCTCAAGTTCGCTGATCAAACTGTCAGTCGATTTTTGTTTTTCTTGCAGCTGGTCTTGGGAATGATCTCGGCCAACTACCGGTGAGTCGCCTACCGGTGAGTCGACTACCGGTGGTTTGAGCACGAATGATGCGGGTAGAAATGAAGATCTGTGTGAATTGGATTCAATTCCGACCATCGTTTTCGCGGAGTGATTGCCCTTCGAGGCGCAACCAGCGATCGTCATAGCGGAACCCAGCATGACAAACGCGATCAGTGCGTTTGCATGTCTGAATGTTTCAGCTTGTGTGGTTAGTCGCACCAGGGGGTTCATCCTTGAACCGGTTGTATCACGATCATTTGCCCATCAATGATTTATTCCGTCAGAACCGGTATCGGTTGGCAGTGGGGTTAGAGAACACTTTGCCTGATAGGGCCATTGCATACGTTGCAAGGTGCAGACGACAAAGAATCCAACCAAGCAGCAAAGCCAGCCATTCAGGGCAAGTCAGTTTTTCAAACTGAAGACCGTATCGCCGTAGCGAAGCTCGCGTAGAGCTTCGGCGATTCCTTACTGACGATACCCAAGCTTGAAAAACTGATTTGCCCTAGCCTGCCATTGCTACGGACTACTTTGCATTGCGATCATCGATATGATGATAGGAATCTTGTGCAATTGATTTACGCAGCCCAATCCATACGACCGTTATCTTGACTTCTGACCCGCTTTCAACTTGGGGATTCATCCTCGCATCGATTCGTCACTATTGGCGAATTTCAGCAGCGGTGGCGATTGGTGTGGCGACTGCAACCGCCGTCATCACGGGCGCGTTGTTGGTCGGGGATTCGATGCGCGGTAGCTTGGCCGATTTGACGATTCAGCGTCTGGGATTAACGGATTCGATCGTCGCACCCATGGCATTCTTCGATTCAGTTGGCATCACCAAGGGCGACGACCGGGCCATTGCTCTGATTTATTTTCCGACCGGAATCGCAGAATCAAGAGTGGACTCGGATAGCGTCAACGGTGCTGCGAAGGTGATTCGTCGTGCGGGAACCGTTCAAATCATTGGTATCGATCGGGATTTCTGGGAGCTCGATTCGCTGGGAATGATGCCAATGGAGTTCCCCGGTTTTGATCGTGCTGGGGATGATGGCGTGGTGATCAATGCTTCGGCTGCGGCCGAGTTAAACGTTCGGCAAGGCGACCTGATCACGATTCGCTTACCCGCCGAACAAGCGGTGCCAGCGGACAGCCCGCTGGGACGTCGCGACGCGACCAGCGAAGGTCTGCCAAGAATGAAAGTTGTCGCGGTGATTGAAGATCGCGGGCTTGGTCGCTTTTCACTCTCGCCCAGCCAAGCGGCACCGCAAAACATCTATGTTTCCCGCGCCGTCATCGGCGAACTTTTGGATCGCGAAGGACAAGCCAACCTGTTGTTGTTTGATCGCGAAATTAGCACCGATGACTTGAACGTTGGCGTCGATGACTTGGGCCTATCGCTTCGCCGAGTGACAAACAAATTCGAAGACACCACTGTCTTCGATTACTACACCCTAACGAGTGATCGCCTGCTGTTGCCTGAAAGAGTCGTTGACGAAGTGATTCGTGAATTCGGAAGCGATAAGGTCGCTCCCATCACAACCTACTTAGCTAACGCGATTGAGCGAATCGACGAATCGGGTTCGGTCGTCGCATCAATCCCTTACAGCACGATCACGGCGATGAATTCATCAAAAGACGTGCCACTTGATTTCACGATTCCCGCATCAGCAACGTTGCGACGTAAGTCCAAAGCGGTGCCGTTGGTGATTAATTCGTGGGCTTCCGAGCGGCTCGATGCCGAAATTGGAACCGAGCTTCGGATCGCATACTACGAGCCCGAGGTCGAGAATGGGAAAGAGATCGAACGGTACTTGCAGGCGATCGTTACCGAAATTGTTCCGATTACTGAACCGTCTCGTGCTTACCGACGTCGAAGTGTGGCCCAGTTTGATCAGCCACCCACGATCTACAACGATCCAGATTTCACGCCGCTGGTTCCCGGTGTGACAGACCAAGGTTCAATCACTGATTGGGATCTTCCCTTTCAGCTGCAAAGGAAAATCAATCGCTCTGATGATGATTATTGGAACAAATATCGTTTAACTCCTAAGGCGTTCTTACCACTGACGGAAGGGCATCGACGATTTGGGAGTCGATTCGGCGACACAACTTCGCTACGGATCGACACGTCGGCTGCAACCGATTTAGAAAGTCTACGGTCCAAGATCAGCGACTTGCTGCATCCACACTTGAATGATCTTGGATGGGATGTGATTCCGATTCGACGTCAACAGTTAGAAGCGTCAAAGGGAACGACCCCATTCGACGGACTGTTCTTGGCACTTAGCTTCTTTGTCATTGCATCGGCAGTTCTATTGATCGCGATGCTGTTACGACTGGGACTGACCGAGCGGACCGAGCAGATGGGTACGATGATGGCCATGGGCTGGACTCCATCGCGAACACGCGTGGCGATGATGGGTGAAGGTGTCATCACCAGCGGACTTGGTGCGATCCTGGGAACCGTCGGTGGCATTGCCTACGCATGGTGCGTGCTTTGGGCCTTAAGAACAACCTGGGTTGGCGCGGTGACCGTTCCGTTCTTAACGTTTCACTATTCGATTACTAGCTTGGTCATCGGTGCGGTGGCTGGATTTGCAACCGCGATGGTGACGCTTTGGGTTACAACTCGCTGGCTAACGAAAGTCAGCGCGCAACGATTGCTTGGCGGTGGTGATGTCAACATCGTTTCAAAATCGGTCACGGATACGAAAGCAACACGAATTCCATGGATGTCACGCGGCTTGGCGGCGCTGGCTTTGTTGCTGGGTTGTTTTGGTGCGGTCAGCGGCGGGCAAGCAGCTGCAGGCGGCTTCATCGGTGGCGGCATGATGCTGATGATGGCATCATTGCTTGCGATTTTCCACCGTCTACGAACCGCCGGCGGGGCAAATCAGTTTTTCAAGCTGGGCAATGTCGCTCGGCTCTCCGAGCCGACAGCGCTATCGGCTCGGAGAGCCGCGCAGCAATGTGGAACACTCCAAAGTGAAAAAGTGATTGGCCCTGGAACCGCCGGGAAATCAAGCAGCGGTGCCAAGAACGTCGCTCAGCTCTCCAAAAAGCAAATGATGGATCGCGATGCTTTTGGTTCGGGCAACCGAGTGACATTAACGCGACTGTCATTTTTTAATGCATCGCGATGGCCGCTGCGAAGCACAATGACGATTGGTTTGATGGCAGTCGCGTCATTCCTGATTATCGCCATCTCCGCGTTTCGTTTGCAGCCAAGTGAAGGTGGGACGGGCGGGTTTGAGTTGATGGCAAGATCAGCGCAACCAGTCTTTATCGATTTGCAAGACGCGAAAGCTCGCCAAGAAACGTTTGGTCGCTCAGCCAATGATTTGGATGCAATGACGATCGCGTCAATGCGGTTGCGAATTGGCCAAGACGCCAGTTGCAATAATCTGTATCAGGCAACCAAACCAACGGTCATCGGAGTTCCAGCCGGATTTGGGGATCTGATCAGCCGTCGCGATTCAATCGTTGGTTTCGACTGGGCATCCCATGCAAAGCTACCAAACAATGAGCTGTCATCCACAGAAAATTCATCGATCAAAACACCCTGGGACAATCTTTCTAAGCAAGCCAGCGGCAGTGAATCAGATCCGATTCCGGTTGTGATCGACCAGAATACGGCAATGTGGAGTCTGCAGATGACCGGTGGCGTCGGTCAGGTCAAGTCGTTTGAGTACGAGGCTGGTCAACCGATCTTCTTTAAGGTTGTTGGCCTGCTTGCCAATTCAGTGCTGCAGGGCCAACTGTTGATTGGCGAAGCCAACTTCCAGAGAATTTTCCCAAACATTAGTGGCTATCAGTTTTTTCTGTTTGATGCACCTGCGAACCAGGCCGACTCCGTTTCCGCTTTACTGGAAAGCCGTCTGGGCGATGTGGGAATGGATGTTTCAAATTCCAGTGACGTGCTTTCCGGAATGTTGGCGGTGCAGAATACTTACCTGCGAACGTTCCAGAGCTTGGGGGCAATTGGATTATTATTGGGTACCGTTGGCTTGGCTGTTGCCCAATTCCGCAGCGTGATTGAAAGACGAAGTGAATTGGCAGTGATGCGATCGATGGGGTTTACACGTGGCCGTCTAAGTTTGATGGTGATGACCGAAACTGCGGCACTCTTGGCGATGGGAATTGGTTGTGGGCTGTTGTGCGCCGTTCTAGCGGTCTTGCCCCACGCTTGGTTTTCGGACGTGCGACCACCGATCATTGAACCTGTCTTGATCGTGGTTGGGATTTTGATATTCGGACTGGTTGCAGGCTTGTTGGCAACACGTCGAATCAGCCGCATGCCGCTGATTGACTCATTGAGAGCACAATGATGACCACGCAAACCATGGTGAAACAATCGTGACGATCAGGTGGATTGATACCGACGATTCAGCGAGGTCATCGTCGATGCAGCTTGCGATCGACGAAGCCATTTTGCTAGCCGCGGAGGATAATGGCGATCAGCAGAGGCTTCGTGTTTGGGAATTCGACCAGCCGACCATTGTTTTGGGGCGATCGTCGAAAGTTGATGACGAAGTTGATCGACAGAAATGCGAAGCAAACGGAATTTCAATCCAACGGCGCAGCAGTGGTGGCGCAACCGTGATGGGAGGCCCGGGATGCCTGATGTATAGTGTGTTGCTTAGTTTCCAGCAGAATCCGACGCTGCAAAAAATCGATCAGGCTCATCTTTACGTAATGAATCGAGTCTTGGCGGCGGTTCAAAATCAAGTTCCCGATGCGCTGCATCAGGGGATCTGTGACTTGACGTGGAAGAACAGAAAATTCTCGGGCAACAGCCTGCGAATTGCTCGCCAACATTTGCTCTATCATGGAACCGTGCTTTACGATTTTGATCTGGAACTGCTAGCGTCTTGTCTGGACTTCGCACCCCGTCAACCTGATTACCGGCAATCTCGGTCACACGATTTGTTTGTCACCAACGTTAGTTTGAATCCAACGATGTTGACCAGTGATTTACGGTCGCAGTTTTCAGCCACTGGTGCCGTTTCGATCGATGACTACTGCGACCGTGCTTTGAAACTGCAAGCCGAAAGATATGATTTAGACTCCTGGCGATTCCGTCACTAACGCAACCAGAACCCAACCCTTCCGATCTTTGAAATATCATGAACGAACAGAAGCTTCGCGAAACGCTTGAAAAATACGGCCAATCCAATGCAATCCGTTATTGGGACGAACTGAACGATGTCGGCAAAGAACAACTTGCAGCGCAGCTTGATGAGATTGACTTTGAACAGTTAGCAACCCTGATCGCGGGTGAAGACGTGAAACAAGACTTTGCAGCGATGGCAGAGTCCGCAGGATCGCCGCCGTCGGTTAGCGCCGACGGAACCGGTTGTGATTGGTCCATCGATCAGGCAATCCAAGCCGGCGAGGAAGCGTTGCGAGCCGGCCACGTCGGCGCAGTGGTCGTTGCCGGTGGCCAGGGCACACGATTGGGATTTGACAAACCTAAGGGGATGTTCCCGATCGGACCAGTTTCAGGCCGAACTTTATTTCAGATCTTTGCCGATCGATTAACTGCAATTGGCAAACGTTACGGAGTCACCATTCCGTTCTATGTGATGACCAGCGAAGCCACCGACAGTGATACGCGTCAGTACTTTGAATCGAACAACTACCTGGGCCTAGAACCATCGCAAATCAAGATCTTTAAACAAGGCACGATGCCAGCGGTCGATGCCGATTCGGGCCAGCTATTGTTAGCAGCGAAGGATTCGCTTGCGCTTAGCCCAGATGGTCATGGCGGAACGGTGGGGGCACTTGATCGCAGCGGAGCACTTGATGATGCGGATTCACGTGGGGTCAAGTATCTGTCTTACATTCAAGTTGACAATCCGTTGGCGAATCTCTGTGATCCAGCTTTCATCGGGCATCACATCCTTTCTAAAAGCGAAATGACCAGTCAGGTCGTTCGAAAACGTTATCCGACCGAGAAGGTGGGCAATGTGGTCTTGGTCGACGGGAAAGTTCAAATCATTGAATACAGCGATCTTCCAGAATCTGCGGCCAACCTTACCAACGAAGACGGATCGCTGAAGCTTTGGGCGGGCAGCATCGGTGTTCACGTCATCGACATTGCCTTCTTACGCCGAATGGCGAAGTCCAGCTCTGCCTTGCCTTTCCACCGGGCCTCGAAGAAGGTTCCGCATTTGGATACCGACGGGCAGTTGATTGATCCAACAGAGCCAAACGCAACCAAATTTGAACGTTTTATCTTCGACCTACTACCGTTGGCGGCCAATGCGTTTGTTGTCGAAGGCTTGCCAGGGAATGTTTTTGCACCAGTGAAAAATGCCGAAGGTGCTCAAACCGATACGGCTTCGCTTGCCAAGAAAGCAATCTCGGACCAACATCGAAGCTGGCTTCAATCGGCCGGTGCAGTGGTTACCGATGAAGCGGTGGTCGAGATCAATGCTCGTTACTCGCTCGATTCATCGGAATTATCCGCAAAGATTGATCCAAATCTTTCGATCCAATCAGACCGATACTTTGACGGCTGAGTAAAATCAGGCGAGCGAACCGAAGGTAATTCATGTGGAAACCATTTTGGATGCCCACCGTTTCGATCTTTTGCCTTCGCCCTGCCTGAATTCTCTCACCCCAGAAACTTCCCAACAATGAATCGTTCACGATTCCTGTTTGCCATTTCCCGCGTGCGCTTTGAAAGTTCGCCCAAGGTCGACCGTCAGCCGATCCAGCGGCAGGGAAAGTTTTTGGCCGTTTTGGTGATGTGTCTGGTGCTTGCCGCGATTGTCGGTGGCATTGGATATCGCGTGATTACCGCTGAGCAATCCGGCGTCAATCCGGCTGATTTGATCACACAGGTGGCATCACGAGGATCGTTTGACCACATCGTGTTGGAACAGGGGGAAATCGAAAGTAGCCGCAATAAAGAAATCGTTTGCGAAGTAAAGTCTCGCGGCCAAGGTGGTGTATCGATTCTATGGGTGATCGATGAAGGAACCCCAGTAAAGAAAGGCGACAAATTAGTCGAACTGGATACATCTCAATTAGAACTCGATCTAAAGACACAAAAAATTGAGGTCATCACGGCTGAGGCAATGGTGTCGACAGCATCCGCTCTGTTGAAACAATCCGAGATTGCAAAAAAGGAATACTTGGAAGGTATCTTCATTACAGAAGAGCGAGCAATCCAAAGTGAAATTCAGATTGCCGAGCAGAATAAAACTAGGGCTACGTTGGCACTACAGTCGAGTGCTCGACTGGTGGCAAAGGGGTTGGTCAAAGAATTGCAAATGCGAGCTGACGAATACGCTGTTGCCAACGCAGTGACACAACTTGATTCCGCCGAGAATCGTCTAAAGGTTCTAAGGGACTACACGAAGAAGAAATTCCTAGTTCAATACAATAGCGAAATTGAATCTGCGACCGCATCGTTGAAGGCGGCCGAAAGTGAGCTAGCAGAAGAATCAGGTGAACTAGATGAAATCCTAGAACAGATCACCAAATGTGTGATGCTTGCGCCATCCGACGGTGTGGTCGTTTATGCCAACAAATTTAGTCGTCGCGGCGGCAATGCCGAGTTTGTCGTCGAACCCGGTGCGACAGTGCGCGAACAGCAAACGATCCTACGATTGCCCGACCCGGGCCGAATGCAGGTCAAGTGCAAAATTAACGAATCACGAATCACGTTAATCAAACCGGGGATGCCCGCAAAAATTTCAATTGATGCAATTTCCGGGATGACGCTGACCGGTAGAGTAAAAAAGGTCAACCGCTATGCCGAACCGGGCAGTTGGTTTAGTTCGTCAGTCAAAGAGTACGCGACGACGATTGAGATCATCGATCCACCGGAGAACATTCGGACAGGAATGAGTGCTGAAGCGCAGATCTTTGTGGAACAGCTCGATGATGCATTACAGATTCCAATTCAAGGTCTGTACGAACACGGTGGAAAAATGTATTCGCTGATTCAAAAAGATGAACAACAGTTCCAGACCGTTTCACTAGATTTACAGGCGACCAACGACACAATGGCAAGCGTGGGCGGTGCAATCAAAGAGGGCGATAAGATCGTCTTGAATTTAAGAGAGCATCTATCACTGATGAATCTGCCTTCGGTGGTCGAAGACGACAACAGCGATATGAAGGCGATGCGGATGAAACCAATGGTTCCATCCGAATCGAAGGTCCAGGCCAAATCGGATACTGCCGAGGAAAGCGGATGAAGACTCCGAAGGCTTCCGGAGGTCCAAAACCAACCGAGCAACCGTCTTTTAGGAATGACGCGAGCGACATCGTTGCGACCAGCAAGACGATGGCCACATCGATTCGTAATTTGACCAAAGAATATGTGTTGAAAAGCGAAACGGTTCGTGCGCTGCGCGGGGTTTCTTTTGATGTTCCCGACGGTGACTACGTTGCCATCATGGGCCCATCGGGAAGCGGCAAAAGTACGCTGCTGAACTTGCTGGGGTGTTTGGACAAGCCCACCAGCGGCTCGTTCATGCTCGGTGATGACGACATCGCTCGGATGAATGATGACCAATTGGCTGATATCCGCAGCCAACGCATTGGATTTATCTTCCAATCTTACAACCTGATTCAACAACTTAGCGTTGTCGAGAACATCCAGGTTCCGTTGTACTACCAAGGACGGTTGGGAACCGAGGAGCGGCGTCGTGCAGTTGAACTAGCCCAGCGAGTCGGGCTGGGCGACCGTTTGGACCATCGGCCGACTCAATTGTCCGGTGGGCAGCAACAACGAGTTGCGATCGCCCGAAGCTTGATCAACGATCCTTCGTTTGTGCTTGCCGACGAAGCGACTGGTAATTTGGATTCTGTGACGACCGGGGAAATTCTGACGATCTTTGACCAACTAAGTGCAGAGGGCCGCACCATCATCATGGTCACGCACGAGGACGAAGTTGCCGAACGAGCAAAGCGAATCATTCGTTTAAAGGATGGCAGCTTGCACGAAGATGAACTGATCCCACAACACCGCCGCGACGCAGCTCGCCAGCATCAAGCCGCTGCTGTCGCTGAATTGCTCGCACGCCAATAGGCAAGTCTCTTACAAGCTTCACCTTTCTCTTTTTGAACTTCCTAAATGCTTTGGCTTCGCACCTGGAAACTTGGCATCAAAAGCTTGTCGCTGCATCCGCTGCGAACAGGACTAACGATGCTTGGGATCACGATTGGTGTTTGGGCGGTCATCGTGTTGACCGCAATCAGCCAGGGTGCGAGCGACCAGGTTCAAAAACAGATTGAATCGCTCGGTTCAAATACGATCATCGTACGAAGCCAGAAACCACCAGACGACAAGATGGCGGGGATGGACGCGTCGATCTATGGTTTGCGTCGGAGCGATCTAGGGGCGATTCTTGTCAACGTCCCCACCATTGATATTGCCGTACCGATTCGCGAAATCCGTCGGCAATTCACTTATCGCGATCGTCTGGTCGACGGGCGGTTGGTGGGTTGCACACCGCTGTACGAGAAAGTCAATCAGCTGAAGATCCGGGAAGGTGGCGGACGTTTCCTTTCAGACGCAGATGACGCACGCGCAGACACCGTTTGCGTTATCTCGGCTGGCGTCGCCAAACGCCTATTTCCCTATGAAGAACCGCTTGCTAAACGGGTCACGATTCCCGAACACAGCGACAAGTACAAAGTCGTTGGCGTGCTAGAGCATCGGAACCCGTCGGCTGCGATCGGTGGATCGCTTGATTCGCAAGATTTCTCGGCTGACGTTTACATTCCCATGAGCACGTTACGAAAGCGAATTGGTGACACGATTGTCACTCGTCGGTCCGGCCAATTCCAAATGGAAATCATGGAACTGAACCAAATTACGCTGCAAACGAAGACTCAGGAAACGGTGAAGACGTCCGCGACTCTTATCCAACGACTGCTGGATAAGACCCATAGCGAGATGAATGACATCAGTGTTGTTGTTCCTTTGGAGCTACTGGAACAGGCTCGCAACATGAAGCTAATGTTCATGGGAATTGGTGTTTTGATCGCTTGTATTTCATTGGTCGTCGGCGGTATTGGCATTATGAACATTATGTTGGCCAGCGTGACCGAACGGACACGTGAAATTGGCGTGCGACGGGCTCTGGGTGCGAAGCAGCGAGACATCACACGGCAATTCCTAGTTGAAACCGCTGTGCTCAGTTTTGCCGGAGCGTTCTTCGGCATTCTGCTTGGCCTGTTATCGATGCCGCTTTATCGATCATTGATCTGGATCATAAGACGAAGCCTGCCTGAAAAATTTGCTGCGTTGCCCGAAGCGATCCGGCAAGCTGAGCCTTCCATCGTTTGGTGGACGATCCCGTTAGCGGTTGGAATTGCTGTCACCGTTGGTCTATTAAGTGGCCTGTACCCAGCGATCCGAGCTGCCAAGATGAATCCAATCGAAGCGCTGCGTCACGAGTAATCTGCCGTTTTAGTTAACGGATGCAATGGTAACTGATCCCGTTAAGGGTCAATCGATTCTTGCGCCGGTTTGAACCTTGGCAGGATCAGCAACATCATTGGTGGGGCGCGCGACTCTAACTGGGTGTTGCGATCGACTGCTGCACCGTTTCCGCCTGAGCCGTGACCGTCTTCATTGGAACCAGTAGATCAGCGCGTTCGCCTTGGATGGCTTTTTCGGTTTCGTAACGCCTGCGAGTTGCTTGGCGTTCAGCTTGGACGAGCGCATCGTATTGTTCTCCTGATATCACGCGGACGCTTTCGGTCAACAATTCCGGATCATAAGTCAGGCCCGAATGATTCTGGCTGCCAGCGTAGGTTTCCACGGAAACTGTTTTCTGAATTAATTCAGTTTCAATTTTTTTGATTCTCGCGTCGGCCGTGTCACGTTCGATTCCCTGTGGCGATTTTTTCTTCGACGAACCGAACGGGTCGTAGTCGTCGCCGGGTGATGTGATCTTGTCCCACCAACTCGGTGCTCTACCGAAAATGTTGGTTGCGATTCGGTCACTCCGTTCGATCATGTAATTTGATACGGCTCGCGAGCGTTTAAAAAACGCCGTGGGGAAAATGGCGTGATCCCAAATCGTGCGTGATTGAACGGCCATATAGCGGAGATTCGCGAGCAACTCGTACAGCAAACCAAGGCTCAATTCATTTTCGAGCATCTGTCGATGGGTGACACCGTAGTTTAACGATCTTTCGGCTAAATAATTTAGCTTCGGCATGATCGCTCGGACGCCACCGCGTCCCCAGGTTCGACACTCACGAGCCGTTTTTTGTTCGTTATATAGATCAGTCAAAATCGAATCGACCAGCTCACCACCAATTTCCTGAACCTCTTCGTCCGTCATCGGACGCTCGATGTAGTTCTCGCTGTACCTTGGGAAAGTTCGCTCGCTGACTAACCTAATGAATCGATCGATCTTGTCCTCGAACTTTAACGCCAAAAAGATGCCGTGCTTGTTGGCTTGACTGTTAATGAAGCCGCGGTCAATCGCGTCAATGCCTTCGACTTCAAACAAAACGACGGAGCCCTTGGTCGAATCAAGAGTACGCCGGAGCTCGAATTTTCCGACGTTCCGTTTCCTGAAAAATCCCCAGGATGTATCGGTGTCACCGGTGTCGTAGCGATGAACAATGATCCAACGTTTCAGTGGATCCTGTTTCGATAGCTTGCGTTGCAATCGCTTCGCTTCTTCAATCAACCACTTCTCTTTTGGCTGAAATAGGAACGTTCGGCGATCAATGTCGATTTCGTGAACGTGGCCCAGCGATGCATCGGCAATGTCTTGAGCGTTACTAGTGACACCACCGACGACGCGCTGGTTACCCGCGACATACTTGTTCCAACGTTTCACTCTCTTTAAAAACTCTTTTTGACTTTCAAGTTGGTTGGGTGTTTTTTCATCGCCGACCGGGATCAATGACGTCGCCAGCATTTCCGCGCCGCCAGTGCGAGAATCGCCGACGATGTAAAAGTTGATGTCGTAATCGGCTGCGGCGCGAATGAATTGTCCCTTGGCCAATTGCTCAAAAGCAACGGTTCGTCCAGCGGGCGTGCTGTAGTAATTGTTGGGAATGATCATGGTCATTCCTTCCCATTGCTTTAAAAGCGATTGGTCTTCGTCAACGGCGCGAACCAAATCCAGGAATCCATAATAGGACACATCCCAGACATCCAATTCGCTGCCAAAATAGTCAGCAAGCTGTGTCCATTTTTCGATGTCATTGGTCGTGGTTTTCTCGTTGGCGACCAACAAGAAACGTGATCCTTCTTCGCGCAGGTAGCGTTCAGAAACGCGGATGAAGGTTTTGCGGTAATCGACTCGCCGGTATTGGTCCGACCTATCGCTTGTCCCAGGTCGTTGCAGATCCAAATCGACGCCAACGGCAAACCCCTGATAAGCCACGGCACCGGGCTGGTCGCGAATTCCAATGCGAGTTTCGATGATGGTGCTTTCGCCGGGTCGCAATTCGCCGACTCGTTTTTCCCAATCCGTTGATTGTCCGTCAACCGACTGGATCGCGAAAGACGAATCTTCATCGTCAAAGAAAGCGATTAAGTTTTGGTGCAAATCGCCACCCAGCAAACGCAACCGACTGCGCACGCTTCGATACAAGTATTTCTGGTCAAATGTTTCAGCACCGATGTTTTTGACCGACCAAATCACGCGAGTTGATTCACCCGGTGCCAACGAATTCAAACACGTAATGGGCGTCAATTCGACTGGAAAACGGACTCGGATGTCTTCGCCGTTTTCAAATTGTTCAAACGATCTTGCGATACCGCTTTCAAGTCTTGCTTGTGGGCTGACGGGGTGCCGCAGACGAAACGAACGTGTGCGTGGTTCATCGACGACGTAGTCACCAATTCGGAAGTCGAGTCCATCATCGCAAAAAGTGTAGGTTTCACCTGGGGCAAGCGATCGATGCAGTACAACGTCCACTTCATCGCTGATCAGCCATTTATCTGGTGCCAGGAAGACACGCACGGTGTAGTTCGCCGGCGTAGGCATTCCACCACAATTACGAATGACGATGTGGTCGAGAGAAACAATTGAATCGGGTTCTAGGATGGTGTATTCGCTGGCGATGTCGAACGTGACCAATTCCAGATCAAACGGAGACTTGTAGGAGACGAGTTGCCCGGATGCGTCTCGCACCCTGATCGTCAATTGGCCCGTCTTGCCCGGCTTGGCGTCTTTGGCATTGTAAAGCGAAGGTCGACCGGTTCGCCCTGGACGACCATTGATGCCTCCGGGATTAGAACGCATGATCGTGCGAGTGACCGTTCGACCATTCGAGTCACGGGAGGTGCGTGTTTCGGTCCAGTGATAACTGCGTCCACCGGGGCCGCCCGGTCCACCTTGTCCGCCGCGCCCGGCTTCCCCAGCGAATCCTAAATCGCCGCCAACCAAGTTGCCTTTGACCAGCATCAGTAAGCCGGTTTCGGTGTGATCGACAATCAGATTGACATTGGCACCATCACCTCCATTGCGACCATCGCTCGGTTGTCCCGCGTCGCCACCATCACCACCTGGTCCGCCATTGGTGCCGCTTGTGAAGCGCGTTGCATTGCGGCCGGCGTACCCCTGGCTGCCTGGGCCGCCGTTGCCTGCCCGCCCCCCGTTACCGCCATCACCACCGTGACCATCGATAAAAAGAAATCCTCGATCACCGATCGGAACGTTCTGTTCCATCGGGACGATTCGTCCATCGGGTAACTGGGCGCGAGTGGTCCAGCGAATTTGATCACGGACTTGGCTTGAACGGACCGAGCTGTGCGTTAGTTCGCAGTCAACTCTGTGCGTTAGTTCGCAGTCAACGGCGCCAGCATTTTGTCCCGGCGTGGCTGGTCCTGCATCGCCGCCTCGCGATCCGGTCGCGCCGGGGGAATAAGGCGGGTTGCGGTAGGAGGTACCGTCTTGGCCTCGGCGGCCAGGTTTCCCGTCAACTTCAATCAATCCGAGCAATTCCATCTCGCCATCCGATGCGAAGCGGCCCGCATCGGTAACGTGAGGTGTGTTGTGATCGGATTCAAATTGGAAAGACACGTTGGCTATTCTTCGCCATATTGTTCAAGCAGGGAGGCCGGTACACGTTGCAGTCGGCCATTGCGGTCAATCACGCCCAGAGTCACCGTCGCTTCGACGATGAGTGTTGAATTGACATCATCGGCAATCGCTTGGGCGTCATCGTTGGTCGGATTTGGACGGACAATTCGGTACTCGTGCATGATCTTAGCGGCGGTGACTTTCGCAATGCGGGTATGAACAACCAGGGTTTCATCATAGCGTGCGGGAGTGCGATAGCGGCAATCGACTCGGGCAACGACGACTAGCAGTCCTGCGTCTTCCATATCGCGGTAGCGGCCACCGGAGGCTCGCAGCAATTCAGTGCGTCCGATTTCAAAGTAGCGCAGGAAATTAGAATGATGAACGAAGCCCATCGGGTCGCATTCGTCGTAACGAACTCGGAGCGTAATTTGGTGATTTCTCATGGTGACATCAATCGATCAAGATATCTTCACTGCTGGGTATAGGGGATTAATTGGAATCGAACGGTAGCGGGCTGACCCTGATGAGTTCGCTGGCATTCGTATGGGCAAAGCGTTGCTAGAACGAATTGCAAAGGGCATGTCGTCGTTTCGTAGGGTGGGTCAAACCCCCAACGCGCCCCGCCCCCACCCCCCGTTTGGCGAAAAAAAAAAAGGGGGGGCCCCCCCCCCCCC
>CAYVAN010000022.1:27609-31281 GCA_964449225.1 uncultured Rhodopirellula sp.
GGTCCGCACCGAAGCGGCTTGACCCACCCTACAACTACCGCATCTGCATCGACGACATCGGAATCTCTACATTTCCTGTACGACTGATTTGATTTCACCGCGGTGGACCCGTGTGTGAATGACTTCGCCGGGGACTACATCGTCAGCATCCAAGATCGCTTTCCCGTTTTCGCCGACGGTGACGCTGTAGCCTCGCGTTAAAACCTGTAGCGGCGAAAGTGCTGATAGAGACGCGGCGGCTGATTCCAGCTTCGCTTTACTCAGTTGCAGTTTAGCGAATATCGCACGACGACCCCGCGCATCGAGTTCGTCGAGTTTGCGTGATCGATTGTGAATGAGTTCGTGTGGCTTTCGGAATACGGTTCGCGATTCAAGTTGATTCAACTGATCCACTCGCTGCGAGATGATCGATCGTCCGGCGCGTTCCATCCGGCGACGCAGGTCAGAGACGGTCTGTTTGATCAGCTTTGCATCGGGCATGATCACTGTCGCGGCGGCTGTCGGGGTCAACGCTCGAACGTCCGCTGCCAAGTCGCAGAGCGTGACATCGATTTCGTGACCGATCGCTGATACCGTTGGCAGCTTGGAATCGGCAACAGCGCGGACGACTGGTTCTTCGTTGAACGTCCACAAATCTTCCATCGATCCGCCGCCCCTTGTTAGCACCACCAAGTCCAACGGAGGGGAAATTCGGTGCGCTGCTTTCATTGCATCCACGACCGACTTAGCACTGCCAACGCCTTGCACCAGCGCGGGGATGACGATGAATTCAACGCCACCCATGCCTTGCATTGCGGACTTTAGGAAATCACGCACCGCCGCACCGCTGGGGCTTGTGATCACTCCGACGCGACGTGGCTGTGATGGAAGAGATTTTTTCCGATCAGCGGAGAACAAACCTTCGGATTGCAGCTTGGCACGAATCAATTCAAACTTCTGCTGCAGCGGACCCACGCCCTGCATTTGCAATTTACGAACGACCATTTGGTAGGAACCGCGTGCCGCGTACACTTCGACGTCGCCAAAGCAAAGAACTGATTGGCCTTCTTTGATCGGTTCCTTCATACGCGATGCGGTGCTTCGCCAAATGATCCCACGTATTTGTGAATCATTGTCCTTCAGCGTGAAGTAAAGGTGGCCGCTACGAGGCCGTACCAAATCAGAAATTTCGCCAGCAACCCAAATGGATGGGAAAGTGCCTTCCAAAATCGCTTTAATATGTCCGGTCAGCTCACTGACGGTCACCGAATGCGGCGTGTCCGATTGCACCAGTAGATCGTCGCTGTGTTGAGTTCTATCGGTCATGATTTCTGACTCTTAATCGAATGGAATCGACAACAGAGCGTAGCTGATTTCGCCAGGGTTCAATCCGTTCAATCCGTTCATGAAGTTCAAACCAGCAATGACGCGGGATCGACTCAATCGTGGCCGATACAGCTGCGACTGGCAGGATTGGAAATCGCTTCGCTTGATCAATTTGAAGCACTTATTCCCAAACACCTTCGAACACTTCGGTTGCGCCGCCGGTCTTCATGACGTGATTGGTTTCAGCATCCCATTGCAGTTCCAGTTCACCACCGAGTAATTCGATCACAACCTTTCGTTCGCATCGATCGGTTAATACACCCGCGACACAGACCGCAGCCGCGCCGGTACCGCAGGCCCAGGTTTCGCCGGAACCGCGTTCCCAGGTTCGCTGTCGTAGTCGATTTCGGCTGATGACTTCCACAAATTCAATGTTCGTCCGATTGGGGAATCTTGGATCGTTTTCGATCTTTGGACCAAGCCCAAGGACGAAATCGTCGCTAGCTTGACCAACAAAAATGACGCAGTGCGGGTTGCCCATCGAAACACATGTCACTTCAAACACTTGCCCATCGAAATCAACGGTTTGGGCAACCGCTTGTCCGTTGCTGGAAATCGTGGTGGGAATTTTTTCGGACTGTAATTCGGGTGGTCCCATATCAACCGTCACGCCATCGACGCAATTGTCACCACCGACATGTAAGTCAAGTGTAAGGTTCCCGTTGCCGGTTTGGATCAGTTGTCGTTTCTTGGTGGCAATGCCGCGTTCGTAGACCAACTTGGCGACGCAGCGAATGGCGTTGCCACACATTTCACTTTCGCTGCCATCCGCATTGAACATTTGCATCCAAGCGTCAGCGGTTTCGCTGGGGCGGATCAGGACTAGACCATCGCCACCGATTCCGAAATGGCGATGCGACATATCGCGTGCAAGTTGTGGAGCGTCGTTTGGGACGGGTTGGTCGAAGCAGTCGATGTAGATGTAATCGTTACCGATGCCATGCATTTTGGTGAATTTCATAGTTCGAATATCATAACGCTGTTATCAGATTCCGCGAAGTCGCCCGATCCTCTATTCTGTGGCGTCGATTGATACATCATTTCCCTTCACCAAGCTCGCGAAGATCCCCATGGTTGATTTGGCACGCTTTATCCGTGATATCCCTGACTATCCCAAGCCCGGAATTTTGTTTCGGGATATCACACCGATGTTGGCGGATCCGGAGGCACTGAAATCCGCCGCCCAAGCGATGGCCGAGCCATTTCTGGATCAACAGATCGACATCGTTGCTGCTGCGGAGGCTCGGGGGTTTATTTTTGCAGCTCCGTTGGCGATGCAATTAGGCGCAGGTTTTGTGCCCATTCGCAAACCAGGAAAACTGCCATTTGACCTGCATTCGTTCGCCTACGAATTGGAATACGGCAGTGATGAATTGCAGGTCCATGTTGATGGGGTTAAACCGGGCCAGCGGGTTTTGATCGTGGACGATTTGCTTGCCACCGGCGGCACCATGGAAGCTTGCTGCCGTTTACTGGAAAAATGTGATGCGAAAATTGTTGGTTGTTCATTCCTGATTCACCTAGCCAATCTTGGCGGTGAAGAGCGATTGAATCCATACGCGTGCCATAGCGTCCTGACCTATGATCAAGACGACATGGAAGCAGAATTGAGTCCTTCGGGCCGGGTGTAAAAGGTGGCTCGCCAAACTCACGATCGGGAAGATCTATTTCGCGATGGAACTCAGATGCCTATCCGCGGACGCACACGGATTGGGCAAGCTGAAATTGTGGTCGGATTTCGCCATGGTCGCTCGGCGAGTGTTTATTGGGATCTAGATCCTGTTTATCAGTTCAACGCTAACGGTGAACTGCGGCGTGTTTTCTCCGACGGTCTTCGATACGCAGCTTTCAATGGTGTGCTGATGCGATTGGATCAATCACGTGATGTGCATTTGCCTAGTCACGCGCGGTCGGTCACCGCTGAGCCAGCGATGGGACGTCTGACGCTGCAACCGCAAGCCATTGCAAAGAAAGAGAATTCGAGATTGTTGGATCACCTGCATCGATGTTTGTCGCAACTACAGGCAAGTCTGTCTCAGGAAGATTTGGCTCACTGGGAAACACAAGGGGAAAGTGCCGAAGCATTTCGCCATCGCCTGGCTTGTTGGGGTGATACCATTGGGGTTCCGTTTAAAATCGCTGACACCCCAGCAATCGTTTAACCGGATGATAACGTCAGTCTTGGCGAGCTTCGCTGTATCAATCGGCATAAGCAAGTTAGTGATGCAGTTTGACAGGGCAAGTCAGTTTTTCAAGCCGAGCAATGTCGCTCGGCTCTCCGAGCCGCCAGCGCCATCTGCTCGGAGA
>CAYVAN010000023.1:0-8011 GCA_964449225.1 uncultured Rhodopirellula sp.
TGCTGGCCGTGACGATAGGATGAGAAAACAGAGGCAGCGAAACCGCGCTGGCCTCTTTCCTTCTATCGGAACAGTGTTGACGTTTAGGTCATCTGTCCAGCGGTGCGAACGGTCTTTCCGATCGTGCGGGATGAAGGGTTTAGGGGTATCATGCCTGTTTTCGTTTTATGATGCATTTACGCCAGGACTCGTAATGAACGACTTGCCGGTTCCAAACTTTGCTAAAGGAGCTGCGTCGGCGGGCGGGAACTTGTTGCCTGCGATTGCGCAAGACGCCGCCAGCGGTCGCGTATTGATGTTTGCCTGGATGAATGAGCAGGCATTCGCAGAGACACTCGAAACTGGCCATGCGGTTTACTTTAGCCGTTCACGCGGGAAGCTTTGGCGGAAGGGGGAATCAAGCGGCCACCAGCAAAAGGTGGTCGAAGTTCGGATTGATTGTGATGCGGACGCGATCTTGCTGCGGATCGATCAAACCGGGGCGGCGTGCCACGAAGGCTATCAAAGTTGCTTCTTTCGTCGAATCGAAAAAGATGGCTCATTTGGCATCGTCGATGATCGGTTGGTCGATCCAGCAACCGTGTACGACAAGTAGCAGGGCAAATCAGTTTTTCAAGCTGAGCAATGTCGCTCGGCTCTCCGAGCCGACAGCGCAATCGGCTCGGAGAGCCGAGCGACAATGGGGAACACTCCAAAGTGAAAAAGTGATTGGCCCTGCGACAAGTAGCTTTCTGCTGGAATAGCGGCGAACAGGGCTGTTCATTCTTTGTAGCTTATTGATTTGTCACGATCATTCGCGCGATCGCGCCTTTGGGCCCAGCGAAATAAACGGTGCCCGAATCGGTGTCGACATCCATCGTGTAGTAAGCTTCGTCGGTCAGGTGTCGCCAAGTGCGACCGCCGTCTTTGGACAAGTCGACGCCCGTGCGGCCGCAGGCAATGATCGTTGAATCGTCCAAGAATTTAACGCAGGCCTTATGTCCCAACACGTTGTCTTGGGGGGTGCGAAAGCTGGTGCCGCTATTATTGGAAACCGCCACGTTCAGGCCTGTTTCATTTGGTTTTCGATAGTCGCCTCCGACGATAGCGACTCGATGACCTCGAACGGCCATCGAAAAAATACCCGCAGAACTTCGGCCTGCGAGCAAGGGTGTTGAAGCCGTCGTCCAGGTTCTGCCTTGGTTCGTTCCGCGATGGATTCTGGCAACGGTTCCGCCGGTAGCAATCCACAACCCATCGTTTGTCCATGCGATGCCAGTGCCGCTGGCGGCGAAGCCGACTTCGCCCGGCACTAATGGTGGGCGCTCGGATTTCGGTAATCGGTTCCAAGTCTTGCCAGCATCCTCGGTCAGGTACAGGTCCATTCGATTTTCGATCGGGTCGCCAAACAGTGCGCCGCGTTTGCCGTCGCGATGAAACGTGACGCCATCAAAGAAAGCTTGTCCGTCATGATTTTGTAGAACGGTCGTCCATGTCTTTCCGTAGTCCGCCGACCGAAGCAGCTTTGAGGATTCCCCCTTTCCGATGCTCATTAAAAGTACCGACCCATCGGGCAGCACTTCGATGTCTCTGAAATCCAGTTCGTTTGAATGATTGATTGCAACCGACGAAAAAGTCTTTCCGGTATTGGTTGATCGAATTACGGTCCCATCGCTGCCGCTGATCCAAACTTCCTTTGCACTGACGACACTGATTCCACGGAAAGATGCTGACGTATCAGAACGAAGGCGTTCGATTAACTGGCTATCGGCTCGCTGTGCCAAAAGTGCAGTCACGATCAAAGCCAAAGACAAGCGTAGGGACGGCATTTTCATTGCGTTGTGATCTTGGGTTAGGTCTTTTAATGTATCGGACCTGCCCAGCTTGGATTGGTCAGGCCTGCGTTGTCGGCAGCTCGGCTTCGGCGGTCCATTCTGATGTTTCGGTAAAATCGTTGTGCTGCAAACCGGTGTGGTGCAATTTCACGCATGATTGCATGCTCCCGCCGCCTCGCTAAGTCTGGGCGGCCAGTGGCTCGGTTTCCAGCTGGGCAAGTTTTCTGGTTTTGTAGAACGCTTTACGCAAACCGCTAGCACAGGCAATGGCTGTTTGCGTATCTTGGAAATACGCTAAGTAGAAACTTTCACAACGGTATCCTAATGAATATTGACGCCCGGCTCGAAGAACTTGATATCAAGCTACCCGCCGCTCCCAAGGTGCTTGGTTTGTACCGGCCGATCGTGGTGGCCGGGTCCATGGCCTATTTGTCCGGGCATGGGCCGTTGAAAGAGGATGGTTCGTTGGTGACTGGCCGGCTTGGCTTGGATATGGATGTTGAATCCGGCTACGACGCCGCTCGTTTGACAGGGCTTGCCATGCTTTCGACTTTGCAGGCGGGTTTGGGCAGTCTCGATAAGGTCGGGCGACTGGTTAAGCTGTTTGGTCTGGTCCGATGCACGGACAGTTTTATCGATCAGCCAGCAGTCGTTAATGGGTGCAGTGAATTGTTTCGCGATGTCTTTGGTGACGAAGCTGGCGTGGCGGCTCGAAGTGCCGTGGGAGCAAACTCGTTACCCGCTGGCATGGCAGTCGAAATCGAAGCGATTTTCGAGGTGAAAGCGTAGCAAGGTTTGCTGTTGATTTTTCTGGTTGCCTAATTTTCCGGGTTGGCGTTGCGTTCGCGGCAGTGCTTCGTCGCTTTTGGTTCTGGCAACTGGTCGACATTGATTGTTGTGGCGGCGCGAAACTGTCGATGGATAGAAACTCGACGGGTCAGCAGTGCAGTTGGCAGGGGTAGGAACGCACTTGGCCCGTGCCGGTGAGTGGAAATCTGCGACAGAATGTCGCTCAGAACGTTGCCGGGATTGCTTTTCAACCGCATTGCCGGTCATACTGTCGCGCCCGGGCAAGGTCGCCCGGTTTTTCTGGCCTCCTCTCGTGCTTTTCGCGGCCCGTTGGACACTCGAGACAACTTTGTTGTAACGAGTCTTCCTAGGCAAATATATAAGCAAAATCATGCAACGGTTTCTATTTCCACGCTGGGTAAATCCCTTCCTCATCATGCTTGCGGTCGCAGTTGCCGCAGGCGGCGCGTTTGCTGGAGTGATGGGAGGTCTGTTGACCGACCCCCAGACGCTGAACGTGGGTTACCAGCCTGAGCAGCCGGTTCCTTTCAGTCACGCGATCCACGCGGGGCAATTGAAAATGGATTGCCGTTATTGCCACAACACCGTTTTTGAGGCGGCTCACGCAGCGGTGCCTCCGACGGCGACGTGTATTAATTGTCACAGCCCGGCCGACGATCAGGGTGTCGCCGCGTTGGCTGCGGTTCATGCGGAAAGTCCCAAGCTAAGGCCGATTCATGAGAGCTGGGAAACCGGGCGGAGTGTCAGTTGGAAGCGAGTTCACAACTTGCCCGAGTACGTGTATTTCAACCATGCCGCTCACGTTAATTCGGGTGTCAGTTGCAAGAGTTGCCACGGCCGAATCGATCAGATGGAAGTAGTTTATCAGCATGAGCAGCTGTCGATGGCTTGGTGTATCGAGTGCCACCGAAATCCAGAGCCTCACCTGCGTCCTAAGGACAAGGTGACCAAGCTTGATTGGGAATTCGAGAGTGAAGAGGCTCAGGCTGAGTTCGCTGCGGATTGGCGGAAGGAACACAATATCAACCCGCAAGTTCACTGCGCCGTTTGTCATCGCTAACGGGTCGGTGTGGCCCCCGGTTTTGACGTTTAAAGTTTGATTTTTCTAGCATCCCAACACCTGTCTTTTTCAATATGACCGCTCACGATTCAGCACCGACGACTTATTCCTTGTCGGCCCGTCCTGGTTTGGATGCGAAAAGTTCAGATGCGGCGTCAGGGCCGAAGGCGGCTAAGTCCGCGCCAAAGTACTGGCGAAGTCTCTCTGAATTGCGTGGCAGCGAAAAGTTTGATCCTTATTTGGATCGCGAATTTCCTGTTGCAGCATCGGAATTCCCCGAGGGTGTTTCTCGGCGGCGTTGGATGCAGTTAATGGGGGCGTCGTTGGCCATGGTTGGCGCGGCGGGATGTCGGTATCCCGAAGAAGAGATTTTGCCGTTTGTAATTCGCCCCGAAGGCCGCGTGCCCGGCGAAACTTACAGTCGTGCGACGAACTTCGAGCTTGCAGGCCGCGTGTACAACCTGCTGGTTTCTTGCTTTGACGGTCGGCCACTGAAAATCGAGCCCAATCCGGAGCATCCCGGTGGCGGCGGTACGGATGTTTTCTCGCAGGCTTCGGTCCTGGGGCTCTACGATCCTGACCGTGCCCGCGGTAATGACGCGTCTCTTCTGCGTCGCAGCGACGGTCGGCGTGGAAATGTGGATTGGCAAGCGTTTGATGTCTTTGCCAAGGGGCTGTTAAAAGATGCAGAGGCTAACGGTGGCGGATCGAAGTTTGCCGTTTTGATGTCGCCCACGCATTCGCCGACCACTGCTCGTTTGCTTTCTGAGTTGCAGGGGCGTTTGCCGAAGATGACACTGGCGATGTACGACGCGGTCGGCGCGGGGGTTATGCGAGCAGCGACGTCGAAGGTGTTTGGTAAGCCAGCGAGTCAGGTCATTGATTTGGAGCAGGCCGACGTCGTTGTCACGCTGCAGGCGGACATTCTTGGTAATGACGCAGGTATGATCACGACCGCAGCTGGGTTTGCGAAGCGGCGCGATGCGGTCGAGGGCAATATGAATCGCCTGTACGCCGTCGAGGGGAATTACACGATCACCGGTTCAAGTGCCGACACGCGTTTGCCGTTGCAGCCTAGCCAGATGTTGGCGTTCATTGCCGAGTTGGGCCGAAAGGTCGAGGCATTGAAGTCAGAAGAGCATGATCACAGTGATGAAACCGTTGCGTTTGATGAACTGAAGCCTGATGCAAGGTTGGAACGGTTCTTGGATCAGTTGGCCCATGACATTGCGGGTGCTGGTGACAAGGCGGTTGTTATCGTTGGGGATGCCTTGGGTGAGGATGCGATTGCCGCTGGCATTGCGATGAACAAAAAGCTGGGCTCGCTAGGTAAGGCGATTCAGTACCGCGCCGCAGTTGATGCCAAGTTGTCCGATGTGGCGTCGCTGTCGGAATTGGTGGCCAAGATTGATAAGGGTGACGTCGAGTCATTGCTGATCCTTGGTGATAATCCTGTGTTTACTGCGCCGGGTGATGTGGATTTGTCAGCTGCGATCGGCAAGCTGCAGCATTCGATCTATCTTGGCGAATACGATGATGAAACCGGCGTCGCATGCGAATGGTCGCTGCCGCTGGCACACCCTCTGGAATCCTGGGGTGACGTGATCGACTCGCATGGCAATTACGGTGTTTGCCAGCCACAGATTTTGCCACTGCTCGGTGGGCGGGCGGTGGTCGAGGTGTTGGCTGCGATGTTGGGCAACAAGGAAATTGCAGGCGATGAAGTTGTCCGCAAGACAGCTGATTCGATGGGCGGATCGCTTAGCGACCGCCAGTGGAGCAAGCTGCTGCACGATGGGTTTGCGGAGGAGCTAGTCGCGGATGCGGATGAATTGTCGGCCAAAGACATCGATTTAGAGCTTCCCGCTGAAGGGCCTGTTGCCGCTGGTGATGCAGACAAGGATCAACTTGAAATTCTGTATGTTGCGGCTGATGGGATTTTGGATGGGCGGTTTGCCAATAACGGTTGGCTTCAGGAGATGCCTCATTCGCTGACCAAGATGTGCTGGGACAACGCCGCAATTATGAGCCCCAAGACGGCCAAGGTTCTGGGGGTTAAGCACGAATTGGTGGTCGCTCTGCGAAGTGGCGATCGCAAGGTTGAGATGCCAGTTTATGAAATGCCTGGCTGTGCACCCGGCGTGGTGACGCTTGTGCATGGTTACGGTCGAACGCGTGTCGGTGCGGTTGGTGGATTCACTGAGCGTGACATTCCCGTCGTCGGCATTGATGTTTCGCCCATGCGAACCTCCGGCGCGATGCTGCTGGAAACGGGTGTCGAAGGTCGTCCACGGCTTCGCGAAGTCGACATCGCAACGACTCAGGATCACTGGGCGATCGATGAACGTGGCCGCGAGGAAACCGCCGGGCGAAGCTTTACGCTGGTTCGTGAAGGCACCGTCGCGTTGATGGAAAAGGTGCCGGAGTTTGCCGAAGCACTGGGCCCGCACGTTCCGCACGTTGGCAAGAACGGTTCGCCTTGGCGTGAGCCGATCAATGAGATCGAAGACAATCCAGACAAGCAGTACATGCCTCAGTGGGGCATGTCGATTGACTTGTCCAAGTGTACCGGCTGCAACGCATGTGTAATCGCTTGTCAAAGTGAAAACAACGTTCCGATTGTTGGTCGCGAGCAAATTCTCAATAGCCGCGAAATGCATTGGATTCGCATCGACCGTTACTTCCGCGGCGATGAAGACTTTGCCGATGTCGTGCAAGAACCGGTCGCCTGCATGCACTGCGAAACTGCACCTTGCGAACAGGTTTGTCCGGTTGCCGCGACGGTGCATACCGACGAAGGCATCAACGCGATGGCTTACAATCGGTGCATCGGAACTCGGTACTGTGCGAATAACTGCCCGTTCAAGGTCCGTCGTTTCAACTACTTCAATTACAACGATGAAATCGGCGTCGGTTACGGCGTGGATGCGTTCCCCGGCACGATCGAAAAAGCCAATCGCAAACTGCAAGCCTTGGTCATGAACCCCGACGTGACCGTTCGCGGTCGCGGCGTGATGGAAAAATGTACTTACTGTGTTCAGCGAGTTGAAAAAGGCAAGATCACCGCTCGTAAGGAAGATCGCCAGATTCAAGAAGGTGACGTGATCACTGCTTGCCAGTCGGCTTGCCCGACCAGGGCGATCGAATTCGGCGACATCTCCAACCCGGATTCAATCGTTGCTAAGAAACGAAAAGATGTTCGCAGCTACGGCATGCTGGAACAATTGAATGTGAAGCCTCGCACTGAGTACTTGGCTCGCGTTCGCAATACGCCTAAGCGTTTGATGACCACATTCCAATTGGAATACTTGGCCGAATTGGAATCGCCTCACCATGGCGAACACGACGCACATGGTCATGGAGACCATGGCGGTCACGGGCATGGTGATCATGACGAAGGCGATCACGGCCATGACTCACACGGTCACGACGATCACCAGCACGACGAAGATCATTAGGCACCCAACCTAATTCCTAACGCCTGAAACCTAATACCTTCTCCCCAATACCCCTGCATCATTCATGTCCCTCGCCATTCCCAACGGATTGGATAACACCGTCGAACGACCGGGCGAACGTGCCCCGCTGGTTCTCGGTGATACGACTTACCATGACATCACCGAAGCGGTGTGCCAGGTCGCCGAACGCAAGCCTAGCAAGGCCTGGGTGATCGGGTTCTTGGTGTCGTTCTTGATTCTGCAATGGTTTGTTGTTTGCATTCTCTATCTGCTTTACGAAGGCGTTGGGGTGTGGGGAAACCGTTCGCCAGTGTTCTGGGGTTGGCCGATTGTCAACTTCGTTTTCTGGGTTGGGATTGGTCACGCGGGAACTCTGATTAGCGCGATTTTGTTCCTGTTTCGTCAGGAATGGCGTACCAGTATTAACCGGGCTGCGGAGGCAATGACGATCTTTGCGGTGGTTTGTGCGGGCACGTTCCCCGGTATCCACGTCGGTCGTGCATGGCTTGCTTTTTGGCTTGCGCCGTATCCAAGTTTGAACCTTTGGATGTGGCCACAGTTTCGCAGTCCTCTCCTTTGGGACGTCTTCGCCGTTAGCACCTACGGCACGGTTTCACTGTTGTTTTGGTACATGGGGATGGTGCCAGATTTAGCTACATTCCGTGATCGATCAAAAAATAAGTGGCGACGGATGGCCTATGGTCTTTTGTCGCTTGGGTGGTCCGGTTCATCACGTCACTGGATGCGTTACGAAAAGGCCTATGCGTTGCTGGCCGCGTTCGCCGCACCTTTGGTTTTGTCGGTTCACACCATCGTGTCGTTTGACTTTGCGGTTTCGCAAGTTCCTGGTTGGCACACGACGATTTTCC
>CAYVAN010000023.1:8021-31110 GCA_964449225.1 uncultured Rhodopirellula sp.
TTTTCCCGCCTTACTTTGTCGCCGGGGCGATCTTCAGCGGTTTTGCGATGGTGCTGACGTTGATGATTCCCGCCCGTTCAATGCTGGGGCTGGAAAAGTTGATCACGATTCGCCACATGGACAACATGTGCAAGATCATTCTTGCCACTGGATCCATCGTCGGCTTGGCATATGGAACAGAGTTCTTTATCGCTTGGTACGGCCAGGTTCGCGAAGAGAAGTTCGCGTTCACCAACCGTGCGTTCGGACCTTATTGGGGGGCCTACTGGACGATGGTCACGTGCAACGTGATTAGTCCACAGTTGTTCTGGATCAAGAAGTTCCGAACGACGCCTTGGATCATTGTTCTGATTTGCATCTTTGTGAACATCGGTATGTGGTTCGAGCGATTCGTGATTACGGTCACGAGTTTGTCTCGCGATTATCTGCCCAGTGCCTGGGCCTATTTTGAACCTACCTGGGTCGATTGGTCGATGTTGATCGGGTCGTTTGGGATGTTCTTTACATTGTTTCTTTTGTTCTGTCGCTTGATGCCGATCATCAACATGGCGGAAACCAAGGCAACATTGGCTAAGCAAATTCACATCGCTCACTCAAACGGAGAGGAGCACTAATGTCTGACAACACTGACAGCAACGACGCGAACATGAACACGGTGTCTGGCGAAAAAAAGGTCCATGGGACCGTGGCGGAATTCACCACCGTCGATTCGTTGATGAGTGCATGTCGCAAGGTTCGTGACGCAGGTTACAAAAAGACCGACGCGTTTACGCCATTCCCGGTACACGGAATCGATAAGGCACTTGGGATTAAGCCCACGATTTTGCCTTGGATCGTGTTGGTTTGCGGTTTGACCGGGACCACGGTCGCATTGACGATGCAGATTTGGATGAATGCGATCGACTATCCGTACATCATCTCGGGCAAGCCGTACATTTCATTGCCAGCGTTCATTCCGGTGGCGTTTGAGTTGACGATCTTGTTCGCGTCCTTCGGTACATTCTTTGGAATGTGGATTTTGAACGGGTTGCCAAAATTCAGTAACCCGGTCTTCACCGATCCGCGTTTCGATCGGGTGACGGATGATCGTTTCTTTCTGTATATCGATGCGAAGGATCCCAAGTACGATCAGGCGGGTGTTGAAAAGCTGTTTGGCGAATTTGGCAGCGATTACATCCAATCGGTTGTAGAGGATGATTCGGAAAAGAAGATTCCGGGGTTCATGTACAAGGTTTGGATCGGTGTGGCGGCGGTTTCGATTATCCCGCTGCTGATCGGGCTCAAGATGCGGGTGACCAACAGCGCTCAGCCGCGTTTTCATGTGTTCTTTGATATGGATTTCTCCCCATCCAAGGATGCTCAGCAGAACACGACTTTGTTCGCTGACACCCGCGCGATGCGTCCAGATGTTCCCGGCACGGTGGCACGTGGCCAACACGATGTGAATTTCCGGACCGGAATCGACATGGATGCGATGGCCAGCATTGATGGCGTTCGTGCGGAGCGTTTAGTGCGAATGTTGGACGATGGTCAGCCAGAGAACGCAAATGATTCCAAAGAATCGGCACCCCAAGCGACCAAGAGTGTCATGGATACAACACCATGGTTGACGGAGAATCCAGTTGAATTTTCTGAGGAAACTCTGCGGCGTGGAAAGCAGCAGTTTGGGATTTACTGTTCGGTGTGTCACGGTCTCAATGGCGGGGGAAACGGATTGGTCAATCGCCGTGCTCAGCGAATTCTTGCAGCGACATGGGTTCCACCATCCAAACTTCATGATTCCAGCTTGCACGCGGATGTCTATCCCGATGGCAAACTGTTTAGCACGATCAGCAACGGCATCCGCAAGATGCCTGGCTACTCGGCACAGATTAAGGCGGAAGATCGCTGGGCAATTGTCGCTTACGTTCGCGCCCTTCAGCGAAGCCAGAATGCATCGATCGACTTGGTGCCCAAGGACCAACTTGACAAAGTCAAAAAACAGCAAGCTGAAGTGAAAGCTGCCCTGAAGGCTGAAGCAGACAAGGCCAATGCGGATGACGAATCAGATCAGGATTCATCAGAAGCGGAGGCTGAAGAAAAAGAAGCTGAAACTGAATCTAACGAAGATGCGAAAGACGAGTCAGCCTAGCCACTTGGCAACACGCTGATTCTTTCCAGACCCCACCAATTTATTTGAATCGATTTTTCCGATGTCTCATCACCCAGCACCTGTTGTCAAACCAGCTGACGATCCGGCATTCAAGTTGCCAGCTTCGATGTCCGCATTGAGTGTTCCGCTGTGTGGCGGCGGCTTGATCTTGATGTTGGCCGGTTGGGCGGTTGCCAATTTTATGGTTTCGGAAAAAGTCGGCATGTCGGCTTACCTGGCTGCATTCATTTACTGCCTAACGCTGACCATCGGGTGCCTATTCTTTGTGTTGGTTCAACACCTAGTGCGAGCAGGCTGGAGCACCGTTGTTCGCCGGATCGCTGAACTGGTGATGGTGATGATCGTGCCACTTGCGATATTGTTCATCCCGATCTTTATCAGTCTTTTAAGCGGATCAGGGACGCTATACCGGTGGGACGATCCAGATTACGCCGTCTCGAATCATCTCAACGCTGATGTTTGGGAGGCCAAGGCTGGTTGGTTGAATCAATACTGGTTTATCCTGCGCTCGATCATCTATTTCGTTGTTTGGTCGGCACTGGCGATTTACTTTTATCGTGGAAGCACCGAACAGGACGAAACTGGGCAACGCAGCGTTACGGATCGGCTGCAATACTGGTCCGGTCCAGCCGTGATGGTATTTTCGTTGACGACAACGATGGCTGCTTTTGATTGGGTGATGAGCCTGGCACCGATGTGGTTCTCGACCATGTTTGGCGTTTACCTGTTCGCGGGATCCATCCTTTCCGCTCACTGCCTCATTTGTGTCTCCGCATTTCTGCTTCAGAAGAAAGGAGCCATGCGAGATGAGGTCACCGTTGAGCATTACCATGATTTAGGCAAGCTGATCTTTGGTTTTACTCTGTTCTGGATTTACATCGCTTTCAGTCAGTTCCTTTTGATTTGGTACGGCAACATCCCTGAAGAAACCGAATGGTTCTACCACCGACAGGAAGCAGGGTGGGAGTACGTTTCAATTGCGTTGGTTCTTTTTCACTGGATCTTGCCCTTTATGGGGCTGATGAGCATGTTTGTTCGGCGGCGGCCGGCCTTGATCGCATTCTGGGCCGCTTATTTGCTGATCATGCACTACGTTGACGTTTTTTGGATGATTATGCCCGAAGCCCACGCTGCAGTGCCGTCTGCGGCCCCCGCAGTCATGACGCCGATTGCGATTGTTGCCAGCATCATGTGTGTCGTTGGAATGGCAGCATTAATGCTGGGGTTACTGTTTCGCGTTGCCAGCGGATCTAAGGTCGTCGCGGTCCGTGATCCAAGGTTGGCCGAGTCGATGGCCTTTGAGAACGTTTAGAAGAAAATTTGTGGTCGTTTTTGGCCTGGACGGACTTCGCTGATCGCTGCGTCGTGATGACGCAGTTTTGAATTTTTACACCCATTTTTGCTTACAATCGAACAGAATAAGTGCCATGGCAGCCTACGACGATTTGGACGTCAAACGCATCTTCGCCGTCGGATTTTTATCAATCTTTGTTCTCGGCGTGACTGCTTTAGCGGTTCAGGTACTGTACTACGCCATGCTGGAGATTCAGCAGGCGGAAACATCGGCTGAGAGTGACTATCGGCGGCAAAACGTAATTTTAGATGAGCAAGCCGCTGAAATTGCAAATTACGGCGTCAATCCGGATACCGGTAACGTTGTCATCCCAGTTGACCGCGCCATTGAATTGATGGTTGAAGAGAACAAACAGGATTCCCAAAACAGCGATCTCAAGAATAGTGACAAGACCTAGCAACCCCTTTCGCCCGGTGTCGACCGCCGTCTTTCGCTTTGCGAAGGTCGTCAGGGTTAACGCGCACTCGCTGTTAGTGGGTTGGCTGTTGGGTGCTGTTTTGGCAACATCGGCGGTTGCTCAAGACACGATGCGAACCGGTGCTGATGTTGCACTAAACAACGGTGTCCCGAGGGAAGTAAAGGACGTCACGGTTGACCAAAAGCTCGGTGATGTCGTTCCGCTGAATTTACCGTTAACGGATTCGTTAGGCAGGAAGGTAAAAACCGGTTACTTCATCGACGGGAATAAGCCGACCATCATCTCGCTGAATTACAGTGATTGTCCGATGCTCTGCAATGTGCAGCTAAACCAGTTGTGCAAGTCGCTTAAAGAATTGGATTTGCAGATTGGTGAAGACTTTCAAATTTTGACGATCAGTATTGATCCGAAGGAAAGCACTGAGAAAATTCGTGAGACCAAGAACAATTATGTCGAGCAGTTAGCAGGATCCCATCCGGGGGCCGCCAATGGCTGGACGTTCTGCACGGCCCAGCAACCGATCATCACGAAAATCGCGGACGTTTTGGGTTTCCGATACAATTACAACGCAAAGTCTGGCGAGTACTATCACCCTGCGATGTTGGCTTTTATTTCGCCAAAGGGTGTGATCACTCGCTATTCGCTTGCTCTTTCTTTCGAGCCCCAAGATCTTCGCAAGGCCTTGATTGAATCAGGCGATGGAACAGTAGGGTCGCCCGTTGATCAAATCATCATGTGGTGCTTTAGC
This sequence comes from uncultured Rhodopirellula sp., assembly GCA_964449225.1. Lineage (GTDB taxonomy): Bacteria > Planctomycetota > Planctomycetia > Pirellulales > Pirellulaceae > Rubripirellula. The sequence goes on from CAYVAN010000023.1 coordinate 12,694, forward strand.
TTCGACCCCGACAGTAACAGTTACACCGCTCAAGCTTGGAAGATCATGCGACTGGCAGGGGCCTTTACCGTCCTAGCGATGTTGGCCTGCTTGGCACCGTTTTGGATCGGACGAAAAGCGATGCCTAGCCGCGAAGTCGCGGTTGACGAAGAAACATAATTTAGAAACCAATTTTACGACTGAATAGAAGTCAAAAGAACTATGTTTGCTCACGCCTTCACGCTGCTCGGTGATTACGCCGAAGAATACGCGTTCTTTCCGCAAAATGCTTCCACATTTGCGACGGATAACGATTGGCTGTTCATGTTCATTTCATGGACATGCGTTGTCTTCTTCGTACCCATGATGGGATTGATGGCTTGGTTTGTTCTGAAATATGGAAAGGCCAAAGGTGTTAAGGCGGAAAGCGATGTTTCGCACAATACTCCGCTTGAATTGGCTTGGTCGATCCTGCCATCTTTCGTCTTGGTCGGCATGTTTGTGCTAGGTGCGAAAGCGTACTTGGATCAGCGGTCGGTGCCCGATGGAGCGAACGAAATTGGCATCTCGGCCTTCAAGTGGGGATGGACCGTCGATTACGGGAAAGGTGTCTTTCACCCAGAATTGCACATTCTGAAGGGTGAACCGGTCAAGTTGTCCATGCGGTCAAGCGATGTGATTCACAGTTTGTACATTCCCGCATTCCGAGCTAAGAAAGACATCGTGCCAGGTCGGTACAACTACATGTGGTTCAAACCGACCGTCGCCAGCGAGAAGGTTTCCGATGAGGAGCTTGCCAAGGCGATCAAGGAAACGAAAGACCTGGGCGAGGAATGGAATTTTGACGAGCGTCAATTCACACCCGATGGCTACCGCTTCTACGATTTGTATTGCACTGAGTACTGCGGAACGAATCACTCCGAGATGCAGACAGTGGTGGTCGTTCACGAAACACTGGAAGACTTGGAAGCTTGGATTGAAAAGTACAGTGCCCGTCCAGACGGAACGACTCCTGCCGAATACGGGGCGTTGTTGTATGACCGCCGCGGTTGCAAGAGTTGCCATAGCGTCGACGGTTCCAAGTTGGTTGGACCTTCGTTCCAAGATCTTTATGGTCGCCCAGAGCAAATGACGACCGGAGAATCCTTCCCGGCCGATGAAAATTATATTCGCGAATCGATTCTTTATCCCAAGGCGAAGGTAGTTGCTGGGTATCAGCCAGTGATGCCCAGCTATAAAGGACAGTTAAGTGACGATGACATTTACTCGATCGTCGAGTGGATGAAGTCCATCTCGTCCAACGCCCCGGGTAATGCCGATGCAGCGGCCGAGTCCGAAGAAAAGAAATAAGCCAAAGCAAGAACGAAGTCATTTCCACGCATCAAGCGTTTTAGAGGTTGAAACAATGTCATCAGGTTCCATTCCCGCCGGCAGTGTCGTCCGAGATCCTGGATTCCCCACCAAGCAAGAGAACTACCTAACGAATTCGAAGGGAGTTCTCAGCTGGATCTTCACGCTCGATCACAAGCGGATCGGGGTGATGTATTTGGCCGGAGTCTCCGTCGCGTTTCTGTTCGCAGGTATTCTTGCGCTCTTGATTCGCTATCACTTGATGGAGCCCGACGGCAAGTTGTTCAAAGGTGCCAATGCGAACAATATGTACAACCAATTGTTCACGCTGCACGGTGCGGTGATGGTGTTCTTGTTCATCATCCCCAGCATTCCAGCCGCGCTTGGCAATTTTCTTGTTCCGGTGATGTTGGGCGCCAAAGATGTGGCTTTCCCACGCTTGAATCTTTGCAGTTTCTACTTGTGGTGCGTTGGTGCAATCTTTTTTGTTGCCGCCCTTTTTAGCACGGGACTGGATACAGGTTGGACTTTTTACACGCCTTACAGCACGACGACGGATACGTCGGTGATTGCTGCGACGATGGGCGCCTTTATTCTTGGCTTCAGCTCGATTTTTACCGGTCTGAATTTCATTGTGACGATCAACACGATGCGACCACCTGGAATGACTTGGTTTCGTATGCCGCTTTTCTTGTGGGCAACCTATGCGACCAGCATCATTCAGGTTTTAGCCACGCCAGTGCTTGGAATCACGCTGCTGCTTTTGATCGCCGAACGAACGCTGCACATCGGGATCTTTGATCCTGAGTTCAACGGTGACCCGGTGACTTACCAACACTTTTTCTGGTTCTACAGCCACCCAGCTGTTTACATCATGATTTTGCCAGCGTTCGGAATCATTAGTGATCTGATTAGCGTCCACTCGCACAAGCGTATTTTTGGGTATCGCTTCATTGCATACTCGTCGATCGCGATTGCTTTGCTCGGTTTCCTTGTTTGGGGACACCACATGTTCACCGCTGGAATGAGCCCGATGACGACGATCATCTTCAGTGCTTTGACTTTCACGGTTTCGGTGCCGTCAGCGATCAAGGTGTTTAATTGGCTGGCGACGATGTACAAGGGATCAATCAGCCTAACGACGCCGATGTGCTTCGCTTTGGCGTTTATCTTCTTGTTCACGATTGGCGGGCTGACTGGATTGCACCTCGGGACACTCGCGACCGACATGCACCTGCACGACACATATTTCGTGGTGGCTCACTTTCACTATGTGATGGTTGGTGGAACACTGGTTGCTTTCCTAGGTGGGGTTTTCCACTGGTGGCCCAAGATGTTCGGCAAGATGTACAGCGAAGCGGGTGGTCGATTGGCCTCTTTGATTATCTTTGTTGGTTTCAATTTGACGTTCCTGCCCCAGTTTGTCCTTGGTAGCCGCGGCATGCCGCGTCGTTACGCAACGTATGACCCAGAATTTGCGTACCTGCACCAGATGAGTACGTACGGAGCAATGTTGCTGGGGATTGGTCTGCTGACTGCTTTGGTCGTGCTTCTACATTCGTTGGTCCGTGGCAAGAATGCACCTGCCAATCCATGGGGTGCGGCGACGTTGGAATGGCAGTGCACAAGCCCTCCCCCGTTCTACAACTTCGAGCGAGCTCCCGTTGTTGGCGATCCGTACGATTTCAGCAATGTTGAATGGGATGGCGAGAATGAACGATACGTAACAGTCGAGCCAGAGCGAAAAACGGCTCCAGAAGACCAACCAGTAACCCAGCCGGCTCATTAAGCTTGTATTGGCGGTTCGCAGGACCAGCCAAACTTTGTAACCTTTACGCCAGCATGATGCTGGCTTTTTCCCATTCACTCCTATCCATTCTTGTTCGCCAATGTCCACGGCCCAAGCTGACCCAGTTTCCGACGATGCGTCGCACGGCGAACATGGTCATGATCACGACCATCCGTCGTTTCTGGCTCACCACTTTGATACACCCGAGCAGCAATTCGATAGCGGAAAGCTTGGGATCTGGTTGTTCTTAGTGACAGAAGTTTTGTTCTTTAGCGGCATGTTTGTCGCCTACGCAATCTTTCGCAATCTCCGGCCCGACGTGTTTGTCGGATCGAGCGAGTTTCTGAACACGAAGTTGGGTGCAATCAACACCGGCGTTCTACTGTTCAGTTCATTGACAATGGCGTGGGCGGTTCGTTGTTCACAAACCGGCGAACACAAGAAGCTCACCGGAATGCTGGCGGCAACGCTTTCATGTGCGATGGTCTTCCTGGGTGTGAAGTCGATTGAATACTCGCACAAATGGGGCATGGGATTACTGCCCGCAGGTTCGTTCTTCTACGATCCCGCGAATCCCCATCCGACGATCGATCAGATGGAAACGTTGGGTTTCACCAGTGGAACGGCGTACTTTCTGCACAACAGTCTCTACTTTCTATGCGTTCCCTTCTTGCTGCTGCTGATTGGTGTTGTTGCGTGGTGGGTTTGGTCGATTGTGAAAGGCAATAAGTTCCAGGCCGCCTGTGCGATGCCGCTGACCATTGTTTGCCTGAGTTTTTTCGGCGGAGTGGGACTTGGAACGGTTTTAGAGAGCGGTGGTGAGGAAGGTCATGGTGCTGGTCACGCGACAGGCCATGAAGTTGCTGCCCACCATGATGGTGCTGCCGACCATGTCGCCCACGGAGATCATGATCACGCGGTTACGACCGAAAACGAAAGCGGTTCTGCGAACGTCCTGGAATTGCTCGCTTCGGATGCCACCAATACTGGTTTAAAGAGTGATTTGACTGCTCGACAAGCCCAGGATTCGGTTGCGACAGGTGCTGTTGTTCGAGGCGACGACGCCATTACCGATGGTGGCATTTCAGAAGCATCGACTGATGTCTTGACTCCCCGTCAGGCCGGTAAATTTTTCAGTATCTACTACTGCATGACCGGCGTCCACGCGATTCACATCCTCGGCGGTATCGGTGTCCTTGTTTGGTTGTTAATCCGAAGTGTGCGTCAAGACTTTAATCGGCAGTACTTCGGCCCGGTTGACTACGTTGGGCTTTATTGGCACCTGGTCGACTTGATTTGGATTTATTTGTTCCCTCTGCTTTACCTGATTCGCTAATGTCTGCCCACGCACATTCATCCGACGACCACAGCGGCGACGGCCACGATTTTGCTCACCCGATGCCAGTTTCCATGCTGTTATCGGTGTTCTTTGCTCTGGTGATTTTGACCATCATTACTGTGGCGCAGGCTAGTTTTGACCTGGGTAGCTACGACGTCGCTGTTGTCATGGCAATCGCGACTTTGAAGGCTACGTTGGTTGCTTTGTTTTTCATGCACTTGGCGTGGGATAAGGCTTTCAACATTGCTGTCTTTGTCGGATCGTTCATTTTTGTTGGTCTATTCGTGATCTTCACCTTAGGTGATAGCGATATGACTTCAGATTCGTTTGAGCCGAAAATCGATGAGGTTGTACCGGTGGTCGCTGAGGCGGCTGACGTTTGACAGTCTCGGGTCGACGGGGGATTTCTTTTCTCTCCCCTTACCGTGAATCCAATCACTGAATTAAACTGTGGGCGGTACAAGTCGTCGTTTTGATGACTTAACATTTGCCGCCAGGTGTCCCGATCCAGGCCTTGGCATTAGACCGAGGGTAATTGATTCGATGGCACTCATCATTCTTCGCTGCGTTTTTCTGATCTGCGCCGGTGGTGTGTCGGCGATTATCAACGCGTCATTTACGGAAGAATCGACTCAAAGTCCATCGGTTCCGTACATCATTTTTGGTGGCATCATGGCGCTTGCCTTTGCTGTCGTGGTCGCAGACATCTTTCTGCCACGGAAGCGAATTGACACGATTTCCGCAATCTATTTTGGTGTGTTAATCGGCGTGTTGTTGACCTACGTCTTATCGATAGCACTGGCACCTTTGATAGCTCAGTCATTTAACGGTCGTGCTGTCCAAATGGTGATCGCATTGGTTTTGTGCTATTTCTGCACCAGTGTCCTGTTGCAGACAAAGGATGATTTCAGATTTTTGATTCCCTATGTCGAGTTTGTTCGCGAGGTAAAGGGTTTCAAGCCGTTGATTCTGGACACAAGCGTCGTGATTGATGGTCGCATCGCGGATGTTGTCGGAACTGGAATTTTCGATAACCAGCTAATCATGCCGAGGTTTGCTTTGAGTGAACTGCAGAACATTGCTGATAGTAGTGACAAGCTGCGCCGAACCCGCGGCCGGCGGGGTTTGGATGTGCTCAATCGAATGCGAGCGGATGACAACGTCGATTTGGTAATCTTTGACCGTGAGCTTCCCGAATTGGCTGGGCAGACTGTTGACTTGAAGCTGGTTCTACTAGCCAAGCATCTCGAAGGCAAAGTTGTGACCGGTGATTTCAATCTGAATAAAGTCGCCAAGCTGCACAATGTTCCGGTGATCAACTTAAATGAAATCAGCAACTCTCTTCGTCCGGTTTATCTTCCCGATGAAATGTTTAGAACCAAAGTGGTGAAAGCTGGTGAAGGTGCTGAGCAAGGCGTTGGCTATCTGGATGACGGGACAATGGTTGTTATCGAAGGTGCGCGAAATAAGATTGGCGAGGAACTTGATGTCCGGGTCACTAGCACGCTGCAAACCAACGCTGGCAAAATGATCTTTGCTAAGGTCGAAATTCGCTAGGGTCAGTGGCCGTCGGTGAATTCACCATGCCGAAAGCGATCGTTCAGTAGCGTTTCTATCCCGACGGATTCTGAGCGATAGTCCTGATCGTACCTTGGCTGCCCGGAGATCTTACGCTGATTCGGCAACTAGCCGATGGAACAGGCTGCGGTTGCTTCGTCTAGCTGCATCACACATTTGCCGTACGGATTCGGCGTTGGGCTGCCCCATCAAATAAGCCAAGTTCTTCATTTGCCGATCATCTTTTGGCAATTCATGAATTCCGTCAGCATTCATCAGCCGCAGGTTTGCATTGGTGCGACTTAGGATCCGGTAGTTTCGCACCAAAGTTGACGCATCTTCTTGCGAGAGAAGCCTGGATTTTTCGAGTTTCTGAATGCACTCGATGGTGTTTTGCCGAATCAGCGTTGGATTTTCTGCGACGTGTTTCAACAAAAGCAGATGTGCGATCCATTGAATATCTAGCGTGCCACCTTCCCCTCTCTTTAGATTGCCAGGTGAAGCGGCTTCCTGGATGCGGGTTCGCAGTTCATGAATCTCTTCGACCATCACTGGATCCCATTGGAAGGAAGCCAGGGCTTGATCGATGGATTGTTGGTAGGCACGGCGAACTCGACGAGATCCACTGATCACTCGCATTTTGCAAAGGGCCAGCCAACTTTCTAGATCCGCATCGCCACTGCGGAAGCTATCTAAAAAATGATCGAATGTATTTACAACGACGGCTTGATCTTCCGTCTCGCTCAACTGCGAGGTCAATTCATAGAGGCTATTCGTTTTTTCAAGATCGTTAAAACGACGCATCACCTGGTTGGCAACTTGACCGAAGAAAAGATCATTGGTGGTCGTGTGGCGTCGGCCACCAACACGTCGCTTTGTTTGACCATCACCGCTGTAAAGCAACAATACATCAAGATCGCTGCGGTAGTCCGGTTCGCGTCCGCCCAACTTACCGCAAGCAATGATCACCATTTCCGCAGGGACAAGCTTGCTTGGCGAACCTGAATTCGTTAACGGATCGCCAAATTGCTGAGCGACAATCTCTTGTTCGTGTTCCAAAACGCGACGTAAGCATGCTTCGGCAGCATCACCAAGCGATGCTCGTGTGGATTCAATTGTTTCTTTACCTAACATGTCACGCACGCCAATGGTTAGGTCAGTGCTGTTTTTGAATTCTCGCAGTACGCGATCAATTTCACTGGCACCTCGACACAGTTCGATGCTATGCGCGTCCAATCGGTCTGCTGATGGCAACTGATTCATTAGCAGCGAGTCGACTAATTCGTCGATCATTCCGGGGTTTTCAATCAGTATCGATGCCAAGTAGGGGCTCGTCGCACACAATCGGACCATTAGATTGAGAGTCGGTTTTGACGAAAGCAATAAATCCCATAGAGTCGCTTTTGCACCGAGCGAATCCGTCACCTTGACCAGCATTCGCAGTGTGTCGTCAGGATTGGGAGTTTGGGAAACTTCGCCCAACAGATGGGGTGCAAGGGATGCGAAAGAATGACGACATCTTTGATGAGAAAGAAACGGTACGGTTTCGATGCTTAAGGAGCGAATTTGCTCAATCGCGATACCAGGAGCTTCCATCGCATAACGTCGCATCATACTTTCAAGCGCTGTCGGGTCGGGATTCGGATCGAGCAATAACTCGATTTCGTCATCCGGTTCGCTTGGGTCTACTCGGTCATCCCGCATCAATTGCGAAATCAGGGTGCGATTATCAGCAAGCGTCTTTAAGAGCATTGCTTCGAATCGTTTCTCATCACCAATGTCCCCATCTGTAGCTCGAATGCCTAGTTCCCAAGCCAGCTGCCGTTTTAGCTTTGGATCAGTCGGGATCTCTCCATCGAGATTGCCGAACGTGATCGCAGTCTGATGGCTTAACCGGGTTAGTCTTGCGTATCGCTGCAATAGCTCGGTTGCTTCTGTGTCGGTCAAGCACTTTTCAGTTCTTAACGTCGCTATTGCGTCAAACAAATTAGCTTCTCTGACGCTTGGCAAATGCCCGCCATAGAGAACTTGCAAACACTCTACGATGCAGCAAACATCTCTCATCCCGCCTGGATCCGTCACGAAATTGTTAACCACCGATCGCTGCTGATCGGCACGTCGCTGCAATTTATGTTGAATCGCCGCCATTTCAGCCAGTTCAGCGACACCATTGAATTGCCGGTAAATCCAAGGCTGCAACCGATCCAGGAACGCTTTGCCGACTGAGGCCGAACCGGCAACGACACGGGCCTTGATAAATTCCATTCGCTGAGCGACTTGCCCGCTAGTTTCAAAAATTTTCGCAGCTTCGCGGACGCTACAAATGGAGACGCCAACTTCGTGTTTTGGGCCTCCGCGCAGGTCGATATGAATACCGTTGGCTTGGCTGGGGGCGCTATCAAGCATTGCGACCATATCCCGGACGAGCGTCTCGTAGAAATCGCGATGCCAAACATTTCGAGGATCAATCGCATCGAATAGAAAGATCAATCGAAGGGGTGAGTTGTAGCTTAGTTCTCTGCCACCCAAAGCTCGAAGTCCGATGATTGTCACCTCTGGATGAGTTCCATCGGCTCGCAGCGGTAAACCTCGTTTCTCCGCTAATCGGTCCAGCGTAAACTGCCGTGATGCTTCGATAAGGGTGTCAACCAAGTCACTCAGTTCGCGACTGGCTTGATCGGGTGACAGCTCATCATTGAACTCGCGATGTGCAATTCGATCGGATTCAGTCTCGAAGCATCGTCGGATCACGCCCGCAGCTTGGTCCAAATCCTCTGCCTGTCCTAAGTCGGAAAGCAATTGATCAACCGAGACTAATTCAGATGGGTTCGCAGCGTCCATGAAGCAATCGAGCAGAAGGAACCAAGCACTAGGCCAGGAGAGTGGACCAATCAGGCCAGTCAATCAAAAACTAGTGTAAATACCAATCGCAGCGAAGTGTAGTCGTCAACCGTAACCTAACCTTGGTTACAGAGCCGATCGGGCTTTCGCTGACAATCGCGATGGTTGTTCAGGAAAGGTCGTATCGGAGCGATTTGGAGCCAATTGTGTTGCGTTAATGCATCATCGAAGGGTTGCGAATTCGCAACGCACGGTGGGTGTTTCGCAACAGAATTGCAAAACACCGTGGGGTTCGTTCTTAGTCTCTTTTCACGCAACCTCTTCGTATACAACAGTTTGCCATGATTTACACACTGCCCGCATGGAATGGTGGCACCACTCCTGCTTGGTCTCTTCCAAACCTAACCGACCGAATTGACATTGGTTTTGAGGAGCCGCTTGTGGGAAAGAAGTTAAAGCAACGATCGTTACGAGATGACGCATTCGATGCGGAGGAATCCGTTAATCGACGAAGTCGCGTCATGGGACAGCAGTTTGCTGATTCAATCGACGATTCCACAGGCGATGATGAACAGCCCCGCCGAAGGGATGAACCCGGTGCAGATCCTACCGAGGATCCCGTTCGCATGTATCTGATGCAGATGGGGCAAATTCCGCTGCTCACCCGCGACCAAGAAGTCTCTGCTGCGAAGCAAATCGAGCGAACTCGCGAACGATATCGCAAAACCATGCTGGCGACTGACTTCATGTTGCAGGGCGCACTCAAGCTGCTTGAGCAGGTGCGTGACAAGAAGCTTCGGCTCGACCGCACGATCGAGGTCAGCGTCACCAACGCGGTGGAAAAGAAAGCGATTATGAAGCGGATCGTGCCCAATGTCCGAACTCTTCAGCATTTGTTGTCGCTCAACAAAGCAGACTACTTGACGTCGGTCAACAAGAAAGTGCCGATGAGACAGCGGCGTGCCGCTTGGAAGAACTTGGTAATTCGACGCAACAAAGCGGTTCGACTTATCGAAGAAATGAATCTTCGGACCAATAAATTACAGCCGTTATTTGAAAAACTAAGGCAAGCAAGTGATCGCATGCAAGCGATCAAGGCATCGCTTGCCGAAACGGACAAACCTGAAATTCCAGGGATGCCAACAGACGCCGAACTTCGAAGCGAACTTCGTTACCTGATGCGTTTGACCTATGAAACACATTCGACCGTCGGACGCCGAGTCTGTCGCTGCGACGCTTACCGCGAAGACTATGACGCTGCGAAACGAGTGCTATCAGCAGGCAACCTGCGATTGGTTGTCTCGATCGCGAAGAAGTATCGTAATCGCGGGCTTTCCTTCTTGGATTTGATCCAAGAAGGAAACACGGGCTTGATGCGAGCGGTCGACAAGTTTGAACACGCACGAGGATATAAATTCAGCACGTACGCGACTTGGTGGATTCGCCAAGCAATTACACGTGCGATTGCTGATCAAAGCCGGACGATCCGTGTGCCGGTCCACATGATCGATACCATGAACAAGATTCGACAAATTACCCGTGATCTTGTTCAAGAAAACGGTCGTGAACCCACACCGGAGGAGGTTTGCGCACGTAGCGGACTTTCCATCGACGATACGCGGGTGATCTTGAAGATGAGCCGACAGCCACTTTCATTGGATCAACCGATCGGAGACCACGAGGAAAGCGTGTTTGGTGAATTCCTGGAAGATCATCGTACCGTTGATCCCTTGCTTGACACCAATCGTGAAGCTTTGAAGTTGCAAATCGATACGGCAATGGAAACACTTAACTATCGTGAACGCGAAATCCTTCGTTTGCGTTATGGTCTGGCTGACGGTTACACCTACACCCTGGAAGAAGTCGGGCGGATTTTTCAAGTGACACGAGAACGTGTTCGCCAAATTGAAAGTAAAGCAGTGCGAAAGTTGCAGCAGCCTTATCGTGCTGCATCGCTGGTTAGCTTTCTTGATGGAGCAGAAATGACTTACCTGGAAAGTAGCGAAGCAATCTAAACCCCAGCGATTGAGGTTTGGAAATCACGCTTGCCGCCGACTGATGCAAATCAGCCGGTGGTTTTTTATGGAATTTAGAACTGCGATGCCCACGCGATTTAGCGATTAAAGTCCCGCGATCATTCGAGATTGGTTCGCGTTAGTTCATAAAGGAAGATCGCGGTCGCGACCGATACATTCAGACTGTCGGTAGACAAATGCATGGGAATGGTAACTCGATCGGTAGCGGCTGCTTGCACTTCGTTGCTAAGCCCGGTGGATTCATTGCCCATCATCAAAATGATCGGGCGATGGTCTCGCTGAAATTGGTCAATCGGCATGGCATCCTCAGAAAGTGTGGTCGCAACCGATCGATAACCTCCTTGATTTACCAGGGTTCTTAGATCCCGTTGCGTATCATCCACCAGGTAGAGTGATTGCGAAAATACAGTTGCCATACTGGTGCGAATAACTCGGCGTGCGAATGGATCGACACAATCGCGATCGCGGATCAAATGCTGAATGCCCATCGCCGTGGCGGTGCGGATGATACTGCCCAAGTTTTCGCGATCACTTAAACCCAAGGTTGCCAAGGCAATGGTTGGTTTTGGAGACAGTGATAGTAAATCGGCCGTCGGTTTCTCGATTTTGCGGATACCGCAAGCGATGACTCCACGGTGAAAATCGAAGCCCACCAACTTGCGGATTTCGGCAGACGAAAGCACGTAGATATCAAATTCAGATTGAGTTGACGATCGCGAAAACCATTCTGTCACCTCTTCTAAAAGTCCTTCGCGTACGACAACGGAATGGACACTCATCCTACTCTCGGCGAGTCGTTCAACGCAGTATTTGCCTTCAACAACGAACTGCTTTTGCGGTTCCGGCAAACGCGATTTCTCTTGCAAATCGCGGTAGGGCTTAAGGCGAACGTCGGAAGCGTCTGTGTGTTGAACTGTCATAGGGTGTGTTTCTGCACCGTGTTTGGAGTCAAATCAAGTAGTTGCCAACCAAGCTGGTCTATAAGTCGTTGGCGAGTCCACTACGGCCAACATTAAATCTCGGTCTCGACGGACCACAAGAAGGGAATTGCTTCGTGAAAGGCTCCGGGCTCATCTTTGTCAGCTAATCGCGTGCATCGTCAGCCATGCCTTCGTCCCAGCTGAAGCTCAAAAAGAATCGAAAATTCTTGCGTCGGCGAAAAACGAGCATCGCGTCGATTCGTCGACTTGTTTACGCGAGTTGCGTTCTCTGATTGTCAACGGGATCGATGCTTCCCGTGCTCAAAGCGAGCCCCTCGCGGTTTCAGATTGATCGGTTTCCTGAGGGTCCTTTGCTTTTGAATGCTCATCTATCAGGACACGCATGGTTTATCTCGTGAATCGTTTGCCAAGCCATTTTCCCGACATAGGGTTCTTTCGTATCTGAGACGCAAGTGCCTGATGTGAAGCTCACCGTATGAAACACATTGTTTCACAGCGAAGCCGCTCGGGGCATTAGCCGATCTGACCAACGTTTTCCATGTCGGACTGCGTTGACCTACACCCCACTAACTTCCTAAGTTCGTCGCAGTCTCTGCGTTGCCCCAATCGAGCTTAGACAAAGGACCATCACTATGAAGATCAAATTTGCCGTCGCCGCATTGCTTGTTGCAACGTCCGTTAACGTCAACGCACAAACTACTGACACCCAAAAGTTCACCGTCACGGTTCCTGGAGCGATCTCCATCACCGCGCCGGTAAACGCTAACCTTACTCATGACGAAACTGAAAACGACCAAATCTTCCCACCCCAAGCATGGGTCGTGAAGGGAAACTCGCTTGCTGGTGTTACCGCTTCGTTCTCGACTGCGACAGCTTTCACTCACACGGTTGATGCGACTGCAAAGCGTGACGCTGGGCTTGCACTTTCGGTAAACTCCTCGGTCGGATCAGCAGCGTGGACGATCAATCAAGCCTCTGACACAACCGACTACGCTACCAATGACGGTGTCGCAACGGTTCAGGTCAGCAGTAACGGCTTCGGTATTGCAACGATGGACTTGGCTGTCAGTTTCATAACGGACGGCTTCGGATCGTTTCCATCAGGTGACTACGAAACAACCGTGACCGGTACCGTTACCGCCAACTAAGTGACGATCTTCGGATGAACACTCTCCACTGAAAAGGCTCTTTTAGAGCTAGCGAAAATCAGCCGCCGCTGCGATCCAAACGGATCGCGGCGGTATCTGCGTTTAACACAACCTCCAACGCACAAACGATCCACACTTGATCCATCCCCAGCTTCAATCGATTGCAATCAAGTTTGTTCTGCCGCTAGGCAGTGCGGGCCTTGTGCTTTGCATTGCAAGTTTAATGATCGCTCCTAAACATGCATTCGCAGATAGCATTCGGTTTAGCGATCGTGGCGTGCAGGTCAGTATGGTTCCAGCTGAACGAAACGGTCAATCGGATCATTCCGTTGCAACAGCGATCTGTAACGTTCAGGTGAACCAGCGGCAGGTGATGTTGCATATATCGGCGACTCCGTTCGTTCACCTAGATGATTCAAGTTCTCAAAGCGATGCCGTATTGTCGGCGACTTTGTCGCGGAAACTTGGGCGAGTTGCCGTATCGCCTCAGGCGGTTACCGATCGAACAAACATTTCGAATGATGATGACCAAGCTTCCATTTCGCTGGGGGTCAGCGGCAACGGACGAGCTCAAGTGCAACTGCAAGTTGGCATCGATGCGAACAATGCCCACGCCGGTCGTCACTGCACGACGGTCATGATGACGGTGACAGCAAATTAAAGGATTGGAATTGCCCGCAGCAGGGATGCCGCAACGACGCCTTTTTCAAGGTATAGAACGACGCCTGGGTCATTCAATGGTCCTGTGCCTCGTTTGTGCATGCGTGTTCCTGTGCGGTTGTGTGTCCAGACCGCTTCCTGCACGTCCCACCGTTGATCAGCTAATTCAGGAATCGCTTAGCAGTTCGCATCGGGATTTAGAAATTCAGGATGCGAATACAGAGTTCGATTTAGAGGGAATGCATCCCAATCAACATTCAGGAATTGATGACGGCTTCATTGTCGATGGAAGCGTGATCTACGAAGACGTTGCCGTACCGACAACGCCGATGACCCCATCGGAGGACGCCTATTTTCATCTTTCCGATGCAAATGATTCAGACGCTCATCTGTTCAGCGAAGAGTTTATTGAAACTGATATTCGCGAAGTGCTGACGATCATTGCAGAAGATTTTGGTATCGATTTGGTCGTTGATGAAAAAGTCAGTGGGGTCGTCAATGCCCGACTGGAAAATATGCCTTTAGACCGAGCAATCAAGAAGGTTTTGATGCCACTGGGGTATCACTATTCGCGTCGTGGGGACCAGCACTATGTCGCGCCTGCTGATCCCGAATCCCCGCTATTTCCATACATTTCTGAACGTCAAGAATACCGGCCACGGCATTTAGATGCTTCGGTCTTATTGGAAACCGTAACCAAGGCCACCCGGCCGTTTGTTCAAGAAATCAAAACGTCCAACCTGATCATCATCGAAGCACCGCATCAGATTGCGAAACAGATCGTCGATCGATTGGTGGCGATCGATCAACCGGTTCCCCAGGTAATTCTAGAAGCCATTATTTGCGTTGTGTCGCCGGACACAGGATTTCAGTTCGGCTTGGATTGGCAACACGCAGTCGAACTTAATGGATCGAATGCTTTGAAGCTTGGCGCAACTGGTTTGGCACTGAACTCTACCTACAGCGGTGCCGGAGCAGGCGCAATCTTTGATGATTTTGCGAAAACGTCAACATTCGTGAAGTTGCTTTCTGAACACGGATACCTGACGATTCGCGCGACCCCGCATGTAATGGCCCAGGATAACCAACAGGCAAACATTGCCATCAATCGTGAGACCTTCTTTAGCACTCAGCAGCAAAACACTGGCAACAACGCAGACAACAGTGCGTTCTTTTTTCAACAAGATATCCAGACTGTTGAATCAGGAATTACTTTGGACATCACACCAAGGATTCGTGGCGACATCGTAACGATCGATATTGAAAAGGCCGAAGTGAGTGAAGATGTCCGTAACGCCAACGCAGAATTGGCCGTTAACCCTTTCCCAATCATCAATCGCAGATCGGTTTCTACGACGGTACACGTCAAAGACGGTAAAACCATCGTAATCGGAGGGTTGGTTCAACGAGAAACGATTGATCGGGTCAATCGCGTTCCTGGACTCAGCAGCATCCCCTTGATGGGCTATCTTTTCGAGACGACACAGCGGCAAACACGCGATGCCGAAGTTGTCATCTTCATCTCCCCGAAGATCGTGACGCCGACTCATTAACAACTTAAGTCCCTGAGTTGTTAGAAGTGTTTGATCACAACAAGTCTGCCCGCCCACTTTGCCCCACCCTTTATGAAAACGCTGGCGTGCCCGCGTTTGTTGATTGCCATGCATTTGATTTGCCCCACTCGGAAACCGAGCCTTCTCGGTTTCGTTATCGGAATCGTTGGTTCTACTGTTGCCTTCATCAACGGATCGCTGGCATTCGCTCAAGCCGCTGGGCAGGTTGAAGAGCTTGGTCAAGGTCAGCAACGGGTGACTTTGACGCAAACCGTCGAACCGTCTTTTCACATTGAACCAATCGTTCATCGATTCGCTGCCCGGCGCGGAACGACGATTCCCTTCCGTTTTGAAATTCGTTCAACCGGAAAGGCTATGAATGTGACCGTGATGCCGGTCAAACTAAGGCAAGAAATGTCGGGCATTATTCTCCACGACGTCAGTGGCGAGGCGCCTGACGAGATTAGCTTTAAATCACCCACCGAGTTCCAGTTAGCCCCAGGTGAAACGACCTTCATCGAGGGCGAAGTTACCGTGCCGCTGGCTAAATCAAACTATCTGTCGTTCGGAGTACTCGTTCGAGACAATGGCCAGCGATCAGCAGACGACAATCCGGACGACGATGCCCAACGAGTCGGTGCGGCGGTACGTTTCGTAACTCAGTATGTGCTTCGTATCGATATCGAAACGGGGGTGAAAGACCTTTCGCAGATGAATCAATTGGCCTTCGAAGGCGGATTGATCGACAGCCAAGTCGGGATGCCAGTCGCAGAGGCGGTCCTGGTTAATCCAACTGACTTCGCATTTGAGTGCAATGTTCGCGGAAGCGTTGAATCGGCAAGTACATCACGACCGAGACCGTTTCGTTTGAGTATGTCATCGCGATCAAGCCTTACTGACGAAAAGAAATACATCGTCCGTATTATGCCGCACAGCAAGGTTCGAGTTTCCGCACCCGTTGAAGAAACGCTATTTCCCGGTAATCAAACGTTTAAGGTGGAAGTCACCAACGGACGCCGTGCTATGGCGGAACAAACCTATCAAGTGTCGGTTGCGGGTGGAGACTATCCAGCTTTGGAAGTCAGCCACGCCTACCTGGACCATGAACTGTCCGTCGGTCCAGCACAGATCGAAATCGGCAACTCTGGTTCAGTCAAGCGATCGTGTAATCTTAGATTCAGCAACAATTCTGATAAACAGAAAAGCGTCAAGGCAGAGTTGGTCGATTTAAGTGGTCAGCCAATTGAAGGAATCCGTTTGTCTTCATCAGACTTTGAAGTCAAGCCAGGTCGCACGAAGACCATTCGAGCTTCGGTTTCGTCACGTGGTGAAAGCGAAGCAACCAAGTTCGGAACGATCAGGTTGTCGATTTCCGATGAAGGTCAAGCAACCACGTCGGTCAAAGAACTGCCATTGGCTTTGGTGGTCGGCGGGCGACCTGCGGAGAATATCGAAATGGGTGAACTGCAATCGTTGGTGGAAGGCGACATGACATCGTTCCGATTAGCGGTCACCAACAACGGACAAGGCTACGTTCCCGTTCACGGTCAGCTACAAGTCGCCAGCGGTAAGGAGCAGGCGATTGAATTGGCGGACGGCTACGGTCGATGGCTGCGTCCCGGTGAGACTCGTGAACTTTCGTTTAGACCTCGCAAGCCGTTGCTCGCTGGTAAGTATCAATTGAAACTTCACGTCGAAACGACCGAAGATGCCAAGCCGTTCGATCAAACTCTGGTAGTCGATCTTGGTCAAGAACTGCTTGCGAACTAGAGCATTTTGGGAACTGATTCATTTGCTTTGGCAGGAGTCGTTAAGCCTCAACTGTCAGAGCGAATCAATCAACGATTGATAAGACCGGCCATTGCAATGCAGGCCAGGATGATCAGACCGACGAACACGCGAAGGCCCCAGCGATCCGTCTGCAATGACGATCGATCACTTCGCAGGCCTCGCAAATAAAGTACAAACGACGATCCAACCATAATGGTCAGAACGTTAATTGACACCAACAAGATTGGTCCAATGATCGGCGTTCCTCGATCGTTTGATTGGGTCATGCCAAATGCCAATTGCAAACCTGCGGTCGATATGGGTGGCACAAGAGCCGCCGCGATTGCGGCACCCGCCAATGCGGATGACAGATGCCGGCGTGTTCTTGCGTAAGATGCTGCGATTCCTCCAACCAAGCCAACGCAAAAGTCTAGCATCGTTGGATTGCACCTTGCCCACATTTCGTCAGTGCTAGAAATGCCTTGGGTGAATCGCACCAACAGTCCGAACAGAAAGCTGGCACCCAATGCACCCAGGAACCCCAAGCTAATCGTTGCGAGCGAGGATCTAAATAAAGGACGGTTTCCATGTGCCAAACCCAGACCGGCCCCTAAGATCGGAGTCATCAGTGGTGCAATCAGCATCGCGCCGATGATCACTGCGGCCGAATTCTGTAACAAACCAAATGCGGCAAGCATTGATGATGCACTGATCAAACCAAGGAATTCTAAGTTCGGCTGCGACCCTTCCATCAGCGACTTCGACAACTCAATCCGTTGCTCACGATCCATTGGTTCGGCCACATTGGCTGCTAGCCCGCGAATTCGACTCGCCCAATTGTCAATTGTCGTCTCGCCGTGCTGATGCAACAGCACCGAAGCTGACGTTGTTCCCTCAAACAATGTCATGCCCAATTCAAGTTCCCGCTGATCGCTGTTGCGAACACAGTCAACGCAAATCAGATCACCCGCTTCGCACCGATTTCCTTGAACCGCCAAGACAAGTTCTTTCAAGGATTGCGAGGTCGATTCTTTCGTTTCAATTTCTTGGGAACCGAGCAGCTCGATTCCAGTTTCCAGTCCCAGCAATCGCTTGCAAATGAGATCGGCCGCCGGTTTGTTTGACGGGTGCAAACTGAAGACTTCCTTGGCGTTGGTCGGTGGCTGGCCGTGGCTTTTTATCCAAACGGTTGGCGTGGGCGATTCGTGAAAGATGGACTTTTGAAAAGCATCATCATCCTGGTCCGAACATAGAACAAGTAAGTCGGCATCGCTTGTTCGTGCATGATCCATCACCGCATCGGTATCCGAATCGACGGTTGTGGTGGATGAAACAAAATCATGTTTCGCGGCAAAGTCTTTTGCATAGGCGGCCAAGGTTTTACGATCGGAGCCGACGATAACAAGTGTTGCCGACGAGGATGTGGACTCGCAAAATCGCTCAACCCAGGGCAT
>CAYVAN010000024.1:0-13088 GCA_964449225.1 uncultured Rhodopirellula sp.
ATAGCTGTGGTCGGTGTCGTCCCACAAAATAACATTGTATCGAGGTTGCCGTTTACGCTCGGTCTTTTCTTTTCGTTGGCGTTGTATGCTGTACCGTTCTTCGACTTGGTCGTCGAATCGTTCATCGATCTCGGGTTCAGCCACCATGGATTGTTCATCTGACATGATGCCGCTTGCTCCTTGCAACTTCTACCGGGCATTAATCTTCCGCCACTTTGGCGTTATTCTTTACTCCTGACATTCTAGCGCGTGGGACGATCGATCGGGAGTCCCAAAATTGCGAAATACCGAGGCAAAACGTACGTGACTCAACCTAACGCCCCTTCCATGGAAGATCATTTCATGGCCCAATCGCTGCAACAATCGCAGCAGCGACACTTGGACGAATTGATTCAATGGCTGAAGATCCCCAGTGTTAGCAGCGACACGTCCAAAACTGCGGACGTACAAGCTGCCGCCCAGTGGATTAGTAAAAAGCTGGCGGATTCTGGCTTGCAGGTTGAAACGATCCCAACCGAAGGCCACCCCATGGTCTATGCGGAAAGTCCCGCGGTCGCAGGTGCCCCGGTCGTCTTGGTTTACGGACATTACGACGTCCAGCCACCCGAACCCTTGGAACTTTGGACAACGCCCGCATTCGAGCCCACTGTCCGAAACGGTAATTTGTACGCTCGCGGTGCGACCGATGACAAAGGCCAGGTGCTAACGCACGTTCACAGCATTTGTGATTGGATGGCAACCGGCAAACCGCTGCCACTTCAAATCAAGTTGCTGATTGAAGGCGAAGAAGAAGTGGGCAGCGAAAACCTGGAACGCATGATGCCAGAACTTGCCGAAAAACTGGCTTGTGATTGTGTCGTCATTAGCGACAGCAGCCAGTACGGCCCTGGCCAACCCGCGATCACTTATGGACTGCGCGGGATCGCGACTTACGAACTTTTAGTTCAAGGGCCCAAGCAAGACTTGTACAGCGGTTCGTTTGGCGGTGCCGTCATGAATCCAGCGATTGCGTTGTGCCACTTAATGTCATCCATGGTCAATAGCGACGGGCAAATCGCGATGGATGGTTTCTATGACAGCGTTCGCGATCTTTCACCGGACGAACGCGAAGCTTGGAACCAACTTCCCAAGACTGATGACTTTGCCAAGTCAGTGGGCGCAAAAGAACTGTTCGGGGAAAAAGGGTACTCGGCTGACGAGCAAAGATGGGCACGGCCGACCTTCGATATCAACGGGCTGACCAGCGGTCACCAGGGCGAAGGCGTCAAAACGGTACTGCCCGCACAGGCATCGGCGAAGTTCAGCTTTCGCTTGGTTCCTGATCAAGACCCCCAGCAACTTACCGAAGCCCTCACTTCGCACCTAACCAAGCATTTGCCGACCGGTGTCACGTTCACTCTGACGCCTGACCACGGGGCACCGGGCATGCTGGCCGATACCCATAGCCGCTTCATGGAAGCCGCCCGCGCCGCGATCACCGCAGCATTTAAGACTCCACCTGTTCTGATTCGCGAAGGCGGTTCGATCCCAATCGTCACGCGGTTCCAAGAAACACTCGGGTGCGACTGCCTGTTACTTGGCTGGGGCCTTTCAGATGACAACGCCCATAGCCCGGACGAAAAGTTTTGCATCGAAGATTTCTACCGAGGTATCCAGGCATCAGCGATGCTGTGGGAATCGATCGGAAAGATGTGACCTTAAGAACCCCAGGGACTTACATCCCATGCGAATGCCTGACACCGCTTTGCGGCCATGATTCTAGCAGCAAACTTTCACCCTCCCGCGATGCGGCAGGGTGGAGCCAAAGCGAGGTGAGGGCTTACTGATGTTACTGTCGCGATCTCCTCGCTTAGGCTGGACTCTCCCAACGGGAGAATGAGCCAAACGTTCCCTCAATTTTCACCAAACTCAACGACCAACAACATGCTCGATCGAAAATTTCTGATTGAAAACTTAGACGCCGTTATCAAAAATTGCGCAGCGCGTGGAGTGCAATGCGATCCATCAGCAGTGATTGCTCTGGACGCGAATCGGCTGGAAAAACTGAAGCTAGCCGAAGACCTTAATCGTCAAGCAAACGAAACCAGCAAACTGATCCCAAAAGCCAAGGATAACGATGAGCGGCAAGTTCTGATCGAAAAGGGACGCGAGCTTCGAGCCGCCAAGGATGCAGCCCAAGCCGAGCAGGACGAAATTGATCAGCAAATTATCGCGATCATTTCTGAACTCCCCAACATGACGCACCCTGACGTGCCCGAGGGTGGCGAAGACGATGCAAAAGAATTGTCATTTGGAGAAACAGCGAAACCCGCATTCGACTTCCAACCGCTGGACCATGTTGCCCTTGGTGAAAAACATGACTTGTTCGACTTCGAGGCCGGTGCCCGTGTGTCCGGTTCTGGTTTCTATTTCCTAAAGAACGACGCCGTCCTGCTGGACTTGGCGTTGCAACAATTTGCGATCAGCAAGTTGGCGGGTGTTGGCTTCACGCCTGTCACCACTCCTGACATGGCGCTGACTCACATCTTGCAAGGCATTGGCTTCAATCCGCGTGGTCCCGAAACGCAAATCTACAGCGTTGAAGAAACGGAGCTGAACTTGGTTGGCACTGCTGAGATCACGCTTGGTGGCATGATGGCGGGTCAGACGATTGATGCGTCGGAATTGCCGCTATTGCTTTGCGGACTGAGCCACTGTTTCCGAACCGAAGCGGGGGCGGCGGGTCGCGCCTCGAAGGGCCTGTACCGCGTTCACCAATTTACGAAAGTCGAAATGTTCGCGTTCACTTCACCTAAGCAGAGCGATGCAATGCACGATCGGCTGCGGGATCTGGAATGCGAAATTTTTGATGCCCTGGAAGTCCCCTATCGAGTGATCGACACCGCCGCAGGCGATTTGGGCGGTCCTGCTTATCGCAAGTTTGACTTGGAAGCATGGATGCCAGGACGCGGCGAGTCGGGGCAATGGGGCGAGGTGACCAGCACCAGCAATTGCACCGATTATCAAGCACGCCGATTAAACGTTCGATCCAAGCAAGCCGGACAGAAGGGGACCGACTTCGTTCATACGCTGAACGGAACCGCCGTAGCGACCGGTCGAGCGATGATCGCGATCCTGGAAAACCACCAGCAAGCTGATGGTTCGATCACAGTACCCAAGGCGCTACAGCCGTGGGTTGGCAAAGAAGTCATTGGCTAAGGAACGGCCGAATCAACGGTACCGAAGATCCAAAAGCAAACTTACTGACAACTAGGCGTCGAGCGCTTCTTGTAGCGCCGACTTGGGACGCACGCCTACGAAGCTCTCGGAAACTTCACCCGCCTTGAACACAAGCAAAGTCGGAATGCTGCTGATGCCAAACTTTTGAGCGACTGCCGGATGATCGTCGATGTTCACTTTGCCGATCTTGACGGCTGGGTTTTCCGACGCCAATTCATCAATCATGGGTGCAATTTGGCGACATGGACCACACCAGGGAGCCCAGAAGTCCACCAACACAGGCGTGTCGGATTGCAATACTTCGCTGTCGAAGTTGTCTTCAGTGAATTCTTTTACGGCGTCTGAAGCCATGGCTGGGTCCTCGGTAAATCCGAAAGTGATACGTTGTTAAAATTGACAGAAGTCATCCGCGTCGGCAGGATTGTAAACTTGATTGCCTAAATTGGCAGCCCGCTATCAAAGTTTAGGCTCAGTAATGCAATAACTGGGCCAATTGGTGCAACATCATCGCCGTTGCCCCCCAAACATGGTGAACCCGGCCTTGATCATGGACCTCGATGGCGGGTGCATGAAATTTGACCTGACCAACTCGGTTGCCATTTTCGGCCAGCACCAATGGTCGATGCGATATCTTCGATCGTCGGTCCGGGTCGATTAGCTGCGAAACGGGCAACAAAATCACTTCGTCCACCTCGGCGGGGTCAGGAATCCAAGCCTGACTAGGCGGATCTGTCACGATGACAACGGGGTGGACTTGATTGTCACTTGCGTAGACATAGTGGGTTGCCAGTTCGCCGCAAGCTTGATGCACGCAGGGCTGGATGCCCAGCTCTTCGGTGTATTCACGCACGGCCGCCTGCAACATCGATTCGCCAGGTTCAACGCGTCCACCGGGAAAGCAAATCTGCCCACCGTGGTGCATCAAAGCGGTTGGACGCAACGTCAGCGGAATCGCCCAGCCGAATTGCGGATGCTGAAATAGAGTGATCGCGACCGCCGCGATCCTGGACGATCGACGCGCAGGGCCGCGGTGACGACCGTATGCGAGCTGCGGAGCAAAAGAACGGCTTGGCCTGGGACGCTTCCCCAACAACCGACCGGTCAAGTGGTCGGCAAGTTCAGATGGTGACCACTGTAGCAATTCAGCTGTGCTGGATTTCACTTAAACTCGTGCTGGTGGTATCAAGGGTTCAAGTTAGATCAATGTTTCAAGCAGGCGACGCAGCTTTCGCAACTCGACTCGGTGGTCGAAACCTTCAATTGGCGACATGTGAACGGTCATCGCTCGGTCATACTTCTCGCGATTCAACTGAGTGACCAACTTGCCATAATCGACTTCGCCTTGCCCCACACTGACCTGAAAATCATCAGGACGCGAATCACGCAAATGCGTGTTGCACACGTACTTTAGTATCTTGTCGAGGCTCTTGTTTTTTGCCGGACCAGCAATGTAGACGCTGGGGTCCAGCGTAATGCCAAGACCATCGACGTTATTGCAAAGCACCATCAGCGTATCAGGATCGTCGCTCAGGCAACCCAACTGGCTTCGAACGCTAACGCGAACTCCCTCGGCCTCGCCAATTTCGACCAGCTTCTTTAGTCGCTCGACTTCTTCATTGAACGGTGTCCCATGTTCGCCCGAGGGAACGGTCATGTTGACCACTTTGGTGGTCTTGGCCATTTTGCAAAGCATGGCAAAGTCGGCGTAGTGCTGATCGCCGGTGCTGGCTAATTCAACACTGTAACCGGAGATATCCAGGCGATGGGTGTGACGAAGAAGCTGCACGCCGCGGTCGAAATCCTCCAGCAATTCGCTTGGCTTGGTCTTTCCCGTTTCGTGGATGGCAATCTCAACCGCCACAAATTCCAGGTCCGAGAGAACCTCCACGGCCTCAAGCAATTCAAGCTCGGGCCAGCATTCCGTTGATGCCGATACAAACACTGCGTGTTCCTTCTGTTATCCGTTACGTCATGGCTGCGAAAATCACAAGTGTCCTAGGTTACCTTGTTTACCCTTTGTTTGGCAACGTCAGCCAATTAGCAATTTGCCCAGCCACCTGGTCAATGGTCCGCCCGCTCGTATCGATGCGAACATCGGATACTGCCTGATAAATGGGGCGTCTTTCCGACATCAGCTTGGTGACCTCGTCCGCCATCGGCAACTCGGTCAATCCCGGACGCTGCGAAGAAGTTGCATCGTCGTTGGCTAATCGTTTGACAATTTCATCTGGATCCGCGTCCAGCCAGACACAGACGCCAGTTTGTGAAATCAGAACCCGGTTCTGTTCTCGCAGCACAGCCCCGCCTCCCAGCGATATGATGGCCAACGGTTGGTCCGATGCAGCGATCAAACACTGGGTTTCCAGATCGCGAAACGCTTGCTCGCCCGAGTCACAAAATATCTCGGCGACGGTTTTGCCTGCGGTCGAAACGATGACGGCGTCCAGGTCCACGACCGGCCGTTGGATCAACGATGACAAAGCCTGGGCGACCGAAGTCTTTCCGCTGCCGCGATAGCCGGTCAAATAAATTTGCCCGCGATCACGGTAATGACTCTGCGTAATGCTCGTGGTGATGCTTGATTCTGTCATAATAAGAAAGTAACCACCCGGATTCGAATCAACAACGACGGCAACCGCTGGCCGCCGCTGGCAACCGTTCGTAGCTGACGCAGAGATCTTTTACACGGAATCATGAAATGAAAAAACTATCGGCCTTCCTGTTCTTTCTCGTCTTTGTGTCTCCGCCGATCTTTCAGCTCGCATCGGCGGATCATTCCGTTCGTTACGAAAACGACAAACCGCTCAGTCCCGAATCAATCGAACGAAACCTTGACGGACCAATCGACGCTGACGACATCGCTGCGGCCAGCAGCTGGGCGACTTCATCGGGAATCACGGATTGGTTAGGACCATTATCACCAGTCGCGTTGTCACCGTTTTTTGGTGTCACCTGCCTTTCAGGCTTAGCGATTTGGGGACCGAGCTGGATTTCAGACAACGCGCTTCTTGGGGCGGCCGGCCCACTGGGTAACGAATGGTTGTTTGGAATCTTCTTGGCGTTGACTTTGCTGACCAGCTTGCCACGACTTACCAAGGTCAGCAAACCCTTCGCACAGGCAGTGGACCGATTGGAAACCTATGCAGTAATCGTGATCCTGTTGTCGATCAAGTTCGTGATGTCGATGGATTCAGCCGGTGAAGAATCGGTCGCAGCGGTGCAGGTTCCAGTGATGCAGTTTGGTGTAGTCAGCTTAACGTTGGACACGCTTCTTTCGATCGCGATGATCGTGAACATCCTGGTCATCAACAGCGTTAAATTCTTCTTCGAGTTCATGGTGTGGCTAACGCCGGTGCCGTTTTTGGATGCGATTTTCGAGGTTTGTAATAAATCACTTTGCGCGATGCTAATGGCGATCTACGCCTACAGCCCAACATTGGCGACGGGCATCAACTTGGTGCTGCTAGTGATTGCGGCGTTGATGCTGCGTTGGATCAGCCGCCGAGTTCGGTTTTACCGAACGATGGTCTTGGATCCAATTGTGGCGAAGCTTTGGACCGGTTTTGGAACACCGCGACGCCCTGAATTGATCGTGTTCCCGAAGGATGATTGCGGGCCCTTTCCAGCCAAAAGCCGTTTAAAGATGGAATCGACTGGTGACGGAATCTCTTTGAAGCAAGCCAACTGGTGGTCGCCGGGACAATCACATCTGTTTTCCGCGGGCAGCAAACCCAGCCTGCGGCGTGGCTGGTTGATGCATACGATTGAAGTCAAAGATGGCAATAAGTTGACTGAGTTAAAATTCAGCCGCCGCTACAGCGATGACAAACTCGTTCAACTTTTGTTGCAGATGGGGATCGAACAGGATACGGCCGTCGAGGCAGTGCGGGGTGACCGAAGCATCGAATTCGCATGATTGATTGTGATGGGATTGATTGTCATTTAGCTCTCCGCGCCGAATGCGTTTGATGCGGCGGTTATCCCGAGGCGTTTTTTGTCGCAGAGAACCGATCAACGATTCTGTTCCAAGCATAGGAAATGTCTTGTCGCCCGCGTATGCTCGTGTGTGAACCGACCTCTGTCTTCATTTCTTTCCAACGACCAAAAATGATGTCTCAAGAACTGCCGCCCTACGACTCTTTCCTGCTTGTTTCCTTTGGTGGCCCCGAAGGCATGGACGATGTGATGCCGTTCCTGGAAAACGTCTTGCGCGGAAAAAATGTCCCGCGAGAACGAATGCTAGAAGTGTCCGAACACTACCGACACTACGATGGCATCAGTCCCATCAACGAGCAGAATCGCGAATTGATGAAGGCGATCGAGACCGAATTCGCGGCGTCCGGTGTCGACTTGCCAGTTTACTGGGGCAATCGAAACTGGAAACCGATGTTTGCGGACACGCTTCGCCAAATGCGCGACGATGGCTGCAAACGAACGCTGGCGTTTTTCACCAGCATGTTCAGTTGCTACAGCGGGTGTCGGCAGTATCGCGAAAACATTATTGCCGCTCGCGAGGAAATCGGCGTAGGAGCTCCGATCGTGGAAAAGGTACGCATGGGATTTAACCATCCTGGATTCGTAAACTCGATGTCCGATTCCCTTGCCGTGGCCTTTGCTGAATTGGAATCGAAGCCCAACGAAGCGACCGTCTTCTTCACCGCTCACAGCATACCGATGTCGATGGCTGACAATTGCGATTACGAAAAGCAACTTCGCGAGGCCTGCCGCTTGGTTGCCCAAGCCAGCGGAGCGACGGATTGGAAGCTGGTTTTCCAAAGTCGCAGCGGTCCACCATCGCAACCTTGGCTGGAACCCGATGTCTGCGACGAGATTACGACGATGCACCAAGCGGGCGAGCTGCAAAAGTTAGTGATTTTGCCGATTGGCTTCGTTAGCGATCACATGGAAGTGATGTACGACTTGGATGAGGAGGCAGCGGTGCTGTGCAAAGAACATGGCATCCCGATGGCTCGCGCCGCCACAGCGGGAACGTCCAAGTCGTTTGTGGAAATGATTCGCAAATTGGTGCAGGAAAGATTGACGGCCGAAAGTTCGGATCAAACCGTCACCAAAGAAGCGGTCGGTGCCCTGGGGCCCTGGCACGACGTATGCCCAGCGGATTGCTGCACCTATACCCCACGCCGACCTGCGGGCACCCAACCCCGACCTGCGGGACGTTAACCCATTAAGTGGCACAGGCTTCTAGTGGAATAGGCAACCACCGGCTGGAAGTTCATGCCACGCCCTCCTTCACCAAGACGGAAACCAAGCCATGAGAACGGAACTGGAAAAGACGCTCGACCAATTGCACCTGCAACTGCAAGACGTCAGCGAGCTTGATGAAGATGAACGAGAGCAATTGCGGACGACGGTTGCAAAGATCAAATCCAGTTTAGACGAGGCCGAAGTGAACTCGCATTCGCTCGCAACTGGACTGCAAGCAGCCACACAGTCCTTCAGCGATGCGCATCCTAAGTTGACGGAAAATCTTGGTCGCGTTGCGGACATGTTGTCGCAGATGGGAATTTAGGCGTGACTTCTTGACACATCCATTGCGACACGAAAGAGCCATCGGGTGGCGTTGGACCGAAAGTTCACAGAAGTAAGGCAGAAGTTGTGTCTTCATCTCTCCCATCTGAACAGAGAATGCGGTAACCTTGGCGAACCCGTGTCGGAAGACATCAACGTTTCTTGCCCAATGCAATGACTAAACCACTATGAGTTCGGCTTCGACTTCTTCGGCTTCCGGTACTTCGGTTTCCGCAGGTTCAGCTTTTTTTACCCAACACGAATTCGCGATTCGGCGAATCCATTCCTTGCTGGGGCTCGTTCCACTTGGCTTGTATATGGTCGTACACCTGACAACCAACGCCAGCCTGCTGAATGGCAGTGAAACTTTCCAGCGAGCGGTTTTCCTGATTCACAGTCCTGGAAAGCTGCTGCCGCTGATCGAGTGGGCGTTTATCTTTCTGCCATTGATCTTTCATGCGGTCATTGGCGTGTGGATCGCAAAGACGGCCAATTACAACGATGGACACTATAAATTTGTCAACAACAAGAGATATGTTTGGCAACGCTGGACGGGCGTGCTGGCGATGGTCTACTTGTTTTTTCACATCCTGCATTTACACGGCTGGTTCCACGCCGATCTTTACTTGGCCGTGATCCAGCCAGTCGGTTTTGGGCAGTTTAAGCCTTACAACGCCGCCAGCACGTTGGTTGCGGCAATGCAAGGATACTTCTGGCCTGCGTTCTACCTGATTGGCGTGTGGGCATGCGTTTATCACTTGGCCAACGGCCTTTGGACCGCTGGGATCACTTGGGGGCTGTGGATTTCCCCCACCGCTCAACAGCGAGCGACAAAAGTTTGTGTGGCGATCGGCATTGGTCTTGCGGTTATTGGTACCAGTGCGTGGTATGCCGCCGTTGCACCGGGTGAAGCCGAAATTGCGGAATATGACGCTGTCGAAGATCGAATGTATGAAGCCTCCGTTGAAGCGGGCCTCGTTTCCCCAAACCCTCACAAACGCACCGACGGTTCGCACTCCCAAGAGTGACCTCGTCCTATCGTTTTACAATCCGCAGTGACCATCGTGGATCAAGTTGATGATCCCCAAGCGTCAGGATCTTTAACAAGATTCACTACCAAAAAAGCTCCTAACTCAAACACTCAAAACCTGGAACGCTTTCAATATGTCTCAACAACGTGTCGTCGTCATTGGTGGTGGCTTGGCCGGTCTTGCATCTGCCATGAAGCTTGCCGAATTGGGCACCTCGGTTGATTTGCTTTCACTGACCCCGGTCAAACGATCCCACAGTGTTTGTGCGCAGGGCGGCATCAACAGCTGCAATGATCAAACCAGACAACTTGGTGACAGCGAATGGAAGCACTTTGACGATACCGTCTACGGTGGCGACTTTCTGAATCATCAGCCGCCGGTCAAAGAGATGACGGACTGGGCTCCGAAGATCATTGAATTGATGGATCGACTGGGAGTACCTTTCAACCGAACAGGCGAAGGATTCTTGGACCGGCGTCGATTTGGCGGAACACTGTACAAGCGAACGGCGTTCGCTGGCGCGACAACCGGGCAGCAGTTGCTCTACGGTCTTGATGAACAGGTCCGTCGTCGCGAGAGCGAAGGCCTAGTCAAAAAGTACGAGTTCTGGGATTTCCTGGGGCCGATGTTGGATGAAACGGGTCGTTGTCGTGGTGCAATCGCGCAAGACATGGTTTCAATGGAAATCAGAGCGTTTCCAGCCGACGCGGTTGTTGTGGCGACCGGTGGTTGCGGATTGGTTTACGGCCGCAGCACGATGAGCGTTTTCTGCAACGGCGGTGCCGCTAGCCGCTGTTTCCAGGCCGGTGCCAAATACGGCAACGGTGAGTTCATCCAGGTTCACCCCACCGCGATCCCAGGCAGTGATAAACTTCGATTGATGAGCGAATCGGCTCGCGGCGAAGGCGGACGTGTTTGGGTTCCGCGAAAACCTCAGGATCCACGTGCGGCTGGGGACATTCCTCAAAACGAACGTTACTACTTTTTGGAAGAACGTTATCCCAAGTATGGGAACCTGGTTCCTCGCGACATTGCAACTCGCGAAATCTTTGACATCTGCGTCAACGAAGGGCTCAGCATCGATTCGGAACGCATGTCCGTTTACCTCGACTTGACCCACATTCCCAAAGCCGAATTGGACCGCAAGTTGGGCGGGATTCTTGAAATCTACGAGAAGTTCCAAGGTGTCGATCCACGGGTCGAACCCATGCGAATCTTCCCCGCGGTTCACTACAGCATGGGTGGCCTGTGGGCAGACTACAAAAAGAGTGAAAGCGGCGGGATGGAAGCCGGTGCACCGCAAAATCACATGACCAACATCCCCGGTTTGTACGCGATCGGTGAATGCGATTATCACTACCACGGTGCGAACCGCTTGGGTGCAAACTCGCTGTTGTCCTGCATTTTCACCGGGCTGTTTACCGGTTCGTCCATCGTCAACTACGCGTCCAGCCAATCCGGCGGGCATGCCGATGTACCATCCTCGCTGATTGAAAGCTCAGTCGGTCAGCACCAGAAACGTCACGACGATCTACTCAGCGGAGCCGATTCAAACGACGAAAACCCCTACCTGATTCACCAAGAACTCGGTGACATCATGACTCGCGTCGCAACGGTCGTTCGCAAGAATGAACAGCTAACCGATGCGATGGGTAAAGTGGACGACCTTCACCAGCGTGCGATGCGAGCTGGCCTTTCGGACACCGGATCGTGGTCCAACCAAAATGTGATCTTCACCAAGGCCGTTCAAGACATGTTCCCGCTCGCGAAGACTCTGCTAAAGGGTGCGTTGCAGCGTGATGAATGCCGCGGTGCTCATTACAAACCAGAGTTTGAAAAACCGTCGCTGACGTCGGAAGATCCAGTGGAAAGAAGGCGGCAAGCCGAACTTTGGTGCGACGAGTTCGAGAAGAACAACAGCAAGTTCTTGAAAAGCACGATTGCGACATGGAACAAAGAGACCATGCAGCCCGAGATCACCTACGAGGATGTCGACACTTCGCTGTTGGCCCCGCGACCTCGCCTGTACGGTTTGGTGGGTGCCGAAACCATCGAACAGGTATGGAAAGAACGCACCGAAGCGAAGCAAAACGAACCCGCGATGGCCTAAGGCCTACCATTTGATCGGGTGTCCCAAAGCACACCCTCACACCTCACCAGTTTCAGACCAAGTTTTTATAGCAGGATCGTCAGATGATTGCCCTGGACCCCAACGTCAAAAATCGACCCGAATGGATCAATGTTCGTGTGCGTCGGCAAGATGCTCCGGGAAAAGAGCCCTACTGGGAACTGCACAAGATCGCATACGAGCCGGAACTTAACGTGATCACCGTGCTACAGCGAATCGCGGCACAGGCGACCACGTCGGATGGCAAAAAAGTGAACCCGGTGACCTGGGATTGCGGATGCCTGGAAGAAGTATGCGGTTCCTGCACCATGGTGATCAATGGAAAAGTGCGGCAAAGCTGCAGCGCGTTGGTCGACAATCTGATGAAGGAAGATCCCGACGAACTTGTTCTCGAACCAATGAGCAAGTTTCCCGTCGTGCGTGACTTGATGGTGGATCGAAAGCGTTTGTTCCGTGGCCTGCAACGAGTCAAAGCCTGGGTGCCCGTGGACAGCTATTACAACATGGGTGCGGGTGAGCGAATCCTACGCGATGAACAGGAACAAAATTACCCGCTCAGCCAGTGCATGAGTTGCGGATGCTGCTTGGAAGCATGCCCTCAGTACACGAAGGTCGAAGTCATTCGTGAAGAAGGCGAAAGCGACGAAGCATTCGAGCAGCGACAGAACAAGGCTCACGACGAAGCGTTCGTCGGTGCGAATGCAATTTCGCAAGCAGTGTTGTTCAACAACCATCCAACCGGAAAGTCACTCGCTGGTGAACGACTTGACGCGTTGATGGGCCCGGGCGGGATCGCGGCTTGCGGAAACGCTCAAAACTGCGTTTCAGTTTGCCCCAAAGAGATCCCGCTGACAACTTCCATCGCCAAAGCCGGACGTCAAACCACGATTCATGCAATCAAAAAGTGGTTCGAGAAATAGGTGATTGTTTCGGTGCTGTCCGAACAAGGAAAAATCAGCCGAAGTGCGTTAGCACCCGGTTGTCACACGATCGTCGCAGACAATAACCGGACGCTAACGCGTTGCGGCTGATTTACGATCGACAAGACAATCGTCGATAACCGGCCGCCAATGCGGATCGGCTGTTGAAATTCAGCTCAACGAATTTGTCGTGATCGCGAAGGTGAACCGATGAATGATGATGAACCGATCGCATGCTTTATCACTTGGACGGTCTATGGG
>CAYVAN010000024.1:13098-25924 GCA_964449225.1 uncultured Rhodopirellula sp.
AAGGTGAACAACTTCCACAACCGAAACTTGCTCGTTGGCGTCGTGATCGGCTGAAACATTTGGTTGAATTGCTCGACGACGATCAACGCCCGGCTGTGGAAGCGGAGATCGAGCGACTTGCGGAATTTCGCGGTTGGAAGCTTTGGACGAAGTCCGTGCGGACGAATCACGTCCATGCTGTGGTGACCGCACCGGGGTACAGAGGCAGCAAAGTTCGCGATCAACTCAAAGCCAACTGCACGCGAATCCTGCGCAAAGGTTGGCCGAAATGGATTGATCGTCCGGTGTGGACAGAGGGCGGCGATTGGCAGTGCATCAACACGGACGCCGAACTGGAACAAGTGATTCGGTATGTGGATGAGGCCCAGGATCGAAAGGACCGTGACGTTGAGGCGTCATAAATTGTCCATGACTGGATCAAGGATCCGCTGTACCTATTATCAGCTCCATCTATCAGCCCCATCTATCAGCCCCATCTATCAGCCGAAGTGCGTTAGCACCCGGTTGTCACGCAGGCGTCGCAGCATCATATCTGGGACGACCTCCCTCTGATGTGACGTCCGTTAGCACCGGTTGTCACACGATCGTCGCAGATAATAACCGTCCGCTAACGCGGATCGGCTGATGGAAGGAGCCAGAGGTCGTCCACCAGCAGACGTTTGACAAGCTGACTGCGGTCGATTTTCTCCAACGATGTTGATATCAATCACGTGTGAACTGATCTGGTGCTGCGCTAGACCACTGCTGTAAAACACACGGGAAACTGTGTCAGTGAATCTCGGACACAGCGAATTTCCCTGGGACATCACGCCATGTCTGACGAAACGCTCAGCCAGAATCAAGTCGAAAGCCTGCTAAAGGCGATGGAAACGGTCGAGGGTGCGCCCCCGAAACCTGAGCCACCCAAAGTCAGCAACGATAAACCCCCAGCTGCCAGTGGTAAACCTTCGGCAATTGTTGGCTCAGGTGCTCGCGTCACGGCTTACGACTTCAAACGGCCCGAGCGGGTCGGCAAAGAACAAATGCGGGCGATGCATTCGCTTCACGAGTCGCTGGCTAGGAATTTTGGTGCCAGCATCTCTGGCATGCTTCGAACGATGATCGAAGTCAAACTGCTGTCGGTCGACCAGCTGACATACAGCGAGTTCGTATTCAGCCTAGACAACCCAAGTTGTTTCAATGTCGTATCGATCGACCCATTGGAGGGCAACTGGATCCTGGACATCGCACCGACACTTTCTTATGCGATCATTGATCGCATGCTTGGTGGCGACCCGGACCCGAACGAAGCGATTCGCCGGCCGCTGACCGAAATCGAAAATCGACTGATCGGTCGAGTCGTAGAGCTGTTTTTGATTCAGCTAAAAAGTTCCTGGGAGAATATCGTCGACCTGAATGCTGGGATCGACAAGGTTGAAAGCAATCCACAGCTCGTTCAAATCGTACCGCCTAACGAAGTCGTTATTCTCGTCGGTTTTGAGATGCTGCTGGGGCGGAACCGAGGGATGCTAAATCTCTGCATTCCCTTCAATACAGTTGAACAATTTAACTCGAAGCTGTCTCGTAATGGGTGGGTTGGCTATGGCAAGTCGACGCCGACGGAGGAAAGCCGTGGCACCATTTCGACAAGCATGAACGAAGCTCCGGTCGACATTACGGTCACGCTGGCTCATTCCAAAATACGCACCGGTGACCTACTTGAACTGGCCGTTGGCGACATCATCACGACCGAAAAAGAGGTCGCATCACCGCTGGAATTATCGGTGCAGGATGTCCCAAAGTTCAACGCTCGCGTGGGAGCGTTCAAGGGCAAGAAAGCAGTCCGGATCGAGTCATCGATCGAATAACAGACTGAGATGAAACAACATTCACGGGCGGTTGATCGCCCGCAAATGGGTTTCAATATCATTCCCTGCGATCGCGTCAAACGGCGAATCGCGGAAAGGGCGATGAAATCGCCTTAGATCATTTCCTTCAGACCCTTCAAAGGTCGGATCGAAAGCTTTTTGCTAGCTGGTTTTGGCTTGAGCCAGATTTCTTCGCCGTTTGCAGGGTTACGGCCCTTACGCTTTGGCTTCGCGGGAACATCCTTCAGGACGATCTTGCAAAGGCCTGGGATCGCGAATTGACCAGGGCCGCCCTTGGTGAGCGACTTTTCAATTTCGGCGGTCAGAGCATCAAATACGGCCGCGACATCCTTTTTGGTCAATTCGGTCGCTTCAGCAACGTTTGCCAAAATCTGAGTCTTGGTTGGCGCCTTTAGCGGAGCTTTTGCCATGAGGTCAAACCTTCTTCTATGAGTGTGTGTTTTGGGGTGGGGTTCGTGAAAATTGCGGTCCCCGTCAATTCAGATGCGGAAGTGTTATGCCGTCAGCGCCTTCGTTGCAACCCGACATACCACAAAAAACCAGTGATTTGTGGGCTTTCGACTTTGGGGGGCTTGCTGATGCACCCCCCCAAAACGCTCTCCAGCCTACCACAAAGGGCTACCCAAAGTACCACATACGGCCACCCTAATGCGAAATCCGGGGATCACAGACCAGGGCAGCTTAGTTTTTCGCTTTGGCGTATTCGCCAACGTCGCTGGGCTCTCCGAGCCGAGCGCGCTGTCGGCGCGGAGAGCCCAGCGACATTGGCCAGCTTGAAAAACTGATTTGCCCAGGCATCGCGGACGAGGCAAGCTGGCCCTGGGTATCAAAAACCCGCAACTACGACGCGTTACGCCCCACACGACGCCGATCTGACTCTTTCAACAGGATCTTTCGCAAACGAATGCTCTCGGGCGTGACCTCGACTAATTCGTCTTCTTCGATGTACTCCAAGGCGGCTTCAAGCGACATGTCGCGTGGTGGCTTTAACACAACATTTTCGTCGCTGCCGCTCGCCCGCATGTTGGTTAATTTCTTTTCGCGGCATGGGTTTACCGCCAAGTCATTGTCCCGCACATTTTCGCCAACGATCATCCCCTCGTAGACTTCGGTGCCCGCAGGAACAAGCAACTCGCTTCGATCCTGCAAATTGAACATCGCAAAGGGCATTGTCTTACCGGAGACCATCGAAATCAGCACTCCGTTGGACCGCTTGGGCACATCGCCTTCCATCATTCGATAGCTTTCGAAGCGGTGATTGATGATGGCTGTTCCGCGAGTCGCGTTGAGCAAGCGGGTACGAAGCCCAATCAAACCACGCGATGGAATCAGAAACTTCAACATGGTGTACTCACCACGCTGCGACATTTCTTCCAGCTGCCCGCGACGAAGCCCCACCAATTCCATGACGGGCCCCATCGTGTCGGTGGGAACCTCCACCGTCAACGTTTCAAATGGCTCGTGTGATTTGCCATCGACCATTTTATTGATCACACGAGGCTTTCCAACACTGAGTTCAAAACCTTCGCGACGCATTGTTTCGATGAGGATCGCCAGGTGCAGCACGCCACGCCCTTTAACCGCATAGGCTTCGGCACCTTCGACCATTTCAACTCGCAGGGCAACGTTTCGCTCGAGCTCTTTTTCGAGACGCCCTTTGAGCTGACGCGTCGTCACGTACTTGCCTTCGCGCCCCACCATCGGAGAACTGTTAACACTGAAGACCATCTCCAAGGTAGGCTCGTCAACTTTCAATCTTGGCAGGGCGTTATCGGCATCGATCTGTGAAATCGTGTCTCCGATCTCGACATTGGTCAGCCCCTCAACGGCAACAATGTCACCGGCCGATGCGGACTCGGCCGCTACGCGACCAAGATTATTAAACGTAAATAACCCCGATATTTTCAGCTTTTTAGGCCCGTCTTTCTGGTGCAGCTCAATCGTCGAATTGGCTTCGATCGTTCCGGCGCTGATCCGCCCCACGGCGATTCGGCCGACATATTCGCTCCAGTCCAAGGTCGTAACCATCATTTGCAGCGGTGCTTCGGAATCGACCTCGGGACCGGGTAGCTCATCAACAAACAGGTCCAGCAAAGGCCGCATGTCAGTGGTCGGCGTTGCTGGATCAGTCGTTGCGTAGCCGTCTTTGGCACTGGTGTAGACATACTTGACGCTGTCGAGCTGTTCTTCGCCGCCAAGATCCGCCAACAATTCCAAAGCCTCATCAAGCGCCTCGGTGGGGCGTCCATCGGGCCGATCAACCTTGTTGACGACGATGATGGGGCGAACGCCGGCTTCGAGTGCTTTTTCTAAAACGAATCGAGTTTGAGGCATCGGCCCCTCGGCAGCGTCCACCAATAACAGGCAACCGTCCGCCATCTTAACGACGCGTTCAACTTCGCCGCCAAAGTCCGCGTGGCCTGGGGTGTCGATCAGATTAATTTTGACGCCGCGATAAGGGATCGCAATGTTCTTGGATAAAATCGTGATGCCACGTTCGCGTTCCAAGTCATTCGAATCGAGGATGCGTTCGCCCTTCAATTCAGAATCTCGGAACTCACCGCTTTGACGCAGCAGACAATCGACGAGCGTGGTTTTGCCATGGTCGACGTGGGCAATGATGACGATGTTTCGGATGTCGTTGCGGCGCAAGGGAGAATCGTGGTTGGCTAAAGGAAATGCAAAATGAAGGAAAGCAAGACAGGTTTCTAATTCCTAATGCTTTAAAAAAGGACGCAGCCAAGAAGCCTGACGCACTTTTGTGCCGCACATCTGACCGAGTTACCGCTGCAACGTCGAGACACATTCCCACAAGTCAGCCAACAAGCGCATTGGCGACCGGTAGCGGGAACTGCGATACCGTTAAGCCAATCCGTTGCCTAAGACGATCAAAAGAGAATTACTAAAACACATTTTCCACAGCAGCCGTTGCGATTTTTTTGCCGCTGTGCGATATTCCTGTCTCCTAAGAAATCGCTTCGCATCGACCGTTCGCAGTCGGTTTTTTTGACTGCCAAAACGTAAATTCGACAGAACCCAACCCGCCCTAAGTCCGACAAGTGTGTTGGGCTTTATCTGGGATCGAGTTTGTGAAAAACTTCACAAACAGTCCTCGGATGCCGGACGGGATGCACCGAGTTGGCGTGTCGCCGGAGAGATCTCACCTTCCGATTTTGATTTACGAGCAGCGTTCATCGATGACAACGATCAAGCAGGGATTGGACCTACCTATTTCTGGTAGTCCCGAACAACACATTGAACCGGCTCGGCACGTTGCCCGCGTCGCGTTATTGGGCGACGATTATATTGGGATGAAACCGACGATGTTGGTTGGCCCTGGCGATCGAGTCCAATTGGGCCAGCCGATCTTCGAGGACAAAAAGAATGCCGGTGTTGTTTTCACGGCACCGGCAACCGGAACCATCCGCGAAGTCAATCGCGGTGCAAAGCGGAAGTTCGAGTCGATTGAGATCGATGTCGATACGCAAAGCGATGACAGTGTCGTGTTTGACGGGGTTGCCGACATTGACCCGCAATCGCTCGGGCGCGAAACGCTCGCCGAAAAGCTTGTTGCCAGCGGATTGTGGACGGCTCTTCGGACACGCCCTTACGGCAAAGTCCCCGCATTAGGAACTTCGCCCAGCTCAATTTTTGTCCAAGCGATCGATACCAATCCTCTTGCTGGCGATCCGGCAATCATCATCGCCCAACGCAAGGACCAGTTTAAGCTGGGGCTTCAAGCGTTGACCCAATTGACCGATGGCAAGGTTTTTGTCTGCAAGGCTCCTGACGCAGAGATTCCCGGATCGGGAATCAACGGTGTCGAGGTCGAATCGTTTGGCGGTCCACACCCCGCCGGGTTGCCCGGAACTCATATTCACTTTTTGGATCCGGTCGGACCTGGAAAAATTGTTTGGTACATCGGTTGCCAGGACGTTTGCGCGATCGGATCTTTCCTGCAAACGGGCAAACTAGACGTTCGCCGAGTCGTTTCACTGGCAGGCCCCATTGTTAAGCAGCCTCGCTTGCTGGAAACCCGTATCGGTGCCAGCGTGACCGAACTTTTGGAAAATGAATGCGAAACCGACTTGGACATCCGTCCAATTAGCGGAAGCGTTTTGTGTGGTCGCATGGCTCGTTCACCGGTTGACTACTTGGGACGGTACCACCAGCAAATTTCTGCGGTCGCCGAAGGCAATGAAAGAGAATTCCTTGGCTGGCAAAAGCCGGGATTTGATAAGTATTCGTTGACCCGAATTTATGCGTCCGCTGGAACCCCCGGCAAAAAATTCCCAATGACCACAACGACGCATGGCAGCGAACGCGCCATGGTGCCCATGGGAACTTACGAGAAAGTCATGCCGCTTGACATTCTGCCGACACAATTGCTCAGGGCATTGATTTACCGGGATACCGATGAAGCTCAGTCACTTGGAGTGCTTGAGTTGGAAGAAGAAGATCTCGGGCTTTGCACCTTTGTGTGTCCCGGAAAGTACGAATACAGCTCATTGCTTCGCGAGAGCCTTTCGACCATTGAACGTGAAGGCTAGAGGAAATAAAAGATGAAAGCACTGCGAAACCTTCTGGACAAAGTCCACCCACTTTTCGTCAAGGATGGACCGCTATCAGCGGCTTATCCTGTGTACGAAGCGACGGATACTTTCCTTTACACACCGGGCGAAGTCACCCACGGCGCGACGCATGTTCGTGATGCGATCGACCTGAAACGGATGATGATCACCGTGGTGCTGGCGTTGATCCCAGTGACCTTATTCGGGATGTGGAACGTTGGTCACTTGGCGAATTCTGCGATGGCCGAAGGCTTGGCCGCGGGCGTGACACCGGACCAGGATTGGCACCATGCGATCTATACGTCGCTTGGATTCGGTTACGACCCCGGTAATCATGTCGCAAACTTCATTTTCGGTGCGATTTTCTTCCTGCCGATCTACATTGTTTGCATGTTCGTCGGTGGACACATTGAAATGGTTTTCAGTGTCCTTCGTGGCCACGAAATCAACGAAGGCTTCCTTGTCACGGGGCTTCTTTTCCCGCTGACTTTGCCCGCTTCGATACCGCTTTGGCAGGTTGCGCTGGGGATCGCCTTTGGGGTCATCGTTGCGAAGGAAGTGTTCGGTGGTACCGGGCGAAATTTCCTGAATGTCGCACTAACAAGCCGAGCGTTCTTGTACTTTGCTTATGCTGGTCAAATCAGTGGCGATCGGGTTTGGACCGCGGTCGACGGCTACAGCGGTGCCACCGCACTGGGGCAACTTGCTTTGGCGGAAGACGGTTCGGACGCTGTTTCGACATTGGGATCGATTCAACACACAATGGGTGTCGGGATGGCTGAACAGGCCACCTGGACCGACAGCATCACTTGGATGGACGCGTTCTTAGGCACCGTTCAAGGCTGCATTGGCGAAACCAGTGCTTTGCTTTGTCTGGTCGGCGCAGCAATTCTGATTTTCTCAGGCGTTGGATCATGGAAAATCATGGCGGGCGTTGTCCTTGGCTCGGTGGCAACATCAGCCCTAATGGTCGGAACGTACACGTCCGGTGCTGAAGGCGGAAACGCAATGTTTAGCGTCGGGCCACATTGGCATTTGGTGATCGGCGGGTTGGCGTTCGGACTTGTCTTTATGGCGACTGATCCTGTTAGTGCGTCGATGACCGACAAAGGTAAATGGTTTTACGGATTCCTGATTGGGTTCATGACAATTTTGATTCGCGTTGTGAATCCGGCTTACCCCGAGGGCATCATGTTGGCCGTTCTGTTCGGCAACGTGTTTGCTCCATTGATTGATTGGTTCGTAGTTCAAATGAATGTTCGCCGGAGGGCCGCTCGCTATGCAACAACGTGATTCACTTGGTTACACGCTGATGGCTGCGGCCGTCCTGTGTGTCGTTTGCTCGCTTGCGGTTAGCGCCGCAGCGGTTGCATTACGCCCAATCCAAGAAGCCAACGAAAAGTTGGATCAACAAAAAAACATCCTCGACGCGGCCGGTCTAGCCATTGGCGAATACGGCAAAGTCGCTGGGGAACTTGAACCCGAGCGTATTAAGGAACTCTACGGTTGGGTGAGCGAGAAAATGGTGAGCCTGGAAACGGGCTCCTACGATACGGATGTCAATCCGGACACTTGGAAACTGATGGATGCGATGTCGGATCCCGATACCAGCGTCGCGATCACAGAACCAGACTTTGATCCAGGCGAAGAACGTCGACCGGAAACGATGAAGGTTTTCTTTGTCAAACGCCCCGGCAACGACACCATCCAACAAGTGGTTCTACCGATCTACGGTAAGGGCCTCTGGGGAACGCTGTATGGATATCTGGCGCTGAAAAGCGACCTCAAAACCATTCAGGGAATTACCTTCTATCAGCACAAGGAAACACCTGGTCTTGGTGGCGAAGTCGATAACCCACGCTGGAAGGCACAATGGGACGGCGTTCATCTCTATGACGAAGAAGGCAACCCTGCGGCAAACGTCTTCAAGGGGCCTGCACCACCGGACAATCAGTACGCCGTCGATGGATTGTCAGGAGCAACGATTACCTGCCGCGGTGTAACCAATCTGGTCCGCTACTGGGCGGGCGACGATGCCTACGGCCCTTTCCTGAAACAACTCAAATCAGAAATAACGGAGTCGGAAAACAGCGATGGCTAAGAAACCAACGGATGTCCTGATTGATCCACTTGTGGACAACAACCCAATCGCTTTGCAGATTCTTGGAATCTGTTCAGCGTTGGCCGTAACAACAAAGATGGAAACATCGCTAGTGATGAGCTTAGCTGTGATCGCAGTTTGCGGTTTCAGTAATCTCGCGGTCAGTGCGATTCGACACTTCATCCCCAGCAGCATTCGGATCATCGTTCAGATGACCGTGATTGCTTCGATGGTGATTGTCGTTGACCAAGTCCTCAAGGCCTACTTCTATGACATCAGCAAGCAATTGTCGGTGTTTGTCGGCCTGATTATCACCAACTGTATCGTGATGGGACGTGCAGAAGGATTTGCGATGAAGAACAAACCAGGCATCAGCTTCCTGGACGGCATCGGAAACGGGCTTGGTTATGGATTGGTGCTGATGTTTGTCGCTGCGTTCCGCGAATTTTTTGGCAGCGGCTCGCTTTTCGGTGTTGAGCTGATGGTGCTAGATCGCAATGGCGGTTGGTACAACCCAAACAACTTGATGCTGTTGCCTCCAAGTGCGTTTTTCTTGATCGGCATGCTGATCTGGATCATCCGCGCATTCAAGACTGACCAAATCGAAAGCGCGTAGGTAAAAGTATTATGGAAAACTACATCAGCATTTTCTTGAACGCGGTTTTCATTGAAAACCTTGCACTCGCCTTCTTCCTGGGCATGTGTACGTTCCTGGCTGTCAGCAAAAACGTTAAGACAGCACTCGGTCTTGGGGCTGCGGTGATCGTGATCGAATTCATCACCATTCCCGCCAACCAGCTCATCAATCAATACATCCTGAAAAAGGGTGCGATGACCTGGGCGAATGGTTTCATACCCGAAACAACCGTTAATTTCTCCACCGTCGACTTGTCGTTTCTCGCTTTCATCAGCTTCATCGGCGTGATTGCAGCGATGGTTCAGATTTTGGAAATGGTCCTCGATAAATTCTTCCCACCGCTTTACAACGCGCTGGGTATTTTCCTGCCTTTGATCACCGTCAACTGTGCGATCTTGGGCGGTTCGTTGTTCATGCAAGAACGCAGCTATGATTTTGTCGAGTCCTGTTTCTACGGCCTCGGTTGCGGCGTCGGCTGGGCCCTAGCTCTCATTTTGCTGGCGGGAATTCGCGAGAAAATGAAATACAGTGACGTGCCACCACCGCTTCGCGGTTTAGGAATTACGTTCATTACCGTTGGTTTGATGGCCTTAGCATTCATGTCCTTTGGCGGAATCCAGCTTTAGCAAGTCTGGCCGCTAGAACGAAAGGTTCTGCGACCTCGAGACGATAGTTTTCACCGACAAAAACAACACCACGAAGAGTCTTTCACTATGGAAATCGTCCTTGGCGTTTTAATGTTCACGCTGGTTGTGATCGCATTGGTCATGGTCATCATGGGAGCCCGCAGTCAGTTGGTCGCAACTGGTCCGGTCAAAATCATGATCAACAACCAAAAAGAGGTCGAAGTTGCTGCCGGCGGCAAGCTACTTAGTGCCCTGGCTGACGCTGGCGTTTTTGTCAGCAGCGCCTGTGGCGGTGGTGGTACATGTGCCCAATGCAAGGTGAAAGTTCACGAAGGCGGCGGTGACATCCTTGAAACGGAAAAGGGTCACATCAACAAGAAAGAGGCTGCCGAAGGTGAACGCTTGAGCTGCCAAGTCGCCGTCAAAACCGATATGGACGTCGAGGTTCCACCAGAAGCCTTCGACACCAAGAAATGGGATTGTGAAGTAATCAGCAACGATAACGTTGCGACCTTCATCAAGGAATTCAAGCTAAAGCTACCTGAAGGCGAAGAGGTGGACTTCCGGCCTGGTGGGTACATTCAAATCGAAGCGCCGCCACACGTGGTGAAGTACAAAGATTTTGACATCGACGAACGATTCCACGAAGACTGGGATAAGTTTGATATCTGGCGTTACGTCTCGAAAGTTGACGAACCCGTCATCCGTGCTTATTCGATGGCAAACTATCCGGGCGAAAAAGGCATTATCATGCTGAACATTCGCGTCGCCTCGCCTCCACCTCGGGCTCCCGAGGGAACCCCGCCCGGCCAAATGAGCAGCTGGATCTTTAGCCTGAAACCAGGTGACAAGGCAACCATCAGCGGGCCTTACGGTGAATTCTTTATTAAGGATTCGCAGGCGGAAATGGTTTACATCGGTGGCGGTGCTGGGATGGCTCCGCTTCGCAGTCACATCTTTGAATTGTTCAAAGAACAAAAGACTGACCGTAAGGTTTCTTACTGGTACGGTGGTCGAAGTAAGCGAGAATTGTTCTACATGGATCAATTCGAACAAATTGAGCGTGACTTTCCGAACTTCAAGATGAATGTGGCTCTGTCGGAACCGCTGCCAGAAGACAACTGGGACGGCTACCGTGGATTCATCCACCAAGTCTTGCTTGAAAACTACCTCAGCAAGCACCCCGCTCCTGAAGACATCGAGTACTACATTTGTGGCCCGCCGATGATGAACCAAGCGGTCTTCAAGATGTTGGATGACTTGGGTGTTGAACCAGAAAACATTGCGTTTGATGACTTTGGCGGCTAGGAAGGCGTGGGTCATTAGACGCAGGCCAAGTGGAGCCTAGTGGTGCGTCAAAGCCAAACACTAGGATCGACACCGGACGGCTCGCGCCGTTCCACTAATAAATTAGCGGCAGGGCGCAAGCTCTCCGGTTTTCGGACCCAAGTATTTACTGCTGACGCACCATTAGACGACATCTGGCATGTGTAGAGATTGGCGTTGCCCGATGTCGCCTTGGCTCCATTGGGCCTACTTTCACTTTTCCTATCTGTCATCGCTCCGCGACTTACATTGCTCATGATTCACCCGCCCCGTCGAAACGCATGGCTATTGGCGTTTCCGTTGGGCATGTTGATTTGCTTGTCTTTCGTAGACAAGGCCGATGCTGGTGGTGTTACTGGTTGGTCCGGCAGCACGATGGGAACCAGCTACTCGGTAAAAGTCTACGCCGAAGATGATTCGGCGCTGGATTACGATGCGCTGCGCGTCGAAGTCGACGGCGAATTGCGCCGCGTTAACGACGAGATGTCCACATACCTGAAGTCGTCTCAGATTTCGCAGTTTAATAATTCGACTTCAACCGATTGGTTCCAAGTGAGCCAATCGTTCGCGGAAGTTGTTGCGTACGCGCAGGAAGTCGCAACGCTGACCGGTGGTGCATTTGACGTCACGGTGGGCACCCTGGTGAATGCTTGGAACTTCGGGCCCACTGAAAGATCTGACTCAATCCCAACCGATGAAAAGATTCGCGAACTTAAGTCGATGATTGGCTACGAAAAATTGTCGGTCCGCCTTGATCCCCCTGCGATCAAAAAGTCGATTCCCGGTCTGCAAATCGATCTTTCCGCGATCGCGAAAGGCCATGGCGTCGACCGGGTCGTCGATAAGCTAGGTCAACTCGGACTCACCAATGTTTTTGTCGAAATAGGTGGTGAGGTTCGGACGGTTGGCATGAAGGGCAATCAGGCCTGGAAAGTCGGGATCCAGGTTCCAGATGCAGCAGCCGATCAGTTCGATATTGCTTACGAGCTCACTGACCAGGCAATGGCAACCTCCGGCGATTACCGCAACTACTTTGAAATCGACGGAAAGCGATATTCCCACACCATCGATCCAAGGTCCGGCCGCCCGATCGAACATGACTTGGCATCGGTGTCGATCGTAAGCGATCGCTGCATGAAATCCGATGCCTGGGCGAC
This sequence comes from uncultured Rhodopirellula sp., assembly GCA_964449225.1. Taxonomy (GTDB): domain Bacteria; phylum Planctomycetota; class Planctomycetia; order Pirellulales; family Pirellulaceae; genus Rubripirellula. Next base: position 25,385 of record CAYVAN010000024.1, read on the forward strand.
CGCGATTAACGTCCTCGGCGAGGACAAAGGTCTTGAAATCGCCACCCGGGAAGGCGTCTCGGCATTGCTGGTCAGTCGTGGCGAAGACGGTTTCTGGCGAATGGGGACAGGTCCATTTGAGGCATATTCACGGCCGATGGAGGCAGTCGCAGCGAACGCTTCCGCCGAAAACCAACCCTTGGTCGTCTTGGCGATTACGTTCGTTGCCTTTGCTGTTCTATTGTTTGCCATGGCCGTTGGCGTCATCTTTAGTGGCAAAAAGATCAGCGGATCTTGCGGCGGGATCGCTAGTCAACAATCCGAAGACGGCAGCACAAGCTGCTCTTTATGCAGTAACCCTGCGGATGCCTGCAAAGAGCTACGCGAGCGAATGCAGGAAAAGGCGACATCGTCTTAGCGGTCGATATGATCAAGATTTAGGGTGACCGTAGTGGATCCTTTTAAAGATCCCCGCACCTCAAATAAGACCCTGCATACTGCACCATTTTGAGAATTGATGTAGGCCGGAACAAGCGAAGCGCAGTTCAGGCAATTCCACAC
>CAYVAN010000024.1:25934-29374 GCA_964449225.1 uncultured Rhodopirellula sp.
GAACTGCGCTTCGCTTGTTCCGGCCTACATTTGCTCGCAAACTTGAAAATGCTCTAGACCATTTTCGGAATTGTTTTGGGCTTAGTAGCTGTCATCTGGTCAAAGCGTGACCAAAAAAAGCTCTAGCAGTGGAGCAAAGAAAAAAGGACTGGGGGTGCGGCTCAAACTTGATTTCTCAAGCCGAAGCCTACTTCATCGCTTAAAAAGGCGATTGAACGGTTTAACCCCCGTCCACTGATTCCATCCTATCCGTCAGCGATATCGCTTACTCAGCAAGCTGAACGTTTTCTGCACAAGGACCCTTGGGGCCTCGGCCTTCGCTGTAAGTTACTCGTTGTCCTTCTCGAAGATCGTCGAATTGGACGCCTTCAAGATTGGACGAATGAAAAAACAAGTCCTTTTCGCTTCCTGTGTCAATGAAGCCGAAACCCTTGTCGGTGACTCGTTTGATCGTACCTTCTGCCATCTCATCATTCCCAAAAAGTGTCTTGCAGCTCCACCCACAAACATTGTGAGCAAGAGATTCTGCGGTATTCGCATAGCCTACCGCATTGAGCACGGATTCGAAGAAGGAAAACAATGATGGGGGTAAATTTTTGCTGAATCGAAAAGCGGCGTTAGATCCTCGATCGTGCAAAAGCAAAGGAATTACAAGCATTTTAGGTCAAATGCTGGCCGTTGGAAATTTTCCAAAAAGATATGGAAACTGAGCGGTTAGCCAGCCAACAGGGATTCAATCGAGAGCTGGACGGCACTTCTAAGAGCAAACGCCAGCCAGTCGATCGCAAAGAAAGAGCAAAATCCCCTCCCGGAAGCCACCCAGGCCACCCCTCTTACCTAAACTGGTGTTCGCTGTGATTTGACAACAAGAACCGAACTTCCAGAACAGTTGTGCGTCATGATGAATTTAAAGAACGAAAATCCGCTGATCCATCGCTTCATGAACCGACTTAAACGCTCGGTTGCGCCCGCCCGGAGTCAATCAGACTGTATCAAGATATCAAGCAAGCCGGGGCGCAGGGCAGCATGGACGACTGAGCCGTTGGAAGAGCGACTGATGCTAGCAGGCGACTTGCCTTGCACAGCCTCCCCCACCAGCCTCGGCCATCCCGCGAACACTTCACTTGAATCGTTGATCCACCAAGACTGCGGAGTCAACAATGCGGCCGAGTTGGTGTTCATCGATATGGATGTCCAACGAAGCAGCAATCTGGGTTCGATCGTCGATCAGAACGCAGAGGTGATTCTGATTGAGGCGGATTCAGATCCAATCGATCAAATTAGCCGGGCGATCGGTAAACACCCATCGGTAAAGTCCATCCACCTGATCTCGCACGGACAGTCAGGTGAACTGCAACTGGCTGGTCAAAAAATTGACGTCGATTACCTAGCAAGCCGCGGACAAGAACTCAACGGTTGGCGTAGCTCTTTGACGCCCGATGCAGACATCTTGATCTACGGATGCGACGTTGCCGCTGGCAAAGAAGGTCAGCAACTCCTGCGATCGCTTGCCTTGCTGACCGGCGCGGACGTCGCCGGGTCCATCGACAGAACCGGTTCTTTTGATCAGGGCGGTAATTGGATCTTGGAATCGTCGACGGGACTGATTGAATCGGACTTGATCGCCAGCGCTGCTTCGTTGGCTTCCGTCTCGGTTGCTTTACCAATCACCGTCCGCGCCGCTGGCAGCGAAGGCGATGAACAAATGCAATTGCAAATTGATGGAACAACAGTCCAGACTTGGAACAACGTAGGCGGAGATGTCGGCGATCGGCAATTTCAGACATTCACCTACGATGGCGGCGAGGGAGTGACTGCCGACCGTGTACGAATCGTTTTTAGCAACGATCGCTACCAGCCCGCACAAGGAATCGATCGCAACTTACATGTCGATTCAATCACTGTTAACGGCGACGTTTTTCAAACCGAGGACATCAGCGTCTTCTCAACGGGAACTTGGCAAGACGGCGCGATCACGCCCGGCTTTAAAGAATCTGAAACGCTTCATGCCAATGGCTATTTCCAGTTCGCGGAATCTTCGCAAAACAATGGCAGCGAAATTTCGATCTTTGCCGCAGGAAACGAAAACAGCGAAACCATGGAACTTTGGATCGATGGTAACCAGATAACCACTTGGACCAACATTGGTGGGGACGCAGACGATCGACAGTTTGTGCGTTACGACTTTACTGCTGAATCAACGGTCGATATCAACGACGTGCAAATTCACTTCACCAACGACCTGTTTACGAACGAAGGCGAGGTCGATCGAAATCTACATGTCGACCGAATCGTCTTAGATGGTGTCACTTATCAAACCGAAGCTCCGATTGTCTTTTCGACTGGAACGTGGCGTGATGGCGATGTGAATCCAGGATTCGAGCAAAGCGAAGTGCTGCACGTCAACGGCTACTTTCAGTATGGCGATACAACCACCAGCCAACCTGGCACGATCGCTTTAGAAACCAGCAACATCACGATCGATGAAGATGCAGGGAACGCGGAAGTGCGAGTTCTACGCAGCGGGGGAAGCGATGGCACGGTCACAGTTGACTATGCAACGGTTGCATCCAGCGCGATCGCGGGCGAAGACTATACGTTTCAAAATGGAACTTTAACTTTTGCCGATGGCGTTACTGAACAAAGCATCGTGATCCCCATCTTGAACGATAGCGATGTTGAATCGACTGAGGTTTTCAATGTTACGATTAATAACGTCGGCGGTGGGGGAACATTACTTGTTCCGCGAACGGCAACGGTCACCATCATTGATGATGAAATCGCGTTGCCCCAGTACAACGATTTTTCATCCGTCGCCGGATTGGAATTCAATGGCTCAGCTCAACAGCTGGGCAGTCTGCTTGAATTGACACCTGACTCAGACAACCAGGCTGGTTCAGTCTTCTTCGACTCGACGTTAACGCTTGAAGAAGATGCTTCTTTTCAGGCTGCGTTTAGTTTTGAATTTGCTGGCGGAACAGACGGAGCCGATGGTTTGACCTTTACGGTTCAAGCCGACCCGGCTGGCGCGTCGGCGATTGGATCAAGCGGTGGCTCGCTGGGGTACGACGGCATCGCTAATTCCATCGCGATAGAATTTGATACCTATCAAAACGGTACCTATGACCCCAACGAAAACCATGTTTCCATCCTTCAAGGAAATACCAGTAATGCGATTGAAACGACCTCACCAAGCATTGACCTAAATTCAGGCGTCAGACTCTATGCGTGGGTGGATTACAACGGCGTTAGCGATTCATTATCGGTGTATCTATCCGAATCAGCCACCAAGCCGGAATTGGCACTCGCCAAAACAACGATCGACTTAGAAAGTTTCGTCGGCCAAAACGCGTACTTTGGTTTCACTGGCGGTACCGGCGGACTGGAGATATTGTCAATTGTTGTGTTCTAAGAAATTGAATTAGGCGGCGATTTCATCC
>CAYVAN010000025.1:0-12199 GCA_964449225.1 uncultured Rhodopirellula sp.
CAGCAGCACCACTAAGCTGCTAATGCGTGCACATACGCTACAGTAAGCGGGGGGTGCTGGTCAACCCAATGCTCGAAAACTTTCATTTTTTTGTCAGCGAACAAGATGCGATCGTTCATGGCAGTTGGTAAACGACACCGGCAATGAGCGCAGTAAAGGCTCTGAGTTTGTCAATCAAAGGGCTTCCGCGCTGCAACGTAGCGAACGTTGCCAAGACTTTCGGTGTACAGCAGCCGATGGATCGCAGCCGAAAGTCTTGGCGACTTCCGCTACCGAAGATCACGAAGTTGTAGCCTGACACAAGATCTTGATGCCACAACGATAACACCGCCTTGCACCGGATCTACCTGTCGATAAAAATTGCGTCCGCCCATCCAACCTTGGCGGGCACTCTGCATCGCATCAGTGGAGAGACCGCCGAAGAATTTGATCATCTCTTCCGCCGTCAACAAGAACCATTCGTAAAAGTCGGTGCGAATAGATTCATTACCCAAGACGCTTTCCTCGCGATAGCGTTGGCATCGGGCACGGCCCCCAGAGCCAGTCACTTTTTCACTTTGGAATGTTCCCATTGTCGCTCGACTTTCCGAGCCGATAGCGTTGTCGGCTCCGAGAGCCGAATGAGTTTGCCCAGCTTGAAAAACTGATTTTCCCTGGCACGAACCCCAGATGGATTGTCCGTATCATCGCGGAAGCCAAGTTGGTGGCTGACAATAAGAAACGCACCAAGCAAATTGATTTGACGACGATGAAGGCTGCTTGTGAGAACGCAGGAAGTTCGCTTGATGCGAAGGATTGGATCGTCGTTAACCACATTCGCAACGGTGGTGAAGGCTCCGCGAATGACGGCGCTTTGCGAAAAGAACTCGGATTCAAAAAACCGAAACGCAAAGACGGCTATCACACCTCGGTCGACAGACGGCTCAGGACCGTTGCGACGAGCCGTTATCGAGGGTGCCAAGATCATCGGGATAGCGACCCAACCACCAGTTGCCCCAAAAGGGCACGCAAACGACAGGGCGGAAATCCCGAGACACGATAAAAGCCGATGGAAGAAAACCCCGTAAATAACTGGGGTTGTCTCGCATCGGCTTTCGATGACCTGCCGTTAAGCTACCCTACTAGGACTTGAACCTAGAATGTCTGAACCAAAATCAGATGTGTTGCCAATTACACCATAGGGTAGTAGCTGGGCGATTGCTTGACGCTCTCGTCCGTCTTTACGGAGTTTAGCATGTAGTTTGTTTGCTCTAAAGAGGACATTTGCAGGTTCTTTTAGGTTCGACCAAATTTGATCGCCTGACCCGCTTTTTGCAACGATTACGAGGGCAGAATCGCGTCCGTTATCGGTTGCGACAGCAATTTTCAAGTTTTTTGATGCCGGGTTTGCACGGCGAAGACCAATCTCTGTAATTCACTCGCTAAGTCGACATTCACAACGGCGACGTTACAGGGCAATTTTAACGTGGTCGGCGCAAAGTTCAAAATGCCGTGAATTTGGCACTGAACCAAGGTGGACGCGATTTCAATCGCATTTTCTGCGGGCACGGCCAGAATTGCCAGTTCGGGGCGTTCTGACCGCAACGATTGCTCCATTGTTTCCGAACAGTGGATCGGAACGTCGGCGACGCGGGTGCCGATCTTGGTCGGGTCACTGTCGTAGGCTGCCGTTAAACGGAACCCCAGTCGCTCGAAACCCCGATACCGCAAAAGCGCATCGCCCAAGGATCCCACACCGACTAGCACGACTTTCCACTTTTTCCCGCTTCCCAAAACTTGGCCAATTGATTCGATCAATGTTTCAACGGCATAGCCAACACCGCGACGTCCAATCGTGCCTAGGGCACTAAGGTCACGACGCACCACAGCGGGCGAAACATCCACCAACCTGCCAAGTTCCTGGCTGTTTACATTGTCTGAATCAGAATCCCGCAATCGATGCAGTTCACGGTAATAAAGACTTAACCGCCCAACCGATGCACCGGACAAGGCCGCCGGGGGAGTTCCCCGTGCTTTGGAAGACGCCGACGTTTCGGGGACGTCCTCAGGAATTTCTTCGGAAGGATTAAATGGCTGCGTCATGTAGAAAGTGACAAGCGATCAGACGTTGGCCCAATAAACAAAGCTCATGCAATGAAAAATAGTTGCACCTAAAAAATGCCCGCGCCAAAACTCCCGTCGTCTCCATCAGTTTCCCTACCAACTGATTGACGCGACGGTCCCGAGGGACCATCCAGAAAATGCGGACGCGGCGGCCCGCCTTCTTTTTTCGCCGCAGAGGGAGCCGGCACATTGGGCGATTCAGATGGTCGTTCTGTCTTGCGATCATCCTTACTGACCACGGTTGGATCAGCGGTTTCACTATCACCAAAATCGTCGTCATAACGCGAGCGATAATTCGGTTGTGCAGCGCGGGCCAGTTCAGCTTCGAAGCCTTCCAAGACAGCCCCTTGAATCATTTCCCGACACTCGCTGTTGATCGGATGGGCTACGTCAGCATAGAGCTTTTGTGGCGAATCATAATTGTTCTCGCCGTCACCGGACTGTTTGGCCCCGCAATGATTACAAAAGCACGCACGAAGATGATTCTTGTGATTGCATTTACGACAATGCCCTGTCAGCTTTCGGCTAGGCATCGCGACGAACGGGCCGTTGGTACCATCGATTATTTTTAGATCACGAACGACGAAAGCGTTATCAATGGTGATCGAACAAAAAGCCCGAAGGCGATCTTCCGAACCTTCCATCAGTTTGATGCGAATCTCAGTGATTTCCATGGACCGACTCTCCATAACCATCAAATTTAAACATCGAACCTAAACATCGAAGTCAATCTTCATACCATCAAATTCGTCGAACCTGCAACGGAGCGGGAACGCTCCTGATCGTTGTCGCCCTTGCTAAAACATGGGAACCACCCATCGCGTTAGCGGGGGTGTGGGTGCCAATCCCGTGACGCAAGTCAAAGCGTTTCTTCGCTTGTAACCGTTTCGCCATCGACTGTGCTTCTCTAGCGGACCCGACAATCGCAAAACAAGCGGACCCACTACCCGTCAATTGACACGTTCTGGCACCTGACCGCCACATGGAATCCATCATTTCGTCGATTTGAGGACTAAGTTTTCTCGCTGGCTCGGCTAATCGATTCATTTTACGCGACTGGAAAGCACGCTGATTCCCTTGTTTCCATGCATTTAGAAAACCTTCGGCACCGGTGGGAGAGTCCGGGACTTCACATTCTGCGTAAACCTTCGCCGTCGACAGGCTTACACCTGGAAACGCAGCAACAAGATGCGGGCGAAATCCAATGGATACGGGAGTAATCTCAGTCCCTCGACCTTGTGCTCGAGCCGCAAAACACGTCGGTCTACCAGGATCACCACTGGTGTTTTGTCCCGTCGAGTGTGAGCCCGTTGCATGTGAGCCCGTTGCGTTAGAATTCATTGCCTTAGAATTCATTGCACCGAGAAAAAATGGTACGTCGCTGCCGATTTCCGAAGCGATTTCGTAAATCAATGATGACTGCGAATCAACACAACAGAGCGTTGCCGCGCACATCAAAGCGGACGCTGCATTGCTGCTGGCACCACCCATCCCAGCACCAGCAGGAATCTGCTTTTCGAGCCAACATTCAAAGCCACCTTCGATTGAAAACCGCTGCGAAAATTGATCGAGCGCCCGATACACCAAGTTTGTTTCCCCGGTCGGAACATCCAACAACGGAGCCACCGAATCCTGCAAGCCCAGCCGTGTCGCCATCGAAGCACGTGACGGCGACCAATCACAATGCAATTGAATTTTAGGTTCGCGCGTTCGTCGAACACTCAATCGATCACACCAATCGATCGCAGCCATCACCGTGTCGATGTCATGGTAACCATCTTCGCGACGGCGAAGGAGTTCCAGAAAGAAATTCAGCTTTGCTGGTGGTCGAGTCGTGACCAGAATGTTCGGATCAATTGACAAGGGGAAGGCTACAGGAAAAAGGGCTCGGAGTGTTTGCCGTCAACCGGTGAAGTATAGCCTCTATGCAACGTCGCTTGCACAAGTGGCGGTCAAACAGCAGGGCCAATCACATTTTCAAGCTAGAGACCGTGTCGCCGTAGCGAAGCTCGCGTAGAGCTTCGGCCATTGCGGGAAAACCGAACGCCTACGCGGCGATCGCTACTTACGGACGATATCCCAAATTAAAAAAACTAATTTGCCCTGCACCAAGCGGCAACTTTCTTTAGCTGGAATTAGGAAGATCTCTGTAGCCGAGACTCCGGAATTCATGCTGCCTTGCGAACTTGGTCGGATTCGGCCGCAAGCCTAATCGATTCATCATCAACAGCTACCAAAGTGATCCCGGCAGCTTTTGCGGCGCGGAGCGTTTCCTCGCGATCAACGATAATGGTTTTCTCTGCTTCGACGACAATTGCTTTCCCGCCACTGTCGCGCACCCGTTGAATCGTTTGCGGACCGATCGTGGGGACATCAAACCGCATGTCTTGTTCCGGCTTGCTGACCTTGACCATCGTCCATCCACCTTTGCGACACAGATCACCCGTTCGCTCGATGCAAGCATCGGTTCCCTCGATCGCTTCGACGGCCAAAACCGTGCCATCTTTGATCGTGATGGTTTGCCCGATATCCATGCCGCCCATCTGTTTGGCGATCTGCCAACCCGCTTGAATGTCAGACTGCAATGCAGGGCCGATTGCAGTGCCCGTCAATTGAGTACGTTTCACGAGAAGCTCCGGTGCCAAGTCGGTGGCGGGTTTGATTTGAATTCCAACGCGATCGTAAGCGTTTACAACCGCCATCAACAAACTGTCATCGCGTGCATCACGGCGACGACCAAAAAGGTGCGGACCGAAGGTTCGCAAGCAGGTAAGGTCGGGGAAGTGACGAAGCCATACCGAACCGTTGTATAGGATTTCGGCCTTAAACAGCTTGCCAGCCATCGTCACCTCGGCGGCACCGCTGCGACGAAAGTACTTGATGTGCCCGCCAAGCTTGCCCACGCCCAACCAAAGAACATGGTCACAGATCGATTCCAACTCGCTGCTGGCGTGACCACGAATCGCAACGCAGGCGACACGCCGACCGGATCGGACCAACGTTTGAGCGACTTCGACCGGGAATTGCCCCCAACCGGCGACCAAGCCAATCGGTGGCAAATCGGTTGCGAGCCGACGGTGATTCAAGACAGCCGTAGCACGCTGCGGCCAATAACCTTTTGCCTTATTCATGCAGCGCTGCGATCGTCGTCTTGGCAGGGTTGGTGTTTGCTAAGCTGCGATGTCCCCTCATTGATCTGGTCAGTCAACGCAGCAACTTTACGTGTCAGCTTTTTCAGTTCGCGACGCATTTCGGGAAGACGTCGTTCGACCGCCATGATTTGCATTTGGTCTCGCTGAGTCGTCGCGGGCGAACCCAGGTACACGTTCCTACCTTCTAAATCTTCCATGACGCCGGATTGCGCACCGACAATTGTTTGATCGCCAAGCGTCACGTGGTCTTTCAACCCAACCTGCCCCGCCAAAATCACGTAGTCGCCGGTGTGGCAACTGCCAGCGATTCCAACCTGGCTGCAAATCAAATTGTGTTTTCCAATTTGACAATTATGAGCGATCATGACTTGGTTATCGATCTTGGTTCCTTCGCCTACGCGAGTTGACCCGTAGGTGCCACGATCAATCGTGACGCTGGCACCAATTTCGACATCCGATTCGATCGCTACAAATCCAAGTTGTGCCGTCAGAACATGACGCCCGTTTTCTTGTCGGTAACCAAACCCATGAGCGCCGATGACGGACGAAGCATGGATGATGACGCGGTCTGCAATTTGAGTATGTTCATAGATCGTGACGCCCGCATGCAAGACGCAGTCGTCGCCAATGGTTGCCCCCGGCATCACGACAACACCAGGCATGATACAAGTTCTTTCACCAACGGTGACGTCCGCAGAAATCACCGCCGATGGATGCACCATTGCGGATCGCGCGACTGTCGCGGTGGGATCAACACCAACAAACGGAACTTTGGTCAAGCAAGGTGGCCGAAACACGCTGACGATGGCGGCGAAAGCTTCATGAATGTTCTTGACAACAATCTGAGCCATATCGTCGCGAGGCAATTGAACCGCTTCGGCGGTGATGACCGCGATGGCCTTGCAATCGACCAACGATGACGCCTTACGTGCATCGTCGATCATGGTGATCTCGTTTTCAAGTGCTTCGTCGGGAACATTCGCACCGCAGCAATCCGCTGCCGCGTTGCCAGAAGAATCGCCAAGCAGCAGTTCTCCGGATACCAGTTCTGCGATTTCGCCCAATTGCATGATTCTGTCTCGATAATGTTTTTGCTCGCCCGTAAGGCGCGGCTGTGCCATGATTGGTTTTTCTATACAGCCAACGCCAAGCTGCGATCAAGATGAATTACCAAAAAGGCTTTGCTAGCTAGACCTCTGTAGGTCAATTGTCCCAATTGACTGCCAAAGAGTGATGCAGATTTTCTGGACGGCCATCGGACGTTTGTCGCTGGCAGGCAATTGTCCTACACAAAAAACGGGGTAGTCGGCTGTATCGAAAAGGTGTTACAGCAGGGTTTCGTTGTGTCCATCCGATCTTTTCGCAGGTTTTTTGTGTCGCGAGACAATCCGAATCGTGCTGCCGGCCGGTTAATTCATACGGCGATGTATGCCGGGATGTACGCTGGAATCGCATTATTGTCGATGGGCTGCGTCCGTCGCCGAATGACGGTTCGGACCAGCCCGCCCGGTGCGACCGTTTCAGTGGACAACCAAGTGGTCGGCACCAGCCCCGCAGCGACAAGTTTCGTCTACTATGGAACCCGAGAGTTTCGGATCGAAAAAGACGGATACCGCACGGAAACCATCCGCAAGAAAATCCGAGCACCGTGGTACCAAATTCCTGGCATTGATTTTGTCGCGGAAACTCTCTGGCCCGGCGAAATTCGTGACGAACGAATTATCGACGTGGAGCTTGTTCCGAAAACTTTAGAGCCGACCGAGAATCTGATTGAACGCGCCGACAGCCTGCGAACTCAGTCCCGCGTCGGAGTTGTCACCGCGCCCCCGGCCGTCCAGTAAGAATCGCTGGAACCTCAAACGCTGCTTGTTCCAATGTCGCTCGGTTCTCCGAACCGATACCGCCAGCACAGGAACCAGACAAACCAAACGCCGCTTGTTCCAATGTCGCTCGGTTCTCCGAACCGATAGCGCCAGCACAGAAACCAGTCAGGCGGAACGCTACCGGCTCGGAGAGCCGGGCGACACTGTTCACGACCATAATGAATTGAGGCTGATTCCCAAGTGGACTCGGTATGGGGCAGGTGACCAATACTTATTTGACGCCTTTGTCGCACCGTTGTTGTTGCTGCTGTTATTCAGTTCGACACTACTAGGACGTGACCGATTGGCGTTTCGTGACGTCAGCCATTTTTACACGCCTCTCTATCACCACATTTCCGAGCGAACTTCACAGCAGTGGATTCCGCTATGGAATTCTCGTTGCCAAACCGGGATGCCGCTGCTTGGCGAAACGACCACTGCCGTTTTGTACCCGGTCCGCTATGCGATCGGTCACCTTCCGATGTCGGCGGAACGTCAAATTGCTTGGTACGTTGTTCTGCACCTGATTCTGGCTTCGTCGCTTGCTCGGGTTGCAGCGGCCCGCATAGGTTGCGGGCGATCAGGACGCTTGGTGGCGGGACTGACGTATCCGTTGTCGGGCTGCGTTTTTTTTCTGTATTGCAATCCACCGTTCTTGGTCGGCGCAGCCTGGCTGCCGCTCGCGCTATCGATGCTGATCACTGCGGGCAATACAAGTGCCCGGCGACGAATTGCTTTGTCCTCGCTTGCGTTATCGATGATGGTGCTGGCGGGTGATCCACAAACGGCGCTTCATGTTGCGATGTTGTGCGGGTTAGTGACCGGTTTTCAAGTCGCATTTCGCAAAACGCACCGTCGGGAATTGGGGATACTGATCGTGTCGTTTGGGCTTGCCGCTGCAATGGCGGCCCCACAAATCGCTGCTACGATTTCGTGGGCCGGACAAAGCGACCGAGCGACCTTGGGAATCAGCAAAAACGAGGCGATGCAATACAGCGTTGCTCCTTGGCATTTTGCCGAGTTGTTCACGCCGAATTTGTTTGGAACCTTGTTTCCCATCAATCAGCGGATCAGTGCGTTGATTGCCAACGACGGGCAATTGTGGACACCGACGCTCTTCATGGGCTTGTTGCCTGCGGTGATGATCCTAGATCGACTGTTGCGATGGCGTCGAACTTGTCACGATGTTTGGTTGCTGATTTCAGTATTAGCAGCCTTGACGGCGACAGCAGTCGTGACAGCGGCGGGGCAATTCGCGGTCTATGGCTGGCTGCACGAATACTTCCCAGGTTACGGCACGCTGAGATATCCAGCGAAGTGGTTACCGTTCCTGGCGATTGGTTTGTCAATCGCTTTCTCGGGCTGGATTGATGACCGAGCATTCACCAGAGCAACCAAAGCCTTTGGACTTACCGCAATCCTGTTATCACTTGCAGTGGTTTTCGTTTACTGGTTTCCGGTGGACCTAGGATCGATTCGCACGGATAAATTCTGGGGGCCTCTTGATCTAGCCGGTGCGAGAGATGCGATTTTGCTTTCACTGGCAATCTCATTCGCGTGCTTGATGCTGTACATGGTCGCGTTTTGGAAGTTGAAATCTTTCAATCACAACTGGATGATGGGGTTCATCATCTTTTTGTTGGTGATCGAACTCAGTTGGTCGGCGTCGAATCAGCTTCAAACCGTCTCAATCGATGCTGAACAGCGAATGATTCAGGGCCTCGTTGACGACGAGGTGCAGTCGCCCAAACGATTGCTGAAAATGCAAACGACTTCCACGTGGCCGGATCACTGGAAAAACGAATCAAGCGAGGACCGGATGCTTCAAGTCGAAGCACAACAACGCGCCGGTCTTTTCGGACGATGGCACCTGATGAGTGATCATTCAGTGGTCAACAATTTTGTTTCGATCCGCAGCGGTAACCATGCATTGTTCTGGAGATCAATCAACAAGCTTCTAGCTAACAAAGAGACCGTCAATTGGAATTCAATCCAGCAATGGTTGGCGATCGATCATGCAGTGATTCAATCAAACGGACGACTATTGTGGCGACCGACGGTGCAGAATCCTGAAGCAGTGGAAGTCCTATCGAACTGGACGCAGCGTACCGCTGAGACTGACTTTCACCAACGCATCAAAGACATCGCTGGTGGCAAAGTCGCTGAAGCCCACGCTTTAACCGACTTGCCCGACCCCATCCGCGGCGACAAAAACCGCGCCAAGGCGAGAATCCAGCATCATGCGACCTGGGTCGTAAAAGATGAATCACCCGAACGTATGCTGGTGGAAATCGACACCGACCAGCCAGTCTTGTTGGTTCGTCCTATATTCCAAGACAGCCATTGGATCGCAGAGCGGCGATCGATGGAAACAGAGGGAGCATCGTGGAAGACGTCACAAGTCGGTCAGGTTGATTTGCTAAAACAAGGCACCGTTGTTCCGCCTGGCCGATGGGAGATTCGATTTAGCTATCGACCATGGTGGTGGATGGCTTCGATCGGGATCGCCATGGTTGGGTGGTTCACCGCGGGAATGTATTTCATTCGACAATCTTAAGATTCAATTGCCAGAACTTTGCTGCGTTTGTTCCGGCCAGGACAAATCACTTTTTCACTTTGGAGTGTTCGCCATTGTCACGCAGCTTGAAAAGCTGACTTCCCCTGTGTTCCAGCCTAAACCATTTTGGCCTAAACCGTTTTGGCCTAAACCGTTTCGGCCTTCGCCTGAATCACCATTACAGGCCTAGATCACCGAACAATGGAGTGCTGAGGTAGCGTTCACCGAGGCTGCACATGATCGTGACGATGCGTTTGCCTTTCATGTCGGGACGGGCTGCCACTTGGGCGGACGCCCACATGTTTGCACCGCTGCTGATGCCACCGACGATGCCTTCTTCTTTTGCCAGTCGTCGGCCCCACTCGAACGCGTCTTCATCATCGACTTGGACGACTTCATCGATCAAAGATACATCCAGGTTTTTGGGAATGAACCCTGCACCGATGCCCTGGATTCGGTGTTTACCAGGATCACCGCCGCTGATGACGGGCGAATGCTTGGGTTCGACCGCAAAGGCTTTGAAGTTTGGATTTTTGGACTTCATGAATTTTGCGACACCGGTGATTGTTCCACCGGTTCCCACACCGGCGACAATCGCATCGATGTTGTGACCACTGTCTTCCCAGATTTCTGGGCCAGTGGTAGCTTCGTGGATCGCGGGGTTAGCAGGGTTTTCAAACTGTTGAGGCATGAACGAATTGGGTGTATTTGCCACCAGTTCAGCGGCTCGATTAATCGCTCCCTTCATTCCATCGCCCGCGGGCGTCAAAACCAAGTTTGCGCCCATCGCACGCAGCAACGCCCGACGTTCGACTGACATTGATTCAGGCATCGTCAAAGTAAGCTGATAACCCTTCGCCGCACAGACAAATGCAAGTGCGATGCCGGTATTGCCGCTGGTGGGTTCAATCACATGCGTTCCTTCAACGATTTTCCCGTCGCGTTCCCCCGCTTCGATCATCGCTGCACCAATACGATCTTTGATGCTGTTGAGCGGCTGAAAGAACTCGCACTTGGCGAAAACCGTCGCACCGCCTGCGGGTACCAGACGATTGATCTGAATCATCGGGGTATCGCCAATCGCCTTGGTCGCGTCTGCGAATGTATTTCCACGTGCCATGATGATATTCCTTGAAGGTTAGTTTTGAATCTTATCAACGACCCTCGATACCGCCCCTTGGTACCGATCCCCTATGATCGCCCCTTAGTATCGCCCTTTAGCATCTGTATCGCCCATTAGCATCTGTATCGCCCATTAGCATCTGGGATCTTTTGCAAGATCCACCACTGGCTGAACGAAAGCGAGCTTGCGTTCGGCGCGTTAGCCGACAACCCAGGTGTCGCCACTGTTGAAGAGCGCGTCCAAGTCGCCTTCACCTTTTTGCTTTTTCGCCAATTCAACTTGGTCGTTAATTTGATCGTCATAGGTTGGGATGCCCTCGACTGCACGCAGCACGCCGATGGGTTCCGGCATGACTGGATAGGACATTCGAGCCAGCATCATATGGATCGACGGATTTGGATCTTTTTCATCGTGAATCAGCAAATCATCCAGCGGCACATCGGCGGTATTGACCACTTCCAAATGATTACCAACCAAACGGACACCTTTTTTGCCGCCATCGAAGACCAACGGCTTGCCGTGTTGAAGTTCAACGACGTTTTGATCGCGCTGTTTCTTTTCCTGGGCGTAAGCCATCGCACCGTCGTTAAAGACATTGCAGTTTTGATAAACTTCGACCAGCGATGTGCCTTTGTGCTGGGCGGCTCGTTTAAGCGTTTCGCCCAAATGCTTCACGTGCGCGTCGATGCTTCGTGCGACGAAGGTTGCTTCGGCCGCCAACGCGACTGAAAGCGGACTGAGCGGATGGTCGATCGATCCCATCGGCGTGCTCTTGGTCACCTGACCTTCCAGACTGGTTGGGCTGTATTGGCCCTTGGTCAAACCGTAGATCCGGTTATTGAACAGCACAATGTTAACGTCCAAGTTCCGGCGCAACGCGTGGATGAAGTGGTTGCCACCAATCGACAAGGCATCGCCATCGCCCGTGATCACCCACACCATCAAATCAGGGCGAGACGACATAAGCCCGCACGCAAAGGTCGGCGCACGACCGTGGATGCTGTGCATTCCGTAAGTATTCATGTAGTACGGAAAGCGACTACTACAGCCGATACCGCTGACGAACACGATCTTTTCACGCGGCACACCCAAGTCGGGCAGCACTTTTTTCATCTGCGCGAGAATTGAATAATCGCCACAACCGGGGCACCAACGGACATCTTGATCCGACGCAAAATCAGCAGGCTTCAGAACGGGCAATGACATGGAAACAAGTTTGAAATTTAAAGGGTGAAGTTTGAAAGTGGGGCACCGTTGCGATGATGCGGGATTCAGCCGGCCTTTTTGCCGGTGCTGTTGGCGGGAAGATGCTCGCTAACTTGTTCGACCAATTCGGTGACCGAAAACGGCTTGCCTTGAACCTTGTTGATGCCGATGCAGTCGACCAAGTGTTCACTTCGGA
>CAYVAN010000025.1:12209-29355 GCA_964449225.1 uncultured Rhodopirellula sp.
ATTCAATTCAGGAACGATGACCTTTTTGAACGACTTCAGCAGCTCGCCAATGTTCGATGGCATCGGGAAGATATACCGAAGATGAATGTGGCTGACCTTGTGACCCTGTTTTTGCAATTGGGAAACGGCAGTGTGACACGAACCGTATGTTCCGCCCCAGGATACGACCAGCACATCGCCGGAAGATTCACCGAACACATCTTGATCGGGTACACGTTCAGCGATCTTGGCAACCTTCGCGGCCCGCGTGTCGGTCATGTGTTGGTGGTTGGCCGGGTCGTAGCTGACGTTCCCGGTCACATCCTCTTTTTCCAAACCGCCAACACGGTGCATCAGGCCTTCGGTACCAGGGACGGCCCACGGGCGAGCTAGGAAATCGTTGCGAGTGTAGGGCTTGTAGGCTTCGCTACCATCGCTGCCTTCAGGATGCTGAATCTTGATTTCGGGCAGTTCGCCGACCTTAGGAATTTTCCAAGGTTCGCTACCGTTGGCGATGTAACCATCGGAAAGAATGATGACGGGCACCATGCACTCGGTGGCGATTCGCCAGGCTTCGACGGCGATGTCAAAGCAATCCCCCGGTGATCGCGGGGCCAAGATCGGCAACGGGGCTTCACCGTTACGGCCGTACATCGCTTGCAGCAGGTCGCTCTGTTCAGTCTTTGTCGGCAAGCCGGTACTTGGGCCGCCGCGTTGAACGTTGATCACAATCATGGGAAGTTCAAGCATCATGCCCAATCCCATCGCTTCCCCTTTCAACGCGATACCGGGGCCGCTTGACGCGGTGACCGCCATCGTGCCGCCGAAGGCTGCACCAATCGTTGAACAGATCGCTGAAATTTCATCTTCAGCCTGGAACGTTCGCACGCCAAAGTTCTTGTACTTAGTCAGTTCGTGCAAAATATCGCTGGCGGGCGTGATCGGATAAGTTCCGTAGAACATTTCCTTGCCGCTGCACTTTGATGCAGCCACCAAACCGAGCGCTAGGGCTTGGTTGCCCATGATGTTGCGATACTTTCCTGGTTTTAGTTCCGCTGCTTCGACCTGATAGCTTTCGCCGAACGCTTCGGTGGTTTCACCAAACGCCCAACCAGCTTTCAATGCGGCCAAGTTGGCCGCCGCGACATCCGGTTTCTTGCCAAACTTTGCTTCAATGAATCGCTCGGTCGGTTCGAGCGACCGGCCAAACAACCAATAAACCATTCCCATTGCAAAGAAATTCTTGCAACGATCGGCGATCTTGTTTCCAAGACCAAATTCGGACACCGCGTCGCGAGTCAACTTGGTCATCGAAACCTTAATCACTCGGTAGGTTTCTTCGATAACGCTGGCGTCCAGCGGGTTGGCTTCGACCTTGGCCAGTTTGAATTCTTTTTCAACAAAACCGTCTTCGTTTGCGATTAGAATCCCACCTTTGCGCAAATCAGACAAATTAGTAACCATCGCGGCAGGGTTCATCACCACCAACGCATCAAGCGTATCGCCGGGCGTGAAGATCTCTTCGCTGGCGAATTGAACCTGGAACCCCGACACACCGGCGCGAGTTCCACGCGGGGCGCGAATTTCGGCGGGGAAGTCAGGGAAGGTTGCCACGTCGTTTCCAGCTAGCGCACTGGTGTTGGTCAGCTGCGTGCCCAGCAATTGCATGCCGTCGCCCGAGTCACCACACAAGCGAACGGTAATGCCGGAAACTGTCTGAACTGACTTTGATGATGATGTCGCAGGGGAGGAGACAGCAGGGTCGGATTGGGCCATGGGTATTTTTAAACGCGGGAAATGGTGAACGTGGAGCGATCCAGAACATCAGTTCAAAGGAAGGAGGCGGGACAGACTTTACCGGTTGTATCGATCAATCAGCCGGCCAAGGTTACCGAAATTCTATGAATTCGGCTGGATTTGGTAACTGCCCGTGCTGCTCGGTGGTGACATAATTCCGCAGAAAAACGCCAACAAGCTCGCTAAATCCTACTGGAACCGTCAAATTGGCTTCAAAAAGCCACTGACGTCTCGGTTAACGCACGTTTCGGTTTGCTCAAGAAACCGGCTGGATTGAAGAAACCGGGCGAATATCACCCGCACCAACCAACCGGCATTAGATCAGACTGGCAATCGCCAAATCGTTCAAAGCCTCTGCCACCCCAACCTCTTCCTCGTTCCCGGTGGCATCTTCTCTGGTGGCATCGTCCGCCAACAAGCTCACGACGCCTTCATCGACACCATGCTGATGCGGCACGTTCAGATCGGTCAGTTTCAAGTTGGAAAGGGTCGTTTCTTCGCCAATGAAATCAACAACACCAGGCAAGGAATCGTCATCGAAGGTCTGAACTGAAACTGGAGCCGAAGCTGGAAGAACCACGTCGCTAGAGGCGGCAACCGATTCGCTTTCCAGTGTCAATTGGCTTCCCTCGATTCGACCAATAACCAACAGTGCATCAAAACTTGAAATCGTTTGGCTATCGTTTACATCAAAGAAATTGGGGCCACGCGAGTCAGCACCAACCGGTATCTCTGTCAAACCCGATTGTTGGATTCGGTTCAGGATCAGCAACGCGTCAAGCGCTGTCACCTCGCCCGATGCATTGACGTCGAAACGGTCTCTAGGATTATTCAAACCACTCGCCACCAGATTCAAGTTGACCGTCACCGGCGCACTCACATTGCCATCGGTGTCAGTGATCGTGTAGGCGAAACTGTCAGGGCCAACGAATCCGACCGATGGGACGTAAGTGATGGTGCTGTCCGCTTCAATCGTTGCCGTGCCATTGGTCGGCTCTTGAACGATCGTTAACGTTGCAAGATCTAACTGTCCCGAAACGGCAACATCATTCTGCAGCACATCGACGCTGACGCCATCGGCTGACACGCCTCCGCCAAAATCCTCGCCCACGATCGGCGATCGGTCAGGGGCAATCTGAACCACCGCGGGCAAACTCGTGGCACCAACGCCATCAGAAATTGTGTACTCAAATGAATCACCATCTGAAAAAGATTCCGACGGCGTGAAGATCAATTCGACCTGACCCAATTCGTTGGTTTGTTGTGCGACCGTTCCAAATGCTGGTGCTCTCGTGATGACCAGTGAATCTACATCAAGCGATCCATCGAAATCTTCGTCGTTGGATAGCGGAAAGATGGAAACCGAATCTGTGTTTCTTCTCAAGATCACCGAGTCGTTTCGAGCAACCGGAACCGCATTGACGTCGATCACATTTACCGCGAAAGATTCTGTTGTTGTTTGGTTATCGGACGCGGTGTCCAAATCACCATCGGCACCGGGGTCTTCGATCGTCACCGTGATCGTCGCCAAACCAAACCGATCCGCAACCGGCGTGAGCGTAAGCTGACCTTCCGCATCAGGGCTAACGTAAGAAACAACCGGTTGGGCAATCAAAGAAGTGTCGGAACTGGTGGCGGTGACTCGGACGTCCTGTAATTCGTTGATCCCCGGCGAAATGCCTTCAAGCAAAACGGTAACCTCGGTTGTACCTTCGTTGATGGTCAAATCATCAATCGGTGAAACTGTTGGCGGATCATCAATCGGCAAAACTTCAATGTTAAAGGTGCGATCAAAAGACGCATTGTCGTCGGTGGTCGACAAGTCACCGTCGTCCCCGGAATCGGTCAGCGTCACCGTGATCGTCGCATTCCCAGACTGGTTGGGCAGCGGAACAAAGGTAAGCGTACCTGTGCTACTGATGCCATCGAAGTCGATCGTTGGATCGGCGATCAGTGATGGATTGCTGCTTTGTGCTGTGAATCGAAGATCCTGAATTTCATTTGCACCAGGACTGATCGCGGTCAAGGCAATGACCTGGGACTGACCGTCCTCGCTAAGCCGACGAGGGAACAGCGGAGCAAACGATGGGAGCGCATTGACAGATTGAACCGTGATTTCAAACGTCTCAATGACCGACGCGTTATCAACCGTCGTCGCCAAATTATTATCCAATCCGCCGTCGGTCAGCGTGACGGTGATGGTTGCGGAACCAAACTGATTTGGATTCGGTGTAAACCGCAGATTGGCGTCGGCGCTACCTTGCGTGAATTCCACTGTTGGGTCTGCCAACAGATCCGGGTTGCTGCTAGTCGCGGTAATCTGCAAATCCTGGGATTCGATTCCACCGGAACTAATACCGGCTAGGACGATGGTTTGTTCGTCGCTGCCCTCGTCAATCACCACATCAGGGATGCTGTTGATTTCGGGTTGATCGTTGATGGCGTTGACCAGAATCGAAGCGGTGCCAACAATGATTTCGGGCGGCGTCACGATATCGGGACCGCCATTGGGATCGATTGCTAAGCCATCGTCTTGAACCACGAATTGAAAGGCATCAAAAACGGGGGCGTTTGATCCACTAGTCGGGTCAGTCGAATTAAATTCAGCGGCAGGCGTGTAAACCAGATCAATTAGGAAACCGTCGGAATCAAAACGTACATTGTCAATCTGTCCGTGTTCTGTTGCAAACGGCCCCGTTCCCGCATTGGCAAAATTGATGGAACCGTCCTGGTGTCCGATGAAAGTAATGCCAAACAGTTGGTTCGATTCATCTTGAGGCGACAAAGCCAACGGAACGGCGTCGCCAACCGAATCGGCGAATAATTCTGCTGCGGTAATCGTCCGCGACACATCCTCGTTCGTTTCAAACGACTTATCGGTCGTTCCAGGAACGTCATTCTGAGGCGACAGTGTGACCACAAAATTTCGCGTCAACGTAACGTTGTCTTCGACTGTATCAAAATCATTGTCTAGGCCAGCATCTTCAATCGTGACGGTAACCGTCGACGTGCCGTAGCGATCCGCAATCGGCGTAAAGGCGATGGACCCGCTCGTGTCACCTGATGTGTAGGTCACGACGGGATCAACAAAAAGAGTCGCATCACTGCTTGTCGCGTTCACCCGTAAATCTTGTTGTTCGCCACCGCCAGCGGAGATTCCCAAAAGCTGAATGGTTTGTCGCGGGCTGTCTTCTGGAATCTCTAAGTCCGCAATTTCGGTAAGCGTTGGAAGGTCATTGATAGGTGTGACGCGGATTCTTGCAAATTCACTTGCGAGTTGTGGCGTCAGTTGCACAACGGGCCCGGAAACCGCAGGAACAATCAACCCGTCATCCGCGACCGTGAATTCAAACGAATCTAGGATCGTGTTTCCTGGAACACCATTGGAATTAAAATCTGTCCCTGGTGTGTAAACCAGCTGGATCAATCGATCGTTTGCGTCAAAGGAAACCGCATCGATTTGCCCATGAACGGTATTAATGGGAAATTGAACCGTAGCAACATTTGACGCATTCAAAGAAATCTCATCAGTAGCGATCGCAACGATCCCTAAAACTTGATTTGATTCGTCTTGCGGCGACGGAGCTTCGGGCAACGCGTCGGCAAGAGAGCCTGCCAAGAGATCGTCGGCGGTGAGAGTCAACGACGTTTCTTCGCTGGTTGTGAACTCCTTCGGCGTCGCTGATGGAGCGTCATTAATCGGGTCGATGACGACATCAAAGGTTTGAGAGACCGTCGCATTGTCGGCAACGGTGCTGAGGAGATTATCCAGCCCCGCATCTTCCACGATCACGGTAATCGTTCCGGTACCGTAGCGATCGGCAAGCGGAGCAAATGTGACTGATCCAATCGCACTGCCAGCGGTAAAGCTGACCACTGGATTTGCTAACAGCGTCGGGTCACTGCTGGTCGCGGTTATTCGGACCAGCTGATCCTCACCGCCACCAGCGGAAATCCCAGCGAAGCCGATGGTTTGCACTCCGGAATCTTCTTCAATCGACAAATCAGAAATGGGTGCCAACGTCGGTAGATCATTCACCGCCACAACCAAAAGGCTGGCCGTTGCATTGACGCTGGCGGGTGCCGTTTGAAAGTCAGGACCACCATCGGGGTCAATCAAAAGCCCGTCATCTTCCACGGTAAATCCGAAGGAATCCAGGACTTGGCCAACACCGCCGGCGGAACCATTGGAATCAAAGTCAGGGTTGGGCAGGTAAACCAAATTGGTCAAATGACCGTTACCGTCAAAGTTAACTTCAGTAAGCTGACCCTGTGCGGTGGCGAAAGGTGCCTCCGATGCATTTCCCGGATTCACGATCGTTCCGCCAGCATCGATCGCAGTGACGCGGAACAACTGATTCGATTCATCCTGCGGCGCTGATGTCCGTGGGTCGCCATCCCCGAGTGAATTTGCGATCAGCTCGCTAGCTGAAATTTGCAGCGGCGTTTCTTCGTTGGTTGAAAACGACTTGTTCGTCGTCGCAGGCGTATCGTTGACTGGATTGACGGTGACTACAAAGGTTTCGGTGACGGACAGGTTGTCGTCTGCTGTCGCAAAGTCATTGTCTGGCCCAGACTTTTCGACCAAAACGGATACGGTCGCACTGCCGTAGCGATCGTCCAGCGGCAAGAAAACGAGTGTCCCATCAGAATCGGGCGAAGCATAGAAAACCGTTGGATCAGCAAACAGCGTCGGATCACTGCTGGTTGCCGTGACCCGAATCAGCTGATTCTCGCCGTTGCCATCGTTGATTCCGGACAAAGCGACGGTACGGATCGAAGCATCCGATTCGTCTTCATCAAAATCAAAATCCGCGATGCCATCCAATTGGGGAGGCGTACCAATGTCATCGTCTTCGATGATTAAGGTCGAACTCGCTGATGCACCTGACACGGCATTGATTACCCCCGCAATCGTAACCACCAACGTTTCATCCAATTCGTCAATCTCATCGCCAACCGCGTTAATGGTTGCTGTAGCGGAAGTCTGTCCCGCAACAAGGGTGACCGTGGACGGCACACCAAGGTAATCAGCATCAGCGTCTGCGGTTCCGGATGCAAAAAGCGTGACCGTGACATCCAGGTTTGAAATCGAAGACAGCGTTACTTCCAATTCCGCTTGGCCACCGGTTTCTGGAATTTGGATCGCGTCAAACGACAAAGCAACTTCGGGTGGAAGATCGTCGTCAACAATGATCGTGGTCGCAACGTGATCGGCAGCGACGACGGGAACGGGATCAGCGTTGACAATATCAAACACACTCATCACAACCGTTTCATCGACCTCGTCCAACGAATCCTCTTGAGCGGTGATCGACAAAGTCCCGGAGATGCTTCCTGCTGGAATCAGAATTTCCAACGCCGCCGGCGCGGTGTAATCATCGACCAAAGTTGCGGTGCTTGAAGCGTCAACTTCCAGGGTCACCGAAACGTCTTTTCCTGAAAGTGCGCTTAGCGATGCGGTGAAGGTTCCCGCACCAGCTGATTCGTTGATCGATGGTGTCGAAGTCAATATCACGGTCGGAGCCGCATCATCATCCAAGACCGTGTACTCGACCTGATTGCCAGCCGTCGGCGTGGCAAACGTTGCACTGCCAACTTCCAAGATCAGCGACTCATCAAACTCGTCGATACTATCGTCGATAACATTGATCGTTTTCTCAGCGAACAACATGCCCGCAGGGATGACGATTTCGAGTGCCTGCGATGAAATCGGGTCAACGGCCAGCTCGTAATCTGAACCAAGAACCGCATCACCGCTGGGGGCCAGAGTCACCGTCACGTCACGACTGGTCACCTGCGACAATTCAGCACGAACCGTCGTCGCACCTGCGGCCACCGACGAATCCGGTTCGGTGATGGTATCGGCTGCGGTACCGACAACCAGAGTGACATCGGGTGGAAGATCGTTTGGATCATCAGTAATCGTCACGATCACCTGTTGTTCACCAAGTTCGACAACCGGATTCGTGATCGCGTCACCCGATTCATCCACTGCGGGCGTGAAAACGGAATCGATATCAACAATGATCGTTTCATCATCTTCATCAAGTTCGTCGTTGCGGGTCACTAGCGTGACGGTACCGGTCGTCAAACCGGCGGGAATCACGATCGAAACATCGGCGGTCGTTTGATAGTCAGGCGTGTTTGTCGCAGAGGCGATTAGCGTGGCTGTTCCCGAATACGCCAAGTTAATCGTTGCATCATAATTTAGCTCGCGCGAAAGACTGGCCGTCACAATCGCTTGGGAAACGCCATCTTCGGGGATGACGACTTGGTCAACCGAAAGCGTCACGCTGGGTGCCAAGAAGCTGCTAACGCTTTCCAGTTTCCAAGCGCCACGACCAAGCGTCCCCAAAACAAGAACATCATCCGCGATGTCGTAGTCCATGTCGAATACGGGAACATCAGGCAACGCACTGCCGAATTGGAACCATGTCCCCACTGCGTCCAACGTCATCGCATAGACGCCCGTGTTGGTCCCAAGTACGAGTGCTTCGATCAAGTTCGCACCGACAAACTGAGAAACATATTCCAGCGAGCGAAACTCCGTCGCCCCCACCGAGAAAAGATTGCCCGTGATATCGTCCCAACTATCGCCCGCATCGGTCGTTCGGACGACGGTATTGAAATCGGTGGCAATCGCCTCGGTCCATTCGGTCGGATTTATCCGGACGTCGCGAATCGTGCCGCCAAGATTAATGTTTGACGTGTACTCACCTGCTGACTCGGTTCGTACGTGAACATTCCCGCTGGTATCGCCGGCATAGATTACCGAAGGGTTGTCATTGTTGACATCAGAACGCCCGCCATAGGCCAACGGGTTAGCAACGCTGTCGGGAACGGAAAAGGTTGATGTCTGAACAATCGAGTCTCCTTGAGTAGCAGATTCGTAAACGCCGTTACTCCCACCAACTAGCAAGCGAGTCGGATCCACCGCGTTAAGAACCAACGATGTGTCAAAGGTGGCTTCAAACGGTTCGCCCTCGGTAACGACCAAGGGACGAGGCGTGGAGCTAATTAGATTGTTGTCAGCGTCCCAAACCGTTGATTGAAAAGCACCAAGGTTTTGAAAGCTGCTGTAACGAATCGATTGATTTTGATCCGCCAGCGTTAGGTTATCGACGACCACATCACCACCGTCTCCTGCAGAAAGCAGGCTCCATTCCAAGTTGCCTTCGCTAAGCTGAAATTGAGTGCCGTTGTCTTGGCTGCCCGCAAGAATCACATTCGAATTCGTGTCGTACACAACATCGTGATACTCAAAAACACTGATCGAGCCGTTGATCGACTGCCAGACACCGGTGTTGTCTTGCGGGCTTGTGCGACGATAAACACCGCCGTCATTGACCTCTAACAGATCGCCATTGGCATCGAACGCAAGGTCTCGCGAATCCGCATGCGGCGCGCTGCCGTTGGCGGTTCCGCCGTTTGGATCAAAAGCATTCGAATCATCCGTCAAATGATCCCATTGCGGCGATGGGGTCACCAGCGGATTGCGTCTGATCTTGATATCGCCACGAAAAACGGACGCCGTAAAATCAGATGCCCCAATCGCATTTGGAAACGGTGACTCTTGCCGATCACCACCGACATAGACGATGTCTTCATCATTTGGATCGATGCCAATCGAAAAGTGAATTCGCCCTTGGCCACCAGGAATCGACGTGTCTTTGAAAGTTGGACTAGGATTCACGATCGAAGTGATCTGGCCAGTGTTCGCTACGTAAACGCCCGCTGTGGTCCCATCAGACAGGTCCAGTGATACCGTGTCATCATCAACGACGGTAACCGTCCACTGCCCGTTGGCAAGGTCGCCCGCTTGCACACCATTGACCAAGACTAAATCACCATCTGCTAACCCGTGGCCAACCGCAGTAATCTCGATCGGACTTGTGTTGGACGCACCCGTGATTGGAGTTGCCGGTGCGATGGGCAAAATGGGGACATCCATTTCGACCCAGGTCGGCGTCGCGGTGTCGGCCGAATTCGTGTGGAACAATCCGGCGGGCTGACCGCCTTTGACGATACCAACAAACAAACGGCCAGTCTCTGGATGAACAACCAACTCGGTGTTGACGATTCCACCGCCATCAAGAAGACCTTGCAGTTCGGGGCTGGATGCGGAAACGTTAGTCCAAGTCAAACCGAAATCATCCGAACGAAAAATTCCGGTACTGTTGGAAGTGTACAAGCGATCGTAAGTGCTTAGGTCAGCAAAAAGATCGTTGAAGCCCAACCCGGTCAAACCATCCGTAATTCGGACGAAGTTCGCACCGCCATCGGTGCTTCGATAAATACCGGCGTTGTCGCCGGAGATTACAATTGTGTTCGCGAATTCTTTCGAAGCGATGCCAGAGATCCGCACGCCGTTGATTCCGTTGCTACCCGGGTCAACCCAATTGTCACCGCGATCGAGGCTAACATAGACGTTTCCGATCGATCCGCCTTCGCCACGAAAGCTACTGAAATTCCCCGTCCCTGCGACAAGCGTTTCATACGGCCGTCCAGCAGGGTTTGGGAAAAACGAATCTTCCGCATCAAACTCAACCGCACCAATCGTTAGCGATGGCAATTCATCTGTCGTCGCAACCCAAGTTGGATTTTCAGCCGTCGCGTTGTCAGTCCGCCAAATGCCGCCGTTGATACTGCCGACGTAAACGACGTCCGCGTCGGTTGGATGAGCCAACACGGATTCGATCGCACCATTGACCCGATTGTTAGGTTCAATGTTGGTCACCTGACCATTGCTTGTTGGTGATCCACCCTGTTCCACAAAAATCCCCAATTCGGGAGTCGCTGGAACGAACGCGAGCAAACGACGTTCTTCTAGGTTCTCGAAATTGAATTTACGGGATTGGTTTCGCTTACGACGGAGGGCTGCTGCAGTACGGTTTCGACGTGTTGAGAACGACATAAAAAAAGCTGAATAAGAAAGGTTTTCGAGAGAGCTCGAAGCGGTATCAAACAGAATGATTTTTCAAAAAACAAAGATCCACACAGGTCGCCCAAGGATAGGCGGTTTAGGGGACGCTGGTATCGAACGCGATTATAAACCAGTTGGTTTGTATCAATTGCGCCAAAAATACGATTTAATCGCGCACCCTCGGTCGTGGTGCAGAAAACCACTTTCCAGAACCCCAGTTTCAGTTCAACACAATGGAGTCAAGCTGAACCGTTGCGATCGTTTGCCAGCTTCGATAACCGCTTCGATGTAAAGCTGTAACGCCTGAACCGATTTCGTTGATCGCATCAATCAGCGAATGCCGATAGCCTGCAATAATGGCGATTTCCGTTCGTTTTCGATCGATGATGCATCATGATTTCTCTTACGTTTCCAGCTGCCTTTACCCTTTTCGCGCTCACCAGCTATGAAGTCCTCGCCGGTTTGGCGAGCATTTATCTGGGACTGATTGTTTGCTGGGGAACCTATTGGCTGTTCTTTGGCGTGTCGCAAAAAAAACGCGACAGCCAAATCCTGGCAATCAAAAGCCAGGTCTATTTGCAGCAAAAAGAAAACGCTGCGATGCAATTAGAACTTAATAACACCGTCGAAGCATTCGTCAGCTGCAACCACCGACTGCAAACCCTTCAGCTAGAATTTGCTGACCTGCAACATCGTATCGAGCAGCTGGAATCGTCGCAGTTTGAATTGGAACAACAAGCGATGGTTCATGCGGATCAATCGGCGACCGTGGCAACGCTTAGCTTGTACGAAGATTCTGATTCCGCCACATCGAGTGGTTCCAGCGATGACATCAAGCTAGAAGGCCTAGCCGTCGAAGCGACGACGGCAAGAATCGATCCCGAACTTGGTTTGGTCTACACTGAAGAACCCAAAGACTTCGACGACCTTACCCAGATCTGGGGCATCGGAGAAGTGAATCAGCAGAAACTGTACGAAAACGGCGTCTACTTTATGGAGCAGATCGCTGCTTGGACTCCCGAGAACTGTGAATCATTCAACATGATCCTAGGTTTCAAAGGCCGCATCGAGCGTGAGCAATGGGTTAGCCAAGCGTCCGGTCACGGGTCGCCCCAGGGCGATTCCATTCGCAAAGCGGGCTAGCGTTGCTGTTCGCGATAATGCCAGTTGTTTTTCGATCTGCGTGCTGTGCATATTGGTTGATCGCAAGGTCTTGGTAGCCCGAAACCATCGATACCAGCGAACCCGTCTTCAAGACCAATTCGCGGCCAGCGATCCCCATCTTCTGTCGAAGCGGTGCGTCACCGAGCAATTGCCCGATACTTTGGACCATCGCATCAGTATCCTCCGATGCAATCAACAGGCCGGTCTTATCATCGATAACGGTTTCGCTGATTGAGCCAACGTCCGTTGCAACAACGGGCACGCCGCAAGCGAGTGATTCCAAAATCGACACCGGTGACGCTTCGTTCAGCGAGCAAAGCGTAAAGACATCCAGGGCCGCAAGGATTTCAGGGGTGTCATAGCGAGTGCCGAGCAAGTGGATCCGATCAGCGATGTTGAGTTCTTGCGCTAGGCTTTCGATCGTTGATCGTTCAGGACCGTCACCAACGACAATCCAATGCGCGTCGGGATACTTTGATCGCAATTGTGCCGCAGCGCGAACCAACATCGAATGATTTTTTTCGCTACGCAATGCCGCCACGATTCCGATTAACGGGGTATCAGACGCCAAACTAAGCTCGTCTCTGAGCTTGCGTCGCGCTTCAGCGTTTGGTGCAAATCGCTCGCAATCGACTCCGTTGCGAACGACATGAACCTTGTCGGCTGGGAACTTTTCAAAATCACGCAGAAACTCGCCATGCGAATCGGCAACACCGATCACTGCGTCAGTAATTGGAGTCAGCATTCGATTCATGCGGCCAACACCGTCTGGCCAACCGGTCGAATGGAGTGCGGACGCGATCACTGGAACTCTTGCAAATGCAGCAGCCAGTCTTCCCCAAAACATTTTGTCACCAGCTCCAACCGTGATCACAACATCGATTTCCCGCCGAACCATCAGCCTCGCTAATCGCCAAACGACGGCCAAGTCCCACTTGCCACCAATCAATCGACTATGAACGGGGAACTGATCTTGAATCTGTTCGCCCAGTGGCCCCGGTTCTTTCAGGCAAATGACTTCGGGCGCGATTTTGGCTGGATCCATCCGCCGCATCATGTTGACCAGCAAAGTTTCCGCGCCGCCAACCGGCATGCTAGTGATCACAAAAGCACATCGAAGCGGTTTTCGATTTTTGCGAATTCGTCTTGGTCGGCCAAATTTTAACATTGATGTTTTCTTGGAAGCGTTGGTGCAATCGATGGCATCGGCTTCCATCCTGTGTTGAATACCAAACACAAGCTGGAAGCCTATGCCACGTTTTGTTCCTGCGGTGGGATCGTTTAAGTGTGTTAAGGCGTTGCTTGGCTTACATAGTTCGTAGGGGGCTTATCCGATTCAAAATCGGGGATAAAAACCTCGGGCTCAAGCGTCAGCTTTCGCTCATCATACGAGCACCAATTGACCAGCCGAGAAAATTGCGGATCACCGTGGAAGCGTCGAATATGAAAATGATCGCGGCCCACCAAGTTGTAACCACCAAAAGCACTGCAGAATCCTTCAAAGCCAGCTTGATGGACCATTTCGATCGCCTCGGGTGTCAACTGTGCAGCGGTCCCAAATGGAAATGCAAAATGCCGAACCGGTTTTCCGATCATCTGTTCGAGTTCATCTTTCGCGTCCACAATTTCACGATGGAGTTCGGCGGGATCCTGCACCTTTCCAAAATCGACATGGTTGCGCGTGTGACATCCCATTTCGATTCCCGCGTCGGACCATTCGCGAATTTGCTTGGTCGAATTGACCGGCAGCACATTTCCAGCATCCAAATCATGGCCAAACGGCTTTTGATCCAGAATGTGCGCGGTTGAAACAAAGTAGGTGCATGGAATTTTTCGCTCAATCAAGAGCGGCAAGGCAAAGTCAACGTTGTCTCGATATCCATCATCGAACGTGATCGTGATCGTCGGATTCTTTGAATAAGATTCTTTGACGCGTCGTTGCACTTCGGAAAGAGACACCGGTTCAAATCGCCGCTGGAAATAGTCCAGGTGCCTTTGAAATTCTCGTCGAGTCATCGACCAATCATTGGCGTGAGTGTCAGCGACCCGATGATAAAAGGCGACCATGCAGGGAGATTCCCCTCGCTGGGACATCAGATCCAGTCGCTCGGCGCGACGTTTGGCAACCAAGCAGTTGCGGGCGTTCATTAATAGTGAGCGGAGATGGTTCACGGCTGTGCTGGTGAAGGCGTTGCGGATCTGTACGTTACGTTCCAGTTCTTTGCGAACAAAAAACGTCGATGTCTTAGAAACCTACGCCGTCATCTGAGATCAGATAAACGGCATCAGTCGCTTATCAAAGAAGGCTGTCTAAGCCTAGTAAATTAGATCGCCTGGCGCGATTCTGCGGAGTAATCCCGTCGTAGTGACCAGCTTGAAATCTAGCGGAATGGCCGAGCCATCCGGTAAATCAGGCACCGGGCGGCTCGCGATGCTCCGCTAAAGGGCACCCCAGCTTGAAAAAGTGATTGGCCCTGGCTCGTTTCGGGAAAAGGTTGACGCACGACCCCTAAACAGACATACTGTCTTTTTGAGAGTTCAGAGGCAATCCACCTTGGAGCCAAGAGCGAGGTTAAATCATGTGCCTGAAGATTCGTCGAAAGCGTCACGCGCACCAGAAAACACTGACCGGTTTTACGATGATCGAGATTCTGGCGGTCGTTGCGATCATCGGTATTCTGGTCGGGCTTTTGCTGCCTGCGATTCAGTCTTCTCGTGAAGGTGCTCGCCGCACGTCATGCGCATCGAACCTATCGCAAATTGGGTTGGCCATCATCGGTTACCACAACGCGTTTGAACAGTTTCCGGTGCAACTCTCTGGCACCGATGGAAGTCAAGTTGCCGATCAGGATAACGATCGGCGACTAAGCGTTTTCGTCGCATTGCTGCCGTTCATGGACAACGCGAATTTGGCGAACGAAATCGCGGATGCTCATCCAAAATTTCTGTACGACCCCAGTGCTTCGCATCTCAATTCACAACGGTCAATTCAATACACAAAAGAATTTTCCAGCGAGAATTGGCCCGCGAGTGGTCCTGAGCCATTTCAAAACCAGTATCGTTGGTGGCACATCGAACCGCTGGGCTTACGTTGCCCCAGCGATCCGGGAATGGGGCATCCTTCGATGGGACGTTGCAACTATGCGGTCTGCCTTGGCGATGGAATCGTTGGTTCGTCGACGGGTGCGATGAAAGAGGTGATGGGAACGTTTGTCGTTGATCCACTGCTTGCCAGGGAAACTGATATTTCGATGCGAGGCATTTTTGTTCCCAGAAGTGTCACGAGATTCTCTGATGTAACCGACGGTTTGTCCCAGACGCTTTTGCTTGGTGAGATTTGCACGGGATTGGGTGACGAAGACATTCGCACTCAACCAGTCGCTGCATCAAGAATCACCACAACCAAACTGCTTCGAAACGAACCGCAACTTGCGTCTAATCTTGATTGGATTGACGTTGATCGTCCACAGTTCTGGAAATCTGGTGCGCCGTTCTTGACGACGGTTGGATTGTCCGAGCCTAAACGCGGCTTTCGATGGGCCGATGGCATGCCCCTGTTCACAGCCTTCAATACGGTCCTGCCGCCGAACCACCAGATTACCCTTGCACTCGACCAGGAAGACAGCGATGGAATCCTGCCACCGAGCAGCCGTCACCAAGTCGGCGTCCAAGTTTGCATGGCTGATGGTGCCGTCAATTTCGTAAGCGACTCCATCGACGCAGGAAACTCAAACCGCCCCACGGTTCACTCGGGCAGCTATTCAGAAATCAACGATAAAAACAGCCCAGTAATCCAAAGCCCCTTTGGCGTCTGGGGAGCCATGGGAACGCGAGCATCGTCAGAATGGGTTGCGGGTGACTTCGAGGTCATCGAATAGAGAGCGAGCGGTCTTGTTCGCATCACAAGGCATTCGCAAAAACGACAACGTAGCGCAGGTAGCGCGTGACTTTTGGTTCGCGACAACCGATTGAACGATGCTGAACCTCTAGGCGAGTTTGGCGACGTGAAAATCGCAGTGGTGACATCGCACGACAAAACAAAAAATGCTCTAGTATCGGCTAGCCCGGTTCCGCGAGGTTCATTGAAATCAAGCGAAATCAATCACCAACTTCTACCGCCACGATGGCACTTGTTGAATGTCCGACGCTCAGCCACACGAATCAGGGAACCGATTCAGCACCTTGTCCGGGGTGTTTACGCCGTGCGTGCTGACGATTCTTGGCGTCATCATGTTTCTGCGTTTTGGATTTGTCGTCGGGCAATCCGGCGTCTTGCTAACGCTTGGGATCGTCGCGGCTAGCAAAGTAATCACGATCCTGACCACGTTGTCATTATCGGCGATCGCGACAAACACCAAGTTCGAGGGAGGCGGCGCGTACTTCTTGATCAGCCGCAGTTTGGGGCCCGAGTTCGGCGGAGCAATTGGGCTGATGTTTTTCGCGGCGCAGGCGTTGTCTGTCGCGATGTACGTGATTGGATTCACCGAAGCAGCAACGACCTATTTGCCCGACGGAACATCAACGACGCTTGTAGCCACGATCACCAACATCTTGGTCTTTGCATGCGTTGCGATCGGGGCGGGTTGGACGATCAAAATTCAGTTCTTTATTTTGGCAACGGTCATTGCGTCACTGATTTCGTTTTACATCGGAGCCTACCAAAACTATGACCCGCAATTACTAAGCGAAAATCTGGGACCGGGTTTCACCCAGGATGAATCGTTCTGGACGATGTTTGCATTGTTCTTCCCGGCGGTCACCGGAATCATGGCGGGTGCTAACATGTCTGGGGAGCTAAGCGATCCGGCACATTCGATTCCACGCGGTACCTTCGCAGCAGTCGCATTCACGGCTGTGGTTTATGCGTCACAAGCGATCATGCTAGGCGGTTCAGCATCCCGCAATGAATTGGTGGGCAATACACTGGTAATGGCTGATATCGCAATCATGCCTGCGATGATTGCGATGGGAGTCTTTGCGGCGACACTCTCGTCAGCGCTGGGCAGCATGATGGGAGCGCCCCGCATCATTCAATCGGTCGCTCGCGATCGCCTGTTTCGTTTATTGCAACCGCTTGGATTTGGATCGGCGCGCGACGGCGAACCACGTCGCGCGATCTTGGCGACGTTCCTGATTTCACAAGCAGCTATTTTTGCGGCAGACCTCAACACGATCGCGCCGCTGATCACGATGGCGTTTCTGGCGACTTACGGGCTGCTGAACCTCGCCACGTTTTACGAAGCGATCACCAAGAACCCTAGCTACCGGCCACGGTTTTTG
>CAYVAN010000026.1:0-1477 GCA_964449225.1 uncultured Rhodopirellula sp.
GCCTTGATCTGTCCTTTAATTGCATCATTGTCGGGCCGGCTATCGCCGTCGATATCGATATCACCAGCGAGCGCAATTTTGACGCGGCGACCGGGTGCCCAGAAAGGTGAGTAAACTTTGTCACCAGGAATGATCGGATTCTCGATCTCTGGAATCGCAACCACTCGAGCCGTTGCCAGGTGAGGACCATCAACCTTAATTACCTGGATACTGGCTTTTACCGATGCATCCTGCAATCGATTTTCTTCACCATCGATGACGCCAAAGGTAACCCCCGGTCGTAGGGCATCAGCGGATCCCAGATTGATCATCACAACTTTACCGCCGGAGACGACAAAACGAATCAAACCCTGTGTCGTTTCAAACTGGTCGTTCAAGAATTTGTTAATCTTCTTTTTCTGACTGTCGATGGTGCCAAGAAGCTGAGTCTTATCCTGTTTGAGTGCTTTTGATTCGCTGGCAGCCTTGGTACGAAAACTACCAAAGTCTTGCACGACCTTGTTCAGCCGGTCACGCGTTTCTTCTTTCTCTAAGTTCATGCGATTTCGATCTTCCTCGAACGCAGTGCTTTGTTCGGCAAGTTTTTTGTTGGCACTAGACGCCTTCTCTTCCGCCATCGCTTTTGCCTTTTTGGCATTGGAGATTTCAGCCTCGGCATCAATGCGGATCTTGGTCTTCTGTTCTTGCGAGGTCGCGTATTGCGTATTGCGATCACGCAGGGCGTTGAGCAAATACTCGGGTAGTCCAGGGTAGTTTCGTTTTTCTGGAGGTACTTCGGGACCAAAGACCGTCATGTCACGAGCGAACCGCAGTTCAATGTCGGTCATTTCGGGATCATCCGACGCGTTGCTCTTCATTTCGTCAATCTGAGCCTGCGTGAATCCACCAACACCCAGCATTGCTTTCATCCGCGTCATTTGGTTTTCCATCGTGCGAACCTGCGAACTAACCGTTTGCAGTCGCTCCTTTGCTGTCTCTGCTTCGGTTGAAAGGAAATCACCATTTCGCCAAAGAAAGAAATTCAGCGCAAGCGAGAGCACCAGAAAAATCATGCAGGCAATCAAGCTGCCGCGGATGACGGAATCGTCGCGAGCCACCATGGTCGTTTTTTCTGCTTTAAAGAACAAAAGTTGGAAAGGAGAAGGACATAGCCTATTTACTGTGTAGGTTGATTCTACTGTCAACGCAAAGAAAAACTGAGTCTCCGACGCCGGATTCGAGGGCATTTAGCGGTTATCGGCTTCAGCGGGATATTCAGGCTGCGAATTCACGCGAAATCTAAACCCGGAACTTTCTATCACATTGGCGGTTTCAACCTGTTGTTTAGAATAGAAGCTTGCGAATTTGTGCTCCCGCCTTTCACGAACATTCCACGAAAATCCCTCCAAACACCATGATTTCAACTGTTTCTAACCGATCTCGTGCAACATCCACCCGACGCGGCTTTACTCTGCTGGAACTGCTGCTCGTTTTGGCA
>CAYVAN010000026.1:1487-22881 GCA_964449225.1 uncultured Rhodopirellula sp.
CACCAACATCTCTGGTGCCAGCACAGCCGCCAAAGTCGATGCCACCAAAGCTCAATTAAGCGGTTTGAAAAGCCACATTTCGATGTATCAGATCCGCATGAACAGCCTGCCAGAAACGTTGGAAGAGTTGAAAGATGGCCCCAGCGACGCCGCCAAGCAAGCGAAATGGGTCGCGCCGATCATCACTGAAATCCCAACGGATGCCTGGGAAAACAAACTTGACTACAGCGTCAACGGAAACACCTACACGATCCGCAGCGGTGGAATCGACGGCCAAATGAACACGGATGATGACCTGACCGAAGAAGGACAGTGATGCATCGGAAAACACGATCCGGGTTTACTTTGCTAGAGCTGCTATTGTCCCTGGTCGTTTTCGCAGCCATTGCTTCGATCGCTTTGCCAGGCGCTGCGATGCTGCTGGCGGATCGCAAAATTGTTCGCGGTGGTGACCAACTGCAAATTGAGATGACGCGTGCCCGCGTCGATGCCATGCGGGGTGGACGCGTGATGCTGATCGAGGCTGCGATTGGCAGTAACCAATTCCGAACCCGACCCTACTTTTCTGCCAGCGATTCGGTGGAAACCAACAACGGCAACTTGGGGCAAAGTGCCTTGAGTGCGGGTGCCGACCAAGCGATCGTGACTGCCGTGATCGCAGATCCTGATGCGACGCAAGTGTTTGAAATTCCTGAACAGTTAAGCGTGGAATCGGTTCAAGTTGTCTCGGCAACGCGAGGATCCGAAATCAGCCTGGCGGCCAGCTTCAATCAATCAGGTTCGCAATCTGAACCGGAAGGAACCCAACAATGGAGCCAACCGATCCTGTTCTATCCTGATGGAACGACTAGCACCGCAGCAGTGACTATTGCTGATGCACGTTTTGGCAAGGTTGTTGTTAAACTCCGCGGTATCACCGGGGACGCTTCTGTGACGGAGGTCACGCAATGACCGCGACCAGAACAAAAAAGCGTGATGGTTTTTCGTTGCTTGAAATCATGTTGTCGCTTGCGATTCTTGGTGGTTCACTGGCCGTACTCAGCCGCATCATGGACACCGGCGTAAGTGCCGCGATTGAATCTCGCAGCCTGGCTCAAGCTCGTCTCGCATGCCAAGCAAAGCTTTCCGAAGTTCTGATGGACGCCGGATCGGGCATTCAGCCCCAGACTGTAATTAGTGTTCCCATGGAATCGTTTGATTCCAGCTCGACGTCACCGATGAACTATTCTGTTGAAGTTGCGCCCGCTTCCATCGACGGACTGTTGGCGATCCGAGTCTCCGTCGAAGTTCAAAACGGCGCTGGCACCGCGTCAATCGCTAGCTACTCACTCACCCGATGGGCCGTCGACCCGGCACTGGGCCTTGAACAAGCCGAGGCCGAAGAGCAAGCAGCGTTTGTTGGCGAAACAGATGAGGATGAGCAGTGAAACGTCAGCATAAAACTCAGACGTATCGAGTCGCCTTTACATTGTTGGAGCTGGTCTTAACGTTGGCCATGTCTGTTGTCTTGATGGTCCTGGTCGGCGGTGCGATTCAGTTTTATGGACGCGATATGAACATACGTGACATGGACGTTCGCCAAACGCAATTGGCGGGTGCGTTGTTGCAAATGATCGAAGACGATCTAAGAGGCACCGTGTTTGGTGAACCCGCCGACATGTCACCACTGGAAACCTTGTTGGTCGAATCCACCGGCGGACAAACTGAAAACACCGCAGATTTGTCAGCAGCTGGGATTGATTCCGACGACGATGTGACCGCAACCGATTCCAGCGTCGATTTGGTAGCGTCGACCTTGGTTCTGCAATCGCCTGGGTTGATTGGCGGCCAAACATCGATTCAGTTTGATCTAAGTCGCCTTCCTCGCCTGGAAGAGTACCAAGCGATGACGGACGTCACGATCGGGAATCTGGAAGATGTGCCCAGCGACTTAAAAACAGTCGCTTACTTTGTTCAAGACGCAGGCACGATCGCCGGTGTTCGAGATCAACTTGAAGGCGTTACCAATGAATCCCAAGCTGGTTCGGGCGGTGTCGTCAGTGGTGGATTGGTTCGACGTTCGGTGGATCGAAAAGCTACGGTTTATGCCGCGTTGAACACTGGAATGACAGCACTTGGCCAATCAGGTGACCTGCTTGCACCGGAGGTGACATCGATTTCGTTTCAGTATTTCGATGGTGTAAGTTGGGTGACTTTTTGGAACAGCGACGATTCGAGCCAGCTTCCCTACGCGGTCAAGATCCAACTTACCATGGCTGACGATTCGAGCATTGAAGAAGGTGCGACGCGAGTGTTCTCGCACGTCGTCCGCTTGCCGATGGCTCGCGCCGCGGAAGAATCCAGCGAAGACGATTTGGACAGCGAAGAGATTGAGGAGGCAGGGATATGAGAGTGATCGCTAACCGCCAAGGCTTCTTTTTGGTCATCGTGCTGATCGTCGTCGCAGTCGCCTCGATGGCGGTTTATTCTTTCACAGAACTGATGGTCAGCCACGATGACGCTGCTTACCTCGCCGGCGATGTGGTTCAAGCTCGCGTGAGCGCCGAATCGGGTGCCGAATCGATTCGCGTTCTCTTGGCGCAGCCGCCTCTTTCGCGTCTGGATTTTGGCGGAACGTATAGCAACTCGCAAATGTTCCAAGCGATCACGGTGACCAGCGATTTAGATGCGGACCGGCAGTCGAGTTATTCAGTGATTGCACCTTCGCTCGATGAAAATGGCTCTTACGCTGGTATTCGTTATGGTCTGCAAGATGAATCAGCTCGTTTGAATATCAATGCATTGCCGGTGTTGGAACAAAATTCAAGTGCGTTGATTCCGACAGTGCTGGCTGCCGGTGAACAAGCAGATGATGTGGACGTTGATAATATCGCGTTCTCACTATTGATGGCTCTTCCCAACATGACCGCTGACGTTGCCGATGCGATTTTGGATTGGGTGGATGAAGATGATGATCCAAGAGAGGCCGGGGCTGAATCCGATTACTACGAAATGCTGCCGACGCCGTATTCTGCAGCGAATGGCCCCATCCGTAGCGTTGACGAATTGTTGCTGGTGCGAGGCGTCACACCCACATTACTTTTTGGTGCCGATGCCAATCGAAATGGAGTGATCGATGCTGATGAACAGCAACGTTTCAACGTTACGATTGATACACCCGGAGCACTCGGTTGGTCGGCCTACTTGACGGTTCATGGTGCTGAATCCAACAAGACTGCCAGCGGTTCCCCGCGTGTGAATATCAATCAAGATGATCTGGAATCGCTTTACGAAGAGTTGCTGGAAACGAATCTGGGTGAGATATACACAACTTATATCATCGCGTTCCGAATTTCTGGATTCGCGAATTCGCCATCAGCTATTGCTGCGGCGTCAGCCGGGCAACCGGAAAGTAGTTCTGCCGCGGTCGAAGGTGCTCAAGGCCGTGACGGGGGGCTTTGGACTGCTGACCTCTTTGACCAGCTGGACCTCTCAGGCGGTGGTGGAACCAAGGCGACTCAAGTTCTGGATTTACTTGATTCGGAAATCGTGATTGGTACCGGCAGGGATGCTGTCGTTTACACCTCGCCATTCGTCAGCGATCCGGTCTCCATGTCGGTTTACATGGCGGATTTAATGGATTCGGTGACAACCCAAGATTCGGCAGTCATGCCGGGCCGAATTAACCTGAACGAGTGTTCGGCTGAATTGCTCTACGGGATCCCGCTGCTAAGCGAGGAGTCCGCTGATGCAATTTTGCAAGAACGAAATCCTATGTCAGACGATCCGGGACGTCGATTTGAAACATGGCCGTTGGCCGAAGGCTTGATTAGTCTGGACGAAATGCGTTCGCTGGTTCCACTGATTTGCGGCAGCGGTGACGTTTATCGAGCACAAATCATTGGTTACTTTGATCGATCAGGAATCTCCCGACGCGTTGAAGCGATCATTGATGCAACAACGGTGAATCCCAAACTCGTTTCCTGGCGAGACCTCAGTCACTTGGGCCGCGGTTTTGACCAATCGGTTTTGGGATCACGCGCATCCATTTCCCAATCGCAGGCCAATTAAATCCGTTGCAAGTCAACGATTAACGAAAACACTCATGAACAAAATTGCAATTGACTGGGACGAGAACGAGTTGCGACTGGTGGTCGGCGACGTGCGCGGCGGCAACGCCAGGATCACCGACGCAGCGGTCTTGCCGCTGGAGGTCGATGGAGTCAAACGTGATGTTTCGACAGTTCTTAGTGAGGCGATTGCAGAACGAAAATTGGAAAATTCCGACACGATGGTTGCCATTGGTCGGGGAAAAGCAGAGCTGCGTGAATTGCAATTGCCACCGGTTCCTGACGAAGAATTACCTGACATGGTTCGCTTTCAAGCGGTTCGGACCTTCGCATCGTCGGGCGAAAGTTCGATCATCGATTTTCTGGTCACGCAGCGCAGCGGCACGGGCGTGGAATTGATTGCTGCAGCGATGGGGCCTCAGGAATTCGCTCATATTCAGAGGGTTTGTAAAGCTGCATCACTACAGCCAACGCGGATTGTGCTGCGGCCTATTTCGGCAGCCACGTTGTTTTTGACAAAGCAAAAGCCGCAGTCTGATTCAAATGTCGTCTTGGTGGACCTACTAGGTGACGATGCCGAGATTGTCATTGCTCGCGATGGCCACGTCGTATTCGTTCGTACCGTTCGCATCCCGGCTTCGGAGCCATCACGTGGGCGTGCATTGATTGGTGAACTGAAGCGTTCGCTAGTTGCATGCGGTGACGATGCCAAGCCCGATAAGGTTATCCTTTGGGGGAAGGAATCCGTTCACCAAAGCGATTGCGACTTGCTTTCTGATGTTTGTGATGCCAACGTTGATGTTGTAAATCCCTTTGATCTAGCAAGCACTGATTCAAAATTAGTCGAATCACTTCCTGGGCATGTTGGACGTTTAGCGCCGCTGGTGGGCGTGTTGGTTGCCGAGGCAAGCCACCCTGGGTTGATGGTTGATTTTCTGAATCCACGACGACGCCCCGAAGTCAAGCCAAACCATGTTCTTACGGGGTTACTAGTCGCCGTTCCAGCATTGGCGGCGCTGGTCTTGGGCTTCATGGTTTATTCAAAACTCAGCTCGTTGGACCATCGCATTGCCGAACTAAAAGCAGCAAACAATGAACTGAAAACACCTGTTGATTTAGCTCTGGAAAGCATCAGGCGTACCGAACAAGTGGATCAGTTTTTAGACGGTAATGTTCAATGGCTTGATGAATTGCGTCGTCTTGCCCAACGCATGCCGGGTTCAGACGATATGATTGTCCGCAGCATCAACGCTTCTGCTAACCAGCGATCTGGCGGTGGAAAGCTCGTCGTCAGCGGTGGCGCGACCAGCCCCGATTCAATTGACCAGTTTGGAAGTTCGCTTCGAGACAAACACCACACTGTGATCGGTGACGGAGCGAGCGAAGAGAAAACGAAAGACGCCTATCGATGGGGGTTCACTGAAACGATCCAAGTCAACGCAGACCGCATTCGCAACCAGCGGTACGAACGAATTCTTGCGGCCTTAAATTCTGAAACTGACGATCGCAACTCCTCCAAAGTTCAAGAAATTCAGGAGGTGCAACCATGAGTCAACGCGAACGATTTCTATCGCTATTGATTGGCGGTTTGCTGTTGGGATCAGGGATTTGGTGGGCGCTTGGTAAGTATCAAAGTGCCGTTAAGGCTCGCAATGGTCAGATTGCCAGTCTCAAAAACCGCCAAGCTGAACTGAATGAGCAGCGACTCCAAGGCGAATACGCCAATCGGCAGATGGGCGAGTACATTGTTCGATCACTTCCCGGCGATGCAGAAACGGCACAAAGCCGATACCAAAAATGGCTGTTGTCGGTGATGCAAGATCGTCAAATGACGGACCAGAGTGTCGACCCCACTTCGTCTCGTTTGATCGGTGACCTGTATCGTCAATTCTCTTTTCGTGTCCAAGGTAACACCACGTCTGAGAACATCATCGATTTGCTGCATGCTTTCTATTCCAAAGATTATTTGCATCGAATTCGCAGCCTGTCCATGCGACCGGCTCGAACCGGTGGTTTACGCGTGGAAATGACTGTTGACGCGATTGCTTTGCAAAATGCACCGGCTGATTTGGTGGAGCCTATGGAACAGTCTTGGCAAGTAACTGAATCTGTTCAGCAGTACCGCAAGGCAATCCTAGATCGCAATCTTTACGAGCCGCCCAATCAAGCACCCAAGTTCGCTGGCAAGAAGCGGATCGATGCAGTCGTGCAAAAGAAAACAACCATTCCCTTGGTTTTTAAAGACCCAGAAGGTCAGGACATGAAGTTCGAATTGGTGAAAGACAAATCGAAAACTAACGAGGGCCAATCGCTAACAATTGATGAGAAGACGGGGACAATTGTGGTCCAAAGCAGCGAGAAGGAGCCGATTGAAGTCACCGTCCGTGCGACCGACAGCGGTTATCCCAATCGGTCAACTGAGCAGCGATTGACGATCAACATGATTGATCCTCCGCCACCGCCCAAGCCTGTGCCACCGAAGTTGAAGTTTGACGATGCCAAGCAAACCGTTCTGACCGGTTTGGTTCAGGGACGCGGTGAGTGGACCGCCTGGTTGAACGTGCGGACGCGTGACAAAACGCTAAAACTGCGAGTCGGAGACTCATTTGAAATTGGTAGTGTGAAAGGCAAAGTCGTGGATGTCAGCGCGAAGTCAGCCGTTCTGGAAGCCGATGGCCAAAGGTTTGAATTGAAGCTTTTTGGCAACCTAAGCGAAGGCGCAAAAACAGCAAACGAAGTTGATTGAGAGCGACGTATTACTGAACGAACGATCCATCCCGGCTCATCTATCCATTGCAGCGGCGTGTCGCTGGTCTTTCCCACCGGGACCAGCGCAGTCGATAGCGTCTCGTTGTCTGTTCCTGCCGGGAAGATATTGTCGTTGGTTGGCCCCAGCGGTTGCGGCAAAACGACGATGTTACGGATGATCGCGGGGCTGCAGAAACCGACTGCTGGCAAAATCCAAGTCAAGCCTTCGATTGATGGTGCTGCGGGCGAAATTGGTTTCGTTTTCCAGCAGCCATCCTTGTTGCGTTGGCGAACCGCGATGGACAATGTTCTGTTGCCATTGCAGTTAATGACAGGCTCGCGAACGTCTTCGCAAAACAGATCGATGGCGGAGGAGATGCTCGAACAAGTTGGTTTGGCTGATTCAGTCAACCTGTATCCGCATCAATTGTCCGGGGGGATGCAAATGCGAGTTTCGATCGCGCGTGCATTGGTAACCCAACCAAAGATTTTGTTGCTCGATGAACCATTCGCGGCGCTTGATGATTCGCTTCGCGAACAATTGGGCAGCCTGGTCTTACATCTTTGGACGCAGAGGCCTTTGTCCGTTGTGATGGTCACTCACAATATCGCCGAAGCGATCATGCTTTCCCATCGCATTGCCGTAATGCGAAGTGGAAAGCTAGCCGAAACGATCGACAATCCAATGCCCTGGCCGCGCGGTGATTCTAGCCGGAGCCAAGCTTCATTTAGTGAAACGTACCAGCAGGTTAGATCGGCAATGCGAGGCGACAAGTGATGCCGAGCAAATGGAAAAGCAGTTTGATCGGTGGGGTGGCGGTCGCACTTGTAGCGTTGGCCGCAGTTGGAATTTGGCAATCGATTGTCTGGTACTGGGGCTTGCCCAAGGCCTTGCTTCCAACGCCCAAGCAAACGTTCGATGCTGCAGTGACCAACCGTGAATTACTTTCCAAGGGGATGTATTCGACGGCATCAGCTGCGGTAATCGGATTGGTCGTGGCAATCGCGTTGGGGTCGACCATTTCAATTGCACTGAGCCAATCGAAATGGCTTCGCGTTGCGATCTTCCCTTACCTGATCTTGCTACAAACCGTCCCAATCGTTGCCGTTGCGCCTCTCTTGATCATTTGGAGTGGCTATACGTTTCGGTCGGTGGTGATCGTCACGGTGATCGTCTGCCTTTTTCCAATCGTCAACAGCGTCGCGGCAGGGCTGACCCGTATTGAACAAGGCATGAACGATCTTTTCGATTTATACCGGGTCAGTCGCGCCAAACGCTTGCAGAAACTTCAGATTCCATCGGCCGTTAACGACTTAATAATCGGCGCGAAAACTAGCAGCGGCTTGGCGGTGATTGGAGCTATTGTTGCAGAGTTTTTTGTTGGCAATGGAACTCGCTACGATGGGTTGGGGACCTTGATTACTGGTTGGCAAGCGCTCAGCAAAACGGATGCCCTGATCGCAGCCCTCTTTGCGTCGGCTGCATTGGGGCTGGCTATGTTCGCAGCGGTTCATTTTATCGGAGCCGTCGTTCTACGGCGCTGGACATCGTGATAAAGTCCTGTAAATGCTAGACACCATTTATTACTGAGCCTTTCACTGCCCTGACATCTAACTCTTTCCCAATGCGTGCAAATTTACTACTTGCGGTGTTCAGCTTGTTTTTAGCTGGATGTGCGAATTTAAGCGAAGAAAATTCCTTTGGTGATGCAGTTGCGATTCAACTGAATTGGTACCCAGAAGCGGAACATGGCGGTGTCTACCAAGCTTCGGCGGATGGCACTTATCAAGCCGCTGGATTGAATGTCGACATTCGACCTGGCGGGCGAGCGACCCCGGTTGCTCCAGAATTGGAACTCGGCCGCGTTCAATTCGCGATGGCCAATGCGGATGATGTCGTTGCGTTTCGCCGTCAAGGCATGGACATTGTGGCCGTCATGGCGGTTGCTCAGAACAGCCCACGCTGCATCTTAGTTCGAACCGACAGCGGCGTAACGTCATTGGGGGAACTAAAGGGGATGACGTTGCAGCGGCAGACCGGGCGGCTGTTTTTGGAATTCATGCGTTTCAAAGGTATCTTGGATGAAGTCCAAGAGGTTCCCTATCACGGCAGCATTACATCCCTGGCTGCTGATCCCAAAATTGCAGTCCAAGCTTACTCATTTGCCGAACCATTGTTGGCACGACAACAAGGTATCGAAGTTCGCACGCTAATGGTCAGTGATCTTGGCTGGAATCCTTATTCCAGTGTGCTGATCACAACTGGCAAACTGATTCGCGACGAGCCGGAATTGGTCCAACGTTTTGTCGATGCCACACGTACGGGATGGCAAAATTATTTTGCCAATCCCGATCCTGGGAACGAAGCCATTCTTGCTGCGAACAAACACGGCATGACGCCCGAAGCACTTTCATTTGGTGTTGCTGAATTGCTTCCGCTGGCCGTTCCGGATGGTACGACAAAGGAAGAAATCGGAAGAATGACGAGCCAGCGATGGGAAGAATTGATTTCTCAGATCGACACGGTGGCTCCGGACAAAGCGACGCCGGTAAAAGCATCCGAATGTTTTACGCTGCAATTTTTGTAGTGTGGCATAGGCTTCCAACCTGGGATTGGAACCATTGGCAGGATGGAAGCCTACGCCAAAGATTTCTACCTTCCGACTAAGCAGCGCGTCGTTGTTGCTGTGTCTCACCTGGTCCAATATGACGGCCGAGCGTTTCGATTTCCAGTTTCAATAACTCTTTGACAACCTCGTTGGCTGCGGGGCGGTCATTCGGGTCTTCTG
This sequence comes from uncultured Rhodopirellula sp., assembly GCA_964449225.1. Taxonomy (GTDB): domain Bacteria; phylum Planctomycetota; class Planctomycetia; order Pirellulales; family Pirellulaceae; genus Rubripirellula. Next base: position 11,074 of record CAYVAN010000026.1, read on the forward strand.
CGATCATCGTTTCGACAAGATCAGCGACCGGTTCTAAAACGACCTGTGAAACGGGTTCAATCCGAGCCATCCACTGCCATAGCATTCGCCCCAACGAAAAAATATCCATCGCTGGCAGAGCAGCGTGCTGGCCAGACATTAATTCGGGCGAAGCGTAGTCCGGCGTTCCGCGAAACAATCGATTGCGGACGCTGTGAATACGGGTCGCAAAGCCAAGATCAACCAATGTCGCATGCCCACGCGGCCCCACCATTACATTTTCAGGTTTCACATCCCCGTGGATCCAACCCGATTCATGCAGCACGCTGAGCGCCTGTGCGGTTTGCCGTATCAACCACAATGCAACTGGCAATTTTTTAGCGGGCGAACTGGTCAGGTGATGTCCCATCGATTCACCGTCCAATTTTGGCATCACCAAATAGGGCATTTGAGAATGACTTGATGAATCAAGAACCGCGACCAGATTCGGGTGCATGACATTTGTCGCGGCAGCCACGAAGCCATCGATTTGTCGGACAGATTCAGTTTCCGAGCCGGATGCCATCTTGATCACGTAATCCCAGCGAGGGCTGTCGATCGCGTCGGCTGGCTGGGCGAGACTGAGCGTCGCCCATTCACTCCTGTGAATCGCTTGACCTACCCGCCAAATCCCGACAATGGGGCAATCTTGGGCGAAGCGATTGGCGGCGTTGGGTGATTGTTGTGGATTCGTCACTTCACTCGCTCGAGATGGGATCAGCAATGATGAAATAGTGAGCCTGGTTCGTAGACAGACCCTGACAGAAGCATCGACACTGCGTTCCCCGCTTCACAAGTCACACCCGATCATCAGTCAAACCTTGGCGATCTTTCCCAATCCGAACAACCGGTTCCTATTTGTTAAGTGACGGGGCCATCAAAAGTAGGCAGAATGGAGCCAAACGATATCCGGCAGTTCTAATCGAAGTGAAAGCCGGATGTCACTTCGGCTCCGTTGGCCCTTCGTCACCATTTGTTTCGGGTTTTGGCATTTCGGGTTTGGCAGAAGAAAATGTTATGAGTCTTGCCACCCGCGAGATTTCAGAATCGTGGCTTAATCCGGAAAACGAAATTTAAAAATAATTAAACTCTGCTGACAATCTCAAGCAGCTCGATAGCTGGTTTTCCATCACAGTGAATCATCGCGGTTCGTCCGTAAAACGTTTCGCCGATCACCGAGTGAAGTTTTTCGGCCAAGCATGGTCCAGCTTTAATCTCCCAAAGCTGCTGCATTTCGACGTCGCGAAGAACTTCATTCTCAATAAGAACTCGGCCCAAAGGAGTCTCGCCGCTTTCGATTCGTTTCCAAACCGGTTCTGCCAAAGCAGAAATATCGATTCGCACGATCCCGTGCTGCACGATTCTTTTTGAATGCTCCGTCACCAGCGTGATCTCGCGGCTGTAATAGTCCCCGCCTTGGCGATGTCGATGAACTGAAACATCCACCTTTTCTTTATAGAACGCCTCGATAGTAACCGTCATGTGGTGATGGTGATTTAACAAATTGTCGTACGCTCCGGGGACATCGCCGACGGGAATGAAAGTTCCCAATTGCAGATGGCTGCCCCGGTTTCCCTCGGCAACGTTACCTGAAAAGTCACCATAGAATTCGTCCAACAACGATCCTAAATCGACCTCGAATGACATTGGTTAATCTCGAATCGCTTAGGAGGTTGAAACAGGAACGTTGACGCCAATGGATACAACCGCCGGCGATGGTAACTCGGGACGCTCAAGGACGCTGTCGACTAAAAAGTAAAATAGCCTTCGCAGCGAATCAGATTTCAATTCGTCAGCAACGGACTCGGCCCGCGCTTGATGTTTATCGACTAGCTTGAGTGCCGTCGTGAAGACGTTGGCTTTTTCGTACAGTTTGCGGATTGCCGATAGGCGATCTTCCTGTCCCAAATCACAGTCGGGATTCGCGAGGCTTAGTAGTTGCGTTTGATCAGCTTCGCCTAATTCTTGCAGCGCCAGCGCCCACAACAGCGTCGGTCGGCCCCCGATCGCATCGCCACCAGCCGACATTTTGTTATCAGAATCGGTGATCCAGTCACCTAAGTCATTTAAAATTTGAAATGCAACGCCAAGGTTCCGGCTGAATGTACGAATGGCATCGGCATAAGGCGTCACGTCACCAGCCAATCGAACCCCGCAGGTTAAAGCTGCTTCAAAGGCCGGTGAGGTTTTCAAGGCGTAGATTTTCAAAGCATCGAGTGGCTTCAGTCGACGATCTTTGTTGTCTCGCCATAGCAGTTCAGCTCCCTGGCCCTCGGACAGACGTAAGTGAGCCGCAGCCAGCGCATCGACCACGTCGGCACGAGCCGCCGGGTCGACTGATTCCGCCGGATCGTGACGGCTGAGCAGTCGGTATCCAAGTCCAATCAAATAGTCGCCAACGTTGATAGCGGTAGGCATTCCAAAGCGTCTGTGAACGGCCAATTGCCCGTAACGAAATGCGTCATCATCTTCAATGTCATCGTGTACTAAACTCGCTTTGTGAAACGTTTCGATGCTCATGGCAGCTCGACGAACCGAAGCCGGGAATGCGGCGATCGCAGCTTCCGCGTCCGGTCCGGTTGCACCGGAATGATCGTTGCCATCGTGAACGATCGCGTCATAAGCCGCGAGCGTGATAAACGGGCGTGAGTGCTTTCCACCGCGACTTAAAAAGTCATAAGCAATGTGTTCGGTTGCTGCGATCGCGTCCATTGATTCAACGGATTCAATGGTGACGGCTTCTTCACCGATCGGAATGTCGGAGCGTATTCGAGGTGATAAAACGTCGAGCGAATCAGGCTTGAACAGATCCCCAGCCGCTCGCATCAAGTGAACGTAACTTCGTGTTACTTGTCTGGCTGGCAAATAGGGCGTTCGGATCATTTGATCGACCCATGCTTCATCGACCTTGGTATTTCGGCAATCGCTTGAAAGCAGCGGTACAGCCATGCATGGAATCCCGGCCAACAAGACCTTGTCGATCGCTTTTTCAAGAACGTTCAAACAGGCGACGCCAACGACGGCGTCGACGTAACCGCCAACAATGATCTTCATCACCACCGGTGATCCCTCGGCAACCAAAACACGATAACCCATCTGTTCAGCAAGACCGCGGAAATCAGCAATGCTGCACGCACCACACTCTTTGCAATTCATTCCAAATTGATCGTATTCTGCCGGGCATCCCTCCGCATGTTTCAAGCAATGCGGCAATAAGAACAAACGGCGTTCCGGTGGCACAGCGGCAAGTGCGTCAGTCCAAAAGCCGCTGCTAAGCATCACCATCACCCAACCAAGATATCGTTCGGGTAAGTCAGCTTCCTTTAGTGTTCGCCGAGCAACCTCTTCCATTTGATCTTTGCTAAGCGGTGAGGTTCGGTCCAATCGCGAGGCAACCTCGTTGCAACGATCACGCAGCGACTCTCTCAGTTCTAAAGTCTCGGGAACATCTTTCAAATGGCTTGTTTTGCGACGAACCTTCGGACCTTGACCGATCCCAGTTTTCGAGTTTTCAGTTTCGTTCAAATCGGTTGACAAGCCGGTGACCTCAGCGTGGGAATCTCGATTTTAAATTCTATTCGATCATCTGTTCGGTGTTGCGTTCCGGGATCCTGCATCGACCATGGACAAGAAATGTCCAAGTGCCGAGGCGGTGTAGATCAGCGGATACAATCCTTCGTAGTACCATAGTTTCGCGAAATAGAACCCGATCGGCCATGGGACATCAAAAAGACGGTGGCGGGTCGTTTGGATCAGAAACTCGGTGCCTCGGATTATAGCTTGATCAATCGAACTGGATGCTGCCTGTTTCGCATCTAATTCCGAACAGACTTGGGAATCCGTTTTAAATTTTATCAATGCCTCAACGACCTGGGCTGATTCTTCAATCGTACTGGTAAACTTTTTGACGGCGGCATTGCCGTTTAATGGACTCGGTTCGCCATACGCGGCCGCGACGGAGGCACCACCGCCCCAGCCACCGTCAGGATTCTGTGTCACGATAAGGAATTCGGCGGCTTTCTCTCGCGCCGTTTGCCATCGAGTTGCGGTAGTGCCAGCCATGCTGCCGGCAACCATAAGCACCTTAGCGGTCCCGTAGAACGGGTTGTCTTCTTCCTTGCGATCCTGGTTTCCGAACCACAGCGGCAACCAGCTACCGTTGGGCTGTTGAGACCGTAGTAAGAACGCGATCGCTTTGGCGGACACTTTGTCAAAATTTTGTTCACCCTCTGCGGACGTGTTATCCGTAGCCCAGGCTCGAATTGCGTGAGCGGTCAAATCGGTACTGCTGCGATCGAAAGGAAGCTTGCCCCAGCCCCGGCAAAACGTCGGCATTCCACCATCACGATTTTGCAAACCAGCCAGCCAAGTCTGGCCGGTTGAAATAGCGTTGCTGACACTTTTTTCGATGGAAGGATTTTCGCTCGGGCGTTGGAGACATCTCAACGCCAAAATCGCAGCGGGTGTGTCGTCGCCATCGGGAACCGCGCCGCTCAAATTAGTCCAACCCCATCCGCCGGGATCTGAACCCGTGAACGGATGTCGGACATGATACTGGCATGACAGCAGCCATTGAATCAATTCCGGTTCGCACCAATGGCGATCATCTTCTGGATCGGCGGAAAGAGCAGCAATCGAAAGAGAGGTCACCCACGTTGCCAAATTGGTATCAATGGGCCAACTGCCGTCTTCCCGGACGGATGATTCCAAAAAAGACAAGCCGCGACGACAAACAGGTTGGTCCCCACGGCCAGTCGACGCCAAACTCATCATGACAAATGCAGTCAGCGGAGTTGCTTCCAAGAAACCACCGCTATCGGGTTGCATTCGATCCAGAACACCTAGGGTCCGAGAAATCAAAATTCGCCGCAACAGTCGAAGCGGCAACAGCCGACTAGGGCAATGAAAGTGCTTTGCTTGACCGATTGCAACGAGGGCCGGAATGGCGTAGCTAACGACCGGCATGCTTGCCAACCGATACCAGCTTTGCGGAAGCGCTGCTGCTTCAAACGGAAGGGCTGGAACATGCTTCCAGTCCAACAATCCAGCGATTGCAAGATTAGACAGGATTGGCACCACAAAGGTTTTGTCCTTTCCGTATCGCTCTCGCAAGCCATCGATTCCACCTTCCGCTTCAATGTACTGATGAAGGCTTGCCTTCGCCGCTGCCGAAAGTGATCGGCCAATAGAGTTTTCGGCCATTTCCATCGCCGCAAGGACCAGGTAGCTGGTGGCGATATTGCTGTGGCTGCGATCGGTGTCTCCAAAACCACCATCTGAGTTTTGTTGACCAACCAAATAGCCCACACCACGATCGATCAACCTTCGCAAGCGAATTTGATCATCGTTTGCAGACTGGTCCAGCATCGCAATCATCGCGCTAATTGCGGTCGCCGTACTGAGCGCGGAACTCGATAGGCAACCTTCCCAGTGCCCATTGGCGGTTTGCCGTGAAATCAATTCTTGGCGAACGACATTCAGCGCATCACGCGTTTCTTGAACCAGAACCGAGTCATCGGCTATCTCAATCACGGCGACGTCGTTCTAAGGCTTCACCAATCAAATTGATGTCGCATCCCGCAATGATCATTCGGTAACCCATTTCACGTGCCCAGGCTTCTTTCGCCGGACTGTCGGCAAAATAGATGCCAGCGATTTTTTTAAGCGATCGACATACTTCAGCGACGTGCGTCACCGCCTCAACAAACTTTGGATTCTGATGATCGCCAAGGCATCCCAGCGTCGCGGTCAAATCGAACGGTCCGACCATCGCACCATCAACGCCTTGAATCGATAACAAGTCGTTGCATCGGTCCACTGCCGTAACGCTTTCAATCTGTAATATCAAACTGACGTTTTGGCAGTGTCGGTCAACCATCGTTTTGGAATTTGCGTCCAATCCATGACCGGAAATGGCTGCTGCCGCCCGCTCACCCTGTATCGGCCTTAACTTTGCTGCCGCTGTTACTTCGTGGGCCTGATCAACCGATTCCAAATAAGGAACAACGATCGCCTCGGCACCGTCGTCAATGCAAGCACGCACGAGTGCCGCACGCGGTTCCAAGACACGGACAACCGGAGCAATTCCGACTGATCGATAAGACGTGCAAAGCCAAGCGACTTGTTCACGAGAAAAGCAGTGGTGTTCGCAATCAATGAATGCGAAGTCAATCTTTCCGGCAAGTTGACTCGGCCAATGGGGGGCAACGCTGGTCAGCTGAATGCCAAGCAGATCTTGCATTCCTGAGGTTTTTTCACGAAAGCTTTGCAATGGAATCAACTTGGGATTCTTGTGGCTGTGCTACATCCGAGCAGAGTCTTCAACTATCTGACCGAAGGCAATCGGGCACCAGTAATGTAATGATTTAGGACAGTAATTAAGTCGCTTAGATGTGACTTGGTAAAGTACCCGGCAACGTTTTGTGAGTAAGCTTTTTCGATGTCTCGAGCGTGATCGGAAGTAGTCAAAATAAAGACCGGCGTCTTGGATAGACGCGGATCCGTTCGTAGCTCCACTAAAAATTCGTGCCCGTTAACGCCAGGCATATTCAAATCCAAGAAGATTATGCGAGAGCTTTCGTCATCATCGTCTGGCTTATCTGCTCGTAAAATTTCGAGCGCTCGTGTGCCACTTTCCGCGCGTTGCAGTTCGGCAGCGACTTCGTTCTTTCCAAAAGATCGACTCACGGCTTCCGCGTCTACATCGTCGTCTTCGACTAACAAAACGGTTACTTCGTTTCGATGCGACATGGTAGCCGTCCTCTTTGTACAACTTTTTTCTTCATTGATTAGTGCAACGTTCGCATGTACGTCTTTCACGCATTGCTATACGCACGCCGCGCACGTGAGGTAAGCTAACCGCCCGACGCTGTATAGGCAAGCTTTCCCGCACCTTCCTTTGCGAATTGTGTAACGCATGGCCAGGTAAAATAGAACGTCGCGCCTTTTCCGACTTCGGATTCTAGCGACAAATCCCCCCCGTAGCGGTAAATTAATTTCTTGACGATTGCCAATCCCATTCCGCTACCTTCACTATTTTCGGATTCTAAGCGTTGGTACATTTCAAACACTTTCGCATGAAATTTAGGATCAATTCCAGGCCCGTTGTCGCGAACCTGAAAGCGTACGAAGTCACCGACTCGTTCTGCGATAATGTCAAGCTTCCCATCCTTACCTTTGTCGTTGTACTTCACACCATTGGTGACAAGGTTCATCAAGGTTTGAAACAAAGGCGTTCGCACTGACAAGATACTGAAGGTTGGCGTGACCAAGTCGATTCTAAAGCCGTCCGGAAGATCAATGATTGAGACGACCGATGCAACTAATTCATCAATGTCGATCTTCTCTGGTGTGGGGTTGATACGCCCCGCTCGTGAATAGTCGAGCAGGTCGTCGAGCAAAGATTCCATTTTGGCAACGCGATGTTTCATCTGTTGCAAATGGCTTCGAGAATCGTCTGGCAGAAGCGACTCACAGTCTTCTTGTACCCAACTTACCAAGTGGGTGATTCCTCGCAGCGGTGACTTTAAGTCGTGGGATGCAACGTAGGCAAAGTTATCAAGTTCCAAGTTGGTTTGCTCTAAGGCCTCCGCCTTCTTGGATAGCTCGATGGAAAGTTGCTCGGACCGCTGCAATAGTTCTTGGGTTTCCTTGTTTTTATCACTGAAAATCTTGGCCGCTCGAGCCATTCGGCCGATTTCGTCGTACCGATCCATGGCTGGAATTCGATCAACGAATTCGCCTTGGCCTAGTCGCCGAAAAGTTTCAGTTAACCGTGAAATTGGCGTCACAATCATGTAAGAAAGTCGAGTCGCCATCAGGATTGCTACCGCAACCGCAGTGATCGATGCCAATAGGGCCAACCACAGCGAGCGTTCGGCGGATTGGTTTCTTCGCTTTCTACTGAGCACGCGTTTCTCTTCAACATACGTTTTCAAGCGATTTGAATCGTAAACGAATTCCGAAATTTCCCCTGCCATCACAACATTGGAATAGAACATATAGCTTCGCGTTGCCTGCACTGCTCGCGCGCCCATTCTCCTGAATTCCAACAACTCTTGGTCAAGCCGTTCTCCCAATTGTTGTTCTTCTTCGTTGGGGCTCACGGGCCCGACCACCTCCTTCGCCAAAGACCGAGCAAGATCAATGGATGACAAAGCTTGCTCGAATGCTGTCGCATCAGGTTCAATGAAATATCCTTGCAGGTATTGCAAAGACTGTTCATGAGCTTGAACCAGCTGCATGTACTGCACCGCCATCAAGCCGTCGCGTTGCGAATTGATGGCGTCTAAGACCTCTTCAAGTAATTTGGAGATGCTACGGTGTTTCTCCGGTATCGCCTTTTGTATTAATTGAGTCCTTAATTCACGTTCGCCCGAAGCCCGCGATAAACGGTCTCGAAAGATATCGAGTTCATCTCTCATCTCAATCAGATTCGCTCGAATCTTAGGATCTGAATTCTTGATATTCACGTTCGAAATCTGTTGGCTCAAAGCTTCGTGCAGGTCCATTGCCCGCGACAATTGATCTGGGGCTCCGGTTTGCAAGTACTTTTCAGATCGTGACTTTAATTCTTGGACGTCATGGTCAAGGTTCGCGACTCGAGCCAACGTTTCTTCGGATGACTCATAGGCAACAAAGTTGCGAAGCAATTGCGTTTGTCCGGCTCTACCGATAATGGTGCTGACAATGCAAAGCCCCACCAAGAGGCAGCAGGCCATATAAATGCGACGCCTAAGCGACATTTTAATTGGTGCGTTGGACATCGCCTGGCATTCCCTAGCTGGAGAGGAATTCATTCCATCGCCTCAAACTGTATTCATACGTTGGCATTACGGTATTCCAAACAGCGATGTTGCTGAAACGTCGCTCGTAAGATCCTCCGTCACGAACCGTTCCTTCTTCGGCGACCACGCCACCGGCGGTTCCCATTAAGTCTTCCGATGCAGGTTTGCCTCGATACCAGTAATCCCATTCTGCATCGCTAAGCATTGGCCGTGAACGCTGCGGGTTAGAAATGTAGTAGCCTTGCCTTGCGATGAAGGCACCAGGCCATCCGGACAACCACCAATTCATGTATTCATACGCTGCATCTTTCGCGGTTCCGTTAGTTGCCGACGACAAGCACATCACTCCATGCCAGGCTCGGTAACCTTCACGTGGCGACGCATAAACGCAGTCGATGCCCCTCGCACGCAGATCAAACACTGCTGGCGAAAACATACTTTGGATCGTTGACTCGCCGGTGTGCATCAATTTGATGGAGGCCGGAACGCTGCTCCAAATTCCTCGAAAGTGCCCAGACCTTCGGTATTTCATCAGCACACCAAACATTTCGTCCAACTCTTCCCGGCTGATGTTGCCGATGTCATTGAAGGCAACGAGGCCTTTGGCCTGAACTGCGAGTGCTAAATCAAATAGACCAATCGACGGTTCGTTGACAATTGCTACTTTGCCGTGAAACCGTTCTTCAAGTAACCAGCCCCAGCTTTCGCTTTGATAAGCGGTGCCGCGCTCAATCTTGCCAGCGTCGTAACCGAATGAGTCAACGTTGTGAACGTACGGCAAAAAACTGACCCGGTTTGTGATATCACTCCCCAAGGTTTGGTCGGGTTGGATGAATAGAATTCGATTGGGCGCATCACCGGCCCCAAGCTTTGCGTCGGGGGTCAATCGGCCTGTTTTCGTAAGCTGATTGATTTCGCCCCAGTTTTCAATTCGTTCCGTTTCGATCGGTTGAATCGCATTGGCCTGCCAGAGCACCCGAATGCTATTGGACCATTGCTCGTACAAGTCAAAGGATTCAGGTTTGACAGACGCCTGATGCAAAACCTCTGCACTGCCGCCCGGCGAAAACTGCAATTCGATTCCCAGGTCAGCCTCGGCTTGCTTGCGAAGCTCTTCCTGCAAAGTGACATGGGTTCCCAGAACGCGAACAACCCGGCGTTTCTTTGAAAGAATTACCGGTCCACTCGGTGGAGATGCCGTCGCTGGCGACACGGTTGCTAGGGAAGTCGAACTAGCGATCGACGAAGAAACCAGGCCCGCAGCCGATTGATGCAGCATCGATCGTCGACTGATTTTTGACATCGGTTTTCTCCGTTTAAAGAAACTATGTCCACTCGATTCACTGCTAGGACACAATGTTTATCGGCTAAACTTCGCAAATCGGCAATGCGAAACTATCCGGGCAGCGTTTTTGCAGCATCTTTGGTCAATCTTCGTACTCATCATCGACTGATCCATTCCCAGGAGCAATGTACCTCATGCTTCGACCTGTTTTTGTTTTGGTGGTGGGGGCGATCGGATCCGGCGTAGGGCTGGCTGTTGCGTTGGCAGTCCCCTGTGGCACATTCAGTTGCACCACCGCCGTGATGGTATTCGGAGTGACTTGGGGCTTCATGGGCTCTTGGTTTCTTGAAAACAAGCTCCTTTGGAGACAAAAAACTGCCCAACCCAGCCTCTCCAATCCACAAACTCGCCGCAAGCCGCGAATGCATCCGCCAATTGACTTTCAAAAGCGACTCTGTGATTTTGTGAGCCTAGCAAAGAGGGAACCCTCGCAGGACAAAATTGAACATCCATCGTCCGTGCCGTATTGGTCTGCCTCCGGCATCAAAAAGCCAACTCCCGCCAAATCCAGCCGCTACATACGCCTGGTTCTGTTGCGGATACGCCAGATCTTGCGGTCTTAACCCCCTCAGGCGAAGATGACCCAAAGGTCATCATTCAAGTCGCTGCCAATTCAGAATTAACCGGGACAGACGCCATTTCTACCGCTACGCTCGACAAAAGTAATTCGCGTGTCCGCGAGATGTTTCGTCAAATCGCACCTCGCTACGATCTGATGAATCATCTGCTTTCTCTGAACATCGATCGCTATTGGCGTCGATCAGCCGTGAAGCGACTTCGAATCATCCCCGGCAAACCGATTCTGGATACTTGCACCGGAACAGGTGATTTAGCGATTGCTATTTCCAAGAAGGCTGGCAGTCAGTGTGAAGTCGTCGGCAGTGATTTCTGTTACGCGATGCTGGAAATTGCAAGAGATAAACGCAAGCCTAGCGACGCGACCAAGGGGATTGATTTTCTTGAAGCTGATTCTCAATCCTTGCCGTTCGATACCGACACGTTTGGGTGCGTGACCGTCGCATTTGGGCTGCGTAATGTTGCCGACACCGACCAAGGGTTATCGGAGATGACCCGCGTTTGCTGTGGCGGCGGCCAAGTCATGGTGCTGGAATTTTCGCGTCCCACGTTGCCAGGACTGCGAGGGCTCTACGGTTTTTACTTCACTCACATTTTGCCGCGAGTGGGACAATGGTTCGCTCGCAATAACAAAGACGCCTATAGCTACCTGCCCGAATCCGTCGGCCAATTTCCTGATGGGCAAGCCTTGGCCGATCGCATGACCGCAGCGGGTTTGACCGATGTGAAGTACACTCCGCTAACCTTCGGCGTCGCAACGATCTACGAGGGAACAAAGCCCCTGAAAGTTAAAGACAAAACAGATGCCTAAACAACACCCTTTGGTGCTTGCGATCACAGGTGCAAGCGGCGCAGTTTATGCTACTCGTCTGTTGCAAATCCTGTGTCATGCTGATCGTGAAATCCACTTAACGATCAGCCCCAGCGGCGCGGCAGTGATCAAGCAGGAATTGGGTTTAACGATCGACGTCCGCAATCCTGATTTAGATGCACTGGTTGGTTTTGTTGCGCCGTGGACAACCGCACCGGAAATCAAAGACGTCGCAATGAGCGCCGTCGATCGACATGCCCAGCGAATGAATT
>CAYVAN010000026.1:22891-25927 GCA_964449225.1 uncultured Rhodopirellula sp.
TCGCTTTCACCAGTTTGACGACTACATGACGCCGATCGCCAGCGGTTCGTTTCGAACCAGCGGTATGATTGTATGTCCGTGTAGTGGCAGCACTTTAAGCGGCATCGCTCGTGCCGCTGCTTCAAACCTGATCACCCGAGCCGCCGAAGTTCACCTCAAGGAACACCGGAAGCTGATTCTCGTCCCACGCGAAACGCCAATCAGTGTTTTGCAACTTGAAAACATGCATCGGGCCGCACAGGCGGGGGCGATCCTGTTGCCAGCGATGCCGGGCTGGTACCACGGTGTCGATGGGTTAGATTCAATGGTTGACTTCGTCGTCGCCAGAATCTTAGATCAGGTCGAGGTAGACAACGCTTTGATGCAGCGATGGGGCGAATAGGAACTCGTTTTCGATCAGCAGAGCCCTGACACGACTGTGCAACGTTTTCTACCTAGTTTATTCCGACCCGCTACTATCTGTTCGCGTCGTTTTAGAAAGCGTCAAGCTATCGCTGCAAGTAGTACATGACTAGATAGACCGCCAGCATCAGAGTTGACCAAAACGTCATCGTACTGGTTGACCACGATCGGCCGAACAAGCCGTTTTCGTCAAAGTTCTTTTTTGCATTACCAAGCACTGACCCGATGATCAGCAAAGCGTCTTTGCGAACCCATCGATCGATGCCGCTAACGCAATAGCCAACGCCGCCGACGATCGAAGGGATCAATCGTCGATAAATCCAATCCGTGTCTAAGTTGGTTGATCGTTTTTCATCTGGGTACAACCCCGACTTCATCAACACGACAAAGGCAAGGGCGGCAAACATCAGCAACTGCATCTGGGTCACAACATGCGTCACTGTGTACGGGTGATAGTCAATCGCAGGATTGGGCAACCACCGGTAAAGTAAAGGATAGGCGACACCCAAACCGATGCAAAAGAAGGCCCCGATGGCCATCGCAACTAACATGTTTGCTGGTGCTTCCTTGACCCGTTTCCCCGAATCATGGGAAAAGAAAGCGAAGAACGGAATCTTAATGCCGGAGTGTTCCATCACCCCTGCCGAAGCGATCAACAAAATGATCCAAACCCAAAACTGATGCTCTTCTGCAGCAGCTGAAATAATCATTGACTTGCTGATAAATCCGCTCAATAGCGGAAAGCCCGAAATTGCTGCCGCACCAATGATGCAGAATACGGTGGTCCATGGCATCGACTTGTAAAGTCCGCCCAGTTCAGTTGCCTTGGTCGTGCCGACACGATGCAAGACCGCGCCGATCGACATGAACAGCAAAGATTTGTAGATGATATGACAAAACGCGTGTGCAACCGTTCCGTTAATTGCCAAGTCAGATCCAATGCCGATGCCTACCACCATGAATCCAAGTTGGTTGTTTAGACTGTAGGCCAACACGCGTCGTAGATCATTTTCAATGACCGCAAACACAATCGGAAACAACGTCATTGCACAACCGATTGCGATCAACGGTTCAAAGCCGGCAAACCCGCGAATTAACGAATAGACCGCTAGCTTAGTCGTGAACGCGGATAGGAATACGGTGCCGGTTGGTGTCGCTTCGGGGTAAGCGTCTTGCAGCCAATTGTGCAATAAAGGAAACGCACATTTGATTCCAAATGCGATCAAGATCAACCAAGTTGCAGGTGTCAGTGCAGCAAACGCACTGTCACCTTTAGAAACTTCGGCTAGCAGGTTTCCAAATTCCAGTGATCCCGTCTCCACGTAGCGCAAAATTGCACCGCTTAAGAGCAGCACGCCTGACGTAACTTGAATGACCAGATAACGCATTCCTGATCGAAAAGAACGCTGAGTTCCCGAGGCCCAGACGAGAAAGACGCTTGAAACGGCGGTCAGTTCCCAATAGACAAAAAGCGTCATCAGGTCACCGGCACACGCGGCCCCGATAGCGGCACCGGCGTACAAGATCGCGGCAACATGTTGTTTGACGTCGCCAACGTGCAACGAATAGATCGATGCCATCACGGCAGCTAAGTGAAAAACAAAACCAAACACTCGACTGATCGAATCGATGTGAGTGATGTTTAGCGATGCACCCAGGTAATCAATCTGCCCATGGTTGCCATCGGGAATCAAGCAAAAATGAACCAAGCTTAAAATGGATAGCAGCAGTGCCGTTGGTGGTGCGATGCGTTTGCCGATGAAAGGTAACAGCAACGCTCCGGCCATCATGATGATGCCAGGTGGCAAACTTTGTGCAATGTTATGGATCATCGCCGTTTCCCTTTCTTGGCTTTCTTGCGATTCTTCTTGTTTTTTTCCAGCGAACTTCTGCCCTGTAACGCTTCATCAAACGGTTTTTCGTAGTAGTCCTCGCTTCGCATGACAAACACACGAAGCAAGCGACCCAGGAATACCACGGATGCAAAGGCTGCAAAACCAAACCAAGCTTGGAACGCAAACGAGGTTTCAATCGCAAAGTGCGGGTGCGGATTGGTGTAAAAAAGATCTGCCAATGCAAGCAGCACGCAAAGAACTACCAGACCGATAATGATGATGTTGATGTTGCCCGGCTTTTCAAAAAAGCCAGCGTTGGCGTGTTCGCCCAGCGATTCTTCGTTTTGACTCATTCGGGCTGACTCACTTGGAAACGATCGGCAAAAGAGCCTGGTAAATGGGTTGGGCAGCAAAGAACAGCACGATTGAAAGCGTCGCCGTGATCACCAAAGGAATAACGCATGCCAGCGGAGCTTCGCCATGGTCGTGCGAGTGTTCCGAGCCGTGATTGGAATCGCCGTTCTGTCGCGGCTTCAAGAACGCTTGGATCGGAATTGGGACTAAGTAGGCAATGTTTAGCAGCGAACTGATCATCAACGCGGCCGTCAACGCATACTGATGGGTTTCCGCAGTGCCGACCGCTAAGAACCACTTGCTCCATGCACCGCCGCCGGGCGGCAACCCAATGATGCTGACCGATGCCACTAAGAAGGCACCAAAGGTCCATGGCATCTGCCGACCCAGACCAGCCATGTCACTAATGTTCTTTTTGTGTGCTGCGACGTAAATCGCTCCGGCG
>CAYVAN010000026.1:25937-26725 GCA_964449225.1 uncultured Rhodopirellula sp.
TGCCTACAGCGTGCATCACAATGTGCATTCCGCCACCGATCACACTTTCCGGGGTCGCCAATGCGGCACCCAGTGAAATGTAAGCCAGTTGGCCGATCGTCGAATAAGCCAACCGAGCCTTCAAGTTGTCTTTCGTCATTGCAACGATTGATGCAACCACGATTGTAAAGCCAGCGACGTAGGCCAGCCAAAGATTGACCCCCGTTGCTTGAAGCAAATCAATGCCAAAGACATACACAACGACTTTTAATAGTGAAAACACGCCGACTTTGACCACGGCTACTGCGTGCAACAAAGCGCTTACCGGTGTTGGTGCAACCATCGCTGCGGGAAGCCATCGGTGCATCGGCATTAACGCCGCCTTGCCGATTCCAAATGCGAACAGTCCCAATAAAACTCCTAACGCCAGCGTCGAAATCTCGCCCGCTTCGTAAGGAACATTCAAGATACCGCCTTGTTTAAAATCCAAAGTGCCGCACAGCGACCAAGTCCAGGCGATCGCCATCATGAAAAATGCGATGGATGTGCAAAGCAGAATCCCAAGATAGATCCGTCCCCCTGACCTCGCTTCTTCGGTCCCATGGTGTGTCACCAATGGGTACGTCGAAACTGTCATCAACTCGTAAGCGACAAACATCGTGAACAGATTTGCCGAAAATGCAGCAGCGATCGCTGCAAAGATCGCAAGGGCAAAGCAGCCAAAGAATCTTGTTTGGTGTTCTTCGTGATGACCGCGCATGTAGCCCGCACCATAAATTGTGGTCAATATCCACAAACCTGATGCAACG
>CAYVAN010000026.1:26735-28821 GCA_964449225.1 uncultured Rhodopirellula sp.
TCCCCAGCGGTTCGACCGAAAACGCAATCGAAAAGCCTGGCAGCATTTCGCATAGGAATAGTTCCGGACGTTGCCCGTCAAAGACGCTGCGAGCGAGTAATCCAACCACGCCAAACAATATCGTCGCGATCACAACGGTTGAGCATTCACGTGCGTTGGGACGACCGCCCAGCACAAAGTTCATGACAAATGCAACCAATGGCAAGGCAAGCGACAGGACAATTAAATTCACAGAATCAGTCACGGCGTCGCTCCCAGCAATTCAGTCGCGGCAGCCGCGGCAAGTCCGGCTGAATAAGTCGTCCAAACTCCAAACAAAACGACGCAACCAATGATTACATAGGTTGGAATCAGCATACCAGTAGGAGCCTCGCTTGATGCAATGACTGCCTCTGACGGATCAGAGAAATACAAGGTTTCGACCACCTTCCAAACATAGGCAACCGCCAACAGGGAACTAATCAGCATCAATGCGGCAACGGGCCACCAACCATTTTGCATGGCCGCGGTCAGCAGCAACCATTTGCTGATGAAGCCCGCCGTCAGCGGGACGCCAATCAAGCCGAGTCCACCGATCGCCCAAGCAAACCCAGTCCAAGGCATCGTTCGACCCGCACCGGCCCAATCACTAAGTCGTGATGAACCCAACCGAAGGATGAAGCATCCGGCGACCATAAACAAACCGCCCTTAATCAACGCGTGGTTGAACATGTGGACAATCCCTGCGGTCAGCCCGTCAACGTTGGACATGCTGACGCCAAGCAGCATGTAACCAATCTGTGCGATACTGCTGTAGGCAAGCAAGCGTTTGACATCGTCTTGAAATACCGCTGCGGTCGAAGCCACAAAGATCCCAATCAACGAAAACACCATGAGTGCTGAATCCAACGGCAGCAACTCAAAGGCAAACTTCGGCGTCATGATTCCGTAGACCAAGCGGATGAATGCATAGACAGACACCTTTGTCGCGGTCGCGGCAATGAAACACGTGACGACTGAGGGGGCATAGGTGTAAGCACCCGGCAGCCACGTGTGTAGCGGAAACACCGCCATCTTGACGCACAAACCGACCGTCAAGAACGCAAATGCAACCATTAGCGTTCGCGGGCCATCAACAGTGTCGATTCGCGACGCGATGTCAGCCATGTTTAGCGTGCCGGTCATCTGATACAGCAACCCAATTCCGATCAGAATAAACGTTGCACCGATACTGCCGACAATCAAATACTGAAGCGCCGACAACGGGGCTCGGCGTGTTCGGCCAAGCGAAATCAACGCGTAAGACGATAGCGACGAAATTTCAAGAAACACAAAGACATTGAACAAGTCACCCGTGACACAGATGCCCAACAAGCCAGTCATGCAAAGCAAGTAAGTCGCGTAAAACAGATAATGTTTCGACGGCGGTATTTCCTGATTGACGCTATGAGGAGCGTAGAACAGCACGATCATCCCAAGTGCTGAAACGAACAGGATCATAAAACTGCTAAGACGATCGACGATGTATTCGATGCCATAGGGCGGTTCCCAGCCACCAAGTTCGTAGTGAATGGTTCCACTACTGCCAACTTTCACAATCAACGCAACTGCAATTGCAAACACGCTGATGGATGCGAGTAAAGCGAGCCCGTAGGCCGCCCGTCCACGACCGGCCAAGACGCATAAGGGCGCGGCGATCATCGGGATCACGATCAACAAGACCGGTAGGTTTGCTTCGATCACGTTGCCGACCCTCCTGGGCTTTTTCTTGTTGCGTTTTCCTTCGACGAGGAGACTGTCTTTCTCTTCTTGGCTGCCCGTTTTCGCCCGGCAGCCCACTCCGCTTGATTGATCTGCAAGATCTCATCTTCTTCGATAGTGCCATAGTCCTCGCGGACTCGAACAATTAATGCCAATGCCAACGCCGTTGTCGCGATTCCAACGACGATTGCAGTCAGCATCAAAACGCTGGGAAGGGGGTTGGAATAAACAATGTGTTCAGCGTCGATCCCCGTCATCGCAACGTGCCCGGTTGCGGAGTGCGCGGTTTCGTGTGCAGCTTCATGCGGAACCGCATGCGATACTTCCGCTGTGATCTTTGCTACCT
>CAYVAN010000027.1:0-28670 GCA_964449225.1 uncultured Rhodopirellula sp.
GGCCAACACCGCCCGGGGAAAATCGCGAAGATCGTTCCCCGCTAGCTCGAGACGCTCGAGAAGCTCGAGCTTCTCGATCTGATCCGGAATCTTGCCCACAAAGTTGTCGGTCAAATCCAGGTCACGCAGCATGATGCGGAGGAAAGATCGTAACGAAACGTTGGACAACGAAAGGTTGACAGGGTCTTCCGCCGACATCCCAATTTCGTCGAGTGCTCGGTTATCGACGACGATTGGAATGCTGTGCCGTTCACTGATCTGTTGCACCGCGTCGGAAAGAGGCAATTCAACAAAGTTCAGCGAAGTTTCATCACCAAGGGCGGCTTGAATCCGTCGCTCGACGTCATTGTCGCCGACCAATTCGATCGATCCGTAACGTTCTAAACGACGCCGGCTCATCCGACGCCAAACGTCTGCATCGGGGTACATTACTGGTGGTTCGTCGACAAACGGAATATGTGCTTTTAAAACGTTCGAGAAGACATCAACAAAGTTACGTTCTCGCAATTCGTTGTAGCGGCGATCGCGAGCAAACGTTTGAAGTGCCAGAGGATTGTAAGCAAATTGGCGTCCTGAAACTGAGTCACGCGTGATCGTGTCACCGGCAAGGCCCGCGAATTCAAGCGACACTTCACCATCGGCCTCTTCATAGCGTCCTTCGTCAACCAGAGCATTGAGTTGCTGCGAAAGCACCTTGAGTGTGGCTTCGCGACGGAAGGTTTCTTCGATCAAACGTGCCGACGCATTCGCACCTTGTTGGACTTGTTCAAAGTTGCGAAGGCTTTCCGAGTACTCGGCTTCTTGTCGACTGGCATCTTGGATCGCAGCACGCAATTGAGATTCCAACTCGTTTCGCAGTTGGGGGTCCATGTTGGGGGCCGTTTGAACGTTGGCCAACATGCTTTTGAGCGACCCGGCAACCCCCGTTGGGTCGCGTCGCATCTGACGATTTGCTGCTCGCAACGCCGCGCGAACTTCAGCACGCAGACGTCCTTCGGCGGCACTGCGTTCACCACGCACTCGGTCAAGCAAGTCACCCGCTTCTTCAAGCAGCTCGTCATCACCAACCGGGGCTCCGTACACTTCGGAAAAACCTGGGTTGTAAATCGGAGGTGCCGCTTGCATGGGCGCCGACTGCATGGGTGCCGGTTCGACTGGCATCGATTGCATCGGTGTTGATTCAATTGGGCCGGGCTGGATCGGTGCAGTCGCGTCAGCATCAAAGTCCATCGCATCACCAGCCATCGCGTCGCCAGCCATCGCATCTTGAGGAGCACCAAACGCATCTTGGATCGCTTCGTCACCGCCGCCAAAGATGTCATCAAAGCCATCGTTTTGCATCACCAAACGGTTTCCCGCAGCGGTTTCAAGCACCTGAGCGTCGACGTTGTTGGGGTCAGCTTGCAGCGCCATTTCGGCGACGGCCTTCGCGCCGCGTTTGTTGCCCTGTTGCAAGGCCATCTTTCCAGCCCGCACTAGCTCCTCGCTACGTGCCACCATGACTCGGGCGGTTTCGCGAAGCAGTGACGAACCGGCCGATGCCAGCATCAGTCCGTTATTCTTCTGCGATTCGCCAACCAAGCCAACGAGAAAAGCAAAGTCGGGATGGCTGGGCTCCAATTCTGCTTCGGACGACAATCGGATCGCAGAAGCCGACGTTTCACCAATCAACGTCATCGTGCCACTGGTCGATGCACCCGAGTCAATTCGACCGATCAGGATACTGTCGCGATCGAGTCGCATCGGCGGCAAGCGATTGGCCTGAACCGTTTTCATTCCCTGCAATAGCTTTACATTGGTCATCCAGATCGGCGATGTGATCGACGCTTTGCCGATCGCTGCACCGATTACCGCAGCCGTTGCAGATTCATCTTGAGAAACCAGTCCGATCGTTCCGCCGGTTTGGTTGGCCAGGATTCCCATTAACTCGATGTTGGTCGTTGGTCCAATCGCGACGCTGTGCACAGAAATCCGATCGGCTCGGAGTGCATCAACGAGGGCTCCAAACAACTTTTCATTGTCGGTTGCTTCGATCGAAGTTCCATCGCCGATGTAAACAATCGATCGTGTTCGGTTTTGTGGTTGTCCAACCAACGATGCTCGGACTGCATCGATGACCTTCACCATGTTGGTGTTCCCAAGCGGCAATCGACGACGAAGGTTGCGAAGTGCCTTGGGCAGAACATCATCAGACACCTGGAAATCGCCCGACAACTCCGTCGCTGTGACGTCACCAGCGAACACCTTTAAACGATCATTTGGACGCAGCTTGGTGGCGATCGCCTTGAGCGCGTCGGTCGAATCCGAACGGAACGCGCCCGCTTGACTGGCGGACGTGTCAATGATGACAACGACGTCGGCCGGGGCTTCGTCCGCCGCCTTCAGCAACGATCTTTCCGCTGATGGCTGCAACGATGCCGCGAAGTAACGATCCGCTGGCTTGCCTTTGACTGTTTTGTCAAAAGTCGCGATCCGGATATTGGCTCCATTGGCACGGGTCGGGCTCTCTGCACCGGCATTCGCAGCGAATGGGCCTAAATTGAACTGAACCGTCAACAAAACGGCGGCAACAGCATACGTTTTGGCCAGCAAAGAATTGGTAGATTGGGCGGTAGGGCTCAAACCCATGAGAAAAGTCTCCGAGTGTCCGATTGGAGGATTTGGAAATGCAGTCCGAGTCTATTCAGCAAACCGGGCATTCGCTACGGAAAAACCGGGCATTCGTGCCGGTCCGCCCGTCGCGGGAACGGTCGTATGGACTGTAATTTACTGTTGTAGGTGTTGCAAAGTGCAACATGCCAGAGCAATCTGCCACACTCCGATGGCTCAAAGGAGGCGAAAACAGGCTTTTTACCCAATAAAAGCGATTCCCGTGCCAATGCATGCAATCGGGTGAACACCAGTTTTCAGTCGAGTCAGGCTCGCGCGACACCAGGGTGTCTAGCCGCCAGGGCAAATCACTTTTTCAAGCTGGGCAATGTCGCTCGGCTCTCCGAGCCGATTGCGTTACGAGCGGGAAACGCTGTCGGCTCGGAGAGGTTGTGAATAAATACAAAGCAGGGCGAAAACGGATGTCTGAGATTGTTGTTTTGTTGCCTCTCATCTCTATCGAAAGCAATTTGAAGAGCGTTCGGCATTGTCGCTCGGCTCTCCTGACCCCGCAAGCGCTGTCGGCTCGGCGAGCCGAGCGACATTGGCCAAAACTGAGTTGGCCTGGTCTAGCCGCCAAGCTGTGGCGATGACGATTTGAATCGGTAGACTAAAGCCCGATTCCTAGTTCGCTATCCAATCCGGGGTGCCTAATGGACAACCAGTATCAACCGATCGACTGCGGCGTGTACGACGAAATCGAAGTGTTGGCAATGCAGAAGAAAACGTGCGAAATCGAGTTTCGGCAAGAGGATCTAACGGTTCGTTCGATCACTACCGAAGTGCTTGATGTTTACTCGAAGGATCACGCCGAGTGGGTGAAGTTGGCCAGCGGCGATGTCGTGCGATTAGACCAAATCGTACGATTAAATGGACGCGAGATGGGTGGCGCGTGCGACCTTTAGTGCTCGGGAAAATCGCAGTGGGTCTTGCCGTTGGATCGTGACGCATTAAAAAACGAGGCGTTCCAGACGGCAGTGCGGTTTGGCATTCAAATTCGAGCTAGCCAACTTGAATTGGCCGACGATAAGCTCAGACGATCGTCTCATGGGAGAGACCGCCGTTGCGGCTTAAGCCACTTGCACGCTGCGTTGAACGCCTGCCATTTCAGGCGACGAACCAGCCTCTAAAATTTCTTGGCGAATGATACGTGTGGAGTTCGGTGCGGTAATTCCTATCTGCACTCGATTGCCCCGGACTGCAAGAACCTGAATCGTGATCCCTTCATTGGGGATCTCAATTGACTGTCCCATCTTGCGTGCTAAAACCAACATCTTGTTAATCCTTCTACGAATGTTTCGTTTGACGGACGCTTCATGCGATTCAAATCAGAAGCCAACTTCGTGCCGGATTCATCAGCGTTGAATTGTGAGGGGATTCGTCAACCCAATAATCATCAATTTGATTGGCTTGAGCTATAACTTTCGTACTCATCGTCATGACGACAAGGCATGCATGATTGCCCCGTTCAGTGACGTTTTCTTGCATCGCGTTACTTTGCCGACGGTTCGATGATACGCCGTGAAGCAATCAGAGAATCGCGTTTTGAAGACGGATCAGGACGATCGAGTAAGACTGGGTTCCTTGGACGCGTCTGGATGAGTGTCAGGCAAACTCGCCAACGCACACTCTCTTTCAGTCAAGGAATCCAAACCATGAAACGCCTCGCTATCCCCGCCGCTGCTGTTGCCATCATCGCCATCGCAGTGACCACCTACGTTCGCACCCCTGTTCATGCCTCAGTCACGCCGAATGCAGCCGGTCACTTGGTGTACACCGGTGACAACGGTGTGGCGGTCGGCGGATACGATGTGACGGGTTATTTTGGCGGCCAAGCGATCAAAGGCAGCGCCCAGCACACCAGCACATTCCAGGGGGCGGAGTATCAATTCGCAACGGCAGAGAACAAAGCAACCTTTGATGCGGATCCACAACACTTTGTTCCACAATACGGCGGTTACTGTGCTTGGGGCGTCGCTGAACCGAACGATCTGTTTCCAGCCGACCCAACCTTGTTTGAAATTGTTGATAACAAGCTTTACTTGAACTTCAACGCAGACGTTCAAACGAAATGGAAAGCAGACATTCCAGGCTTCATTGTTTCCGCAGACAAAAATTGGCCGGGTTTGGAAGAAAGCCATCCCACCATGTAGGCACTGAACCAAATCGATCACTCAAACAATGCGGCGTCTCGAAAGAGATTGCCGCTTTTTTTGTTTTGCAACACGTGTGTCTGGTTAATGTTGCTCGGCTCTCCCAGCCGACACCGCTATGGGACCGGAAAGCCGAGCGACAATGTGGAACAGTCCAAAGTGAAAAAGTGATTGACCCTGGTCTGGTTGTTGGGACAAAGCCAATCGATGCATTAAAACGGTACATCTGCTTTCGAAAACTTGATCACTTGATGACAAATGTTTGATGAACGAATCCATCAGTCGCTGCCAGCAATGAAAAGTTGATTTAGCGAGTCACGTCGGACGGCTGGATGCTGTGGCGATAAGGGTTGAACAGCAGATAGTTGAGGTGCCGATACAGGTCGCTGTCGGATAACAGCGTCGAGTGCTTGCCTTCGCCAGCGATGCGTGGGCCGTTCATCAGAACAACGCGATCGGCCTGACGAAGCGTTTGCAATCGGCGTGGAAGGATGACGACTAAACTGCCGGCATCACGGAGTTCTTGCAACGCGTTCAAACATGGATCCTCTGCCAGATGCTGAGCAGGCGGTGGAGGCTCGGATGCCAGGATAATCGCGGGCTTGTGCAAAATCGCGCGGGCGACGCCGATTGCAAAGGTCGCTTCGACACCCAGCATCGAATCGCCGGTGGTGACGATCGTATTGAGTCCTTCTGGCAATCGAATCAATCGCTCGTAGGCATCCACCGTTTCCAATGCCTTGACAATGTCACCGTTGTTGATCGAACGATCGTTACCTCGTAAGTTTTCTTCGATTGTTCCATCGTGGATCGGGCCATCGGGCGCGATCCACATCACGTTTTTTGCGAGCGCGGTCGGGTGGATATCGTGAATTTGAATTCCATCGATCGTCACACGTCCTTCGGTGGGCATTCCAAAACCCATCAGCATTTCAGCGATCGCCCGCGTGGCAACGGATTCGGTTCCCAACAACGCCACCATTGTCTTGGGTGAAAGCGTTAGCGACAGATTGCTAAGGATGGGCCTTTCACGCGTGCTTCCCAAGGTAACGTCTTGCAATTCAACGCAATCACGAAGCCCCATCAATCCAACGCGATGCTCGCTGGCTGCTCGATGGTTTCCGGTTTCAAGATAGTGATAAATCGAATTGCTTGCTTCTGAACTCTTTGCCAACTGGGAACCAAGCGTCAACATGCGTCCCGCTGCGATCGCCGCGCCGGTAAGCGACAATCCAATGACCAGTGCCGACGGTAAGCCCAGACCACTTTCCAGATTCACCCCCAAACCTAAGACAAGCACAGCGATGGCGGTCGCCAAAGCAACAAACAGGACTGGCCATATTTTCGCCAACCTGTTCTCTTCGTCCGTTGTCCGTCGGTACATCGTTTCTAATTCGGCTTCGAAAGTCTTATCGACTAAGCCATCGGTTTGCAGTCGTGCTAGCAGCGGCGCTTGCCCGACCAATTCGGCCATCCGGTGTCTGGCTCTGGGGACTTCCCAGTTGATCAAATCAGAATGTTCATTCCTGCGAAGACGTGTGAACAGCTGCCAAATAATCACGCCACTGACAATCGCCAGCATTGCCAACCACACATTGACCAACAAGGCGACCGCTAGGCAACCAAACAAGGTCAACAAGCTACGCGGAACAGCACGATACCAAAGCGACAGACCTCGCCCGAGTTCCGGTAGGTGCTCGTCGATCAACTTCGCAGCTTGGACCGCTTGCGCGGCGGCACCTTCGACTTCGGCGCGTTTCACGCTGTGGCTTAGCACGCGACGATGCAGTTGCTTGGTGACTTGGCGAGTCCGTCGATTGACGCTTAATCGATGCAACCACACGGTAACCGCAAAGACCGTCGCAACCGCGAACGAACCAACGACCAACTCGGTCAACTGAACCAACAGCGTTTGACTGGCAAAGGCGGGCGTTACCGGAACATACAAATGCGTTCCCAGACGAACCAATCCGGGCGACAGTTCACCAGCGCTTAGCAGCACTGCGATGACGCCCACCAAGATGACCAGGATTGGAATGAGTAGCCCGGCTAGGGACGACCAAAGGTATCCCATGACGGCACCGCCATGATTGGATTCGTTTCGCGCGCGAGCAAGTGTGCCTATACCAGTCAACCTTGGTCAACTCCTCGTCAGTTTCTAGTGTTGTAAGTTTCTGATCGAGGCAAGCCAAAGGTGGTTTGACGATCTGGCAACGTCATTACGCCAGATCGCGGTCCTCGAAAAATATCATCGACAACATCCAAATCGCGATGATGAAACATACAAGATAGTTGAAAGCCCCCGGCAAGTAGATCGCCGGGATCGGTTTTGCGGCATCCATCGCGGCCTGGACGTTAAAGGAATTGAGGTTGGGTACGGCAACCGCGATCAATTTGCCTACAAAACCCACCAATTCGTTGTTTCCTTCGGATGCGGCGACCAGGGGTGATGTCAGATTTCCAATGATATAGACCACAAAACAGGTGATGAAATTGGCCAGCAGTGGCAATCGCGTGGCCAATGCCACGGCAACCGCACCAATCGCCATGGTTTCCATAAAGTACAATCCGATGACCGGAATCATGGTCATCACTTCGCTGTAACTCTGCTGCCACGTCGTCGCTCCCCGTGTCGTTTCACGAGCATCGTAGATCGGTTTGTAACTGATCACGATCAAGAACACGGCCGAAATGATCGCGAACATCACCAGCACCGACAACATGATTCCAGCGTACTTGCCCAGGATGAACGACCGCCGGCTGACGGGTTTGCTTAGCACCGTCAACGCTGTTCGTCCTTCGATTTCTTCGCTGACCGATGTACCGGCACTCCAAACTGCTTGCAACATTCCCAGCACCATGATCGTCGTTACGCCGCTATCTTTTAGCAATCGAATGTCGTCACCGAGCGTATTAAAGGGATAAAACCCAAACAGGATGACGCTGAACATTCCGATCGCTAAGAGCAACAGGTAAAGCGGCTGCGACATCTCGTTTTTCGCCGTCGACAACGCCATCGCCCAGACTCTTGGTGCCGCTTGTCGGAATGCGACGACGCTGGTGATCAGCAAAAAGAAAGCGATCGCGATCCCCATCATCGAACGAACCTCCGGAATCGAAGGGACGCTTTTGAACGTCAAACGAACGTCGGCGGGATCGACTTCACGATTCTGAATGTGCAGCAGCGTTGGGTCGCCCGGGATCGGCGCGCGAGCTCCTTCGGAGGCTTTGAAAACTTGCGGTTCACCGGCGTTGATGCGAAAAGGTGCCCTAGCAAACTTTCCAGGGTCACTGGAATCACTAATCAGAATGGTCCGATCGCTTTGGATCGTCAGCTCCGAAAGATTTCGCATGCTGTAATCAACATTTGCTGGCACAAACGGGGCCAAATTCTTGTCGTCGTCGTTGACACCCGCGACCGGGATTGAAATCGACGTCGTTCCGTCACCTACCCAGTTGATTGCCGGAATGGCGCGAAAGAACTCCATCGGATTTTGCACCATCGGAGTCGATGCCAAACCGATGACAACGAACACGCCTGCAACACTTAACAAATAAGGAACCACGCCTTCGCTGGGCAGCAGTGACCATTCGCTGCGCGTTCGATGCCACATGCCGTAGATCAACCCGAAACCACAAATCACGCCAATGGTGATCAAAGGCATGTAAAGCAAGTACGCAAATTCGGAATCCGGGGCATTAGGGACGTACTGCCAACACAACAACGCCGAAAAGATTCCTCCGACGATCAGCGAAGCAGTGATGCCGCGTCGTGGCGAATCAGCCAACCGGCCCAAGGGCGGAATGAACGATAGGATCGACAGCAATCCGTAGACTACCAATGCGGCTGCGAAACCGATCAGCAATCCAACAGCGATGACCCAAATCGGAGTCAGGAACGATGGGAGCCAAGTCATTTGCCCCAAAATCGGTGAGGCCAAATCGGGAAATCCATTCATCGAGAAAGCGCCAACCGCCATGTCTGAAACCATCGTGGGGAAAATCGAGTTGAGAAACCGGTATTTGTGAGGGCTTGGGACGACGATCGACGTCAATCCCAGCCGGCATTCCGCACCGCCGGCCTGCTTGTTACGCAGTCGCCAGCGGAAGGGTTTCCCCGGAATGCTCGCAAATCCGAAAAAGCTGTCGTCGGGCATTGTTAGCGATTTTGCGAATGCGTCGAGCCTAAAATCAGCAGCTTCGCGCGACGATTTCAGAAGCCGGGGTAAAGCCTTCAATCCCCCGCAGCCTCCCAAAGCTTACAGACTGTCCGTTTGTCGAGGTCTTCTGCGGGAACAATCACGCTTTCTCGGGCCAAAACTCTGGTCGTTAACTATTTTGAAGCCTTCCAAATGCCGTCCATCGCCTCCTTATCTCTTGTCGAGTACCCGGTTGAAGCCACGATCAGATTCAGTCGAAACGACGACCAGCGAAACGGTTGCTGCGCAGGAATCTGCGCCAGGTTCTGATTCTGCGGTAAGTTCTGCGGCGGCATCCGCCGATTTGATTGGCGTTCGCATCGGGGAATTGGTCGATCAGGCTGCTGATCGGTCCGAATTCTTGAAATCATTGGCTGCAGAGCTGGTTGCCAATTTTCAGACCGGGATTGTCGCGATCCAAGCGTCGGATTGGAACAATCCGATGATGCTGGTGCTGGACGATCCGCTATCACAGCAGATCGAACGTGCCGCGATCATCGATTTGTTGGAAACCGCGACGCGGTCGCCAATCGCTTGCAGCATCGCTCGAATCGGCGACCAATCACCCACCCGTGGGCTGCGCGTCGAACTGACCCCGTTGCCCCATCGCGCCGCTTTGATGCTGGTCTATCCCCACGATCGAATTCCAGAGGGCACCGATCAGATTCGCGACCTGCAACGTTTAGGTGCCTACGCCGAACGCAGTCGGCAGCTCATCGAGACCTTGCCGCTTGCAAACGTCTCCACCAACCGACCAAGTCCAGCCGAAAATGCTGGACTCCCAAGTGCATTGGGCGATTCCCCATCAAGCACCGAGGCTGCTGGATCGTTAGCACCAGCCGACCAGCGATCGTTGCGTTCTTTTCACAGCGATTTGAACCTGGACGCAACCGGTTACCGAATCGCCAACGAATCGCGGCGAATGCTTCAGTGCGATCGCGTTACGGTACTTATCCCACGCAAAGGCCAATACAAAGTTGTCGCCGCCAGCGGCGTTGCCGTCGTTGACCGCCGCAGCAACAGCGTTCGTGCGATTGAAAAACTGACTCAGGCCGCTGTTGTGCTATCGCGTCCGTTGGTCATGCCGACCACCGAACCACTTCCCCCCCAAATCCAACAACCACTTGATCATTACTTGGATGAATCCGATGTGATGTCGGCGGTGATTTTGCCGCTGCATGGCAAGTCAAAAAAAGAGGATCAGGAATCGGACCAAGACGACGACATCGATCCCTTTGGCAGCGAGGGCGAAATCGTTGGCGTGCTGGTCTTTGAATACTTCAGCGGCAACAGCCCGTCGGGAATTGAGCCCGCGATGACCATGATCGCTAACGAAGCGACCTTGGCGTTGGCGAATTCGACCGAGCACCGCAACGTGTTTGGATTGAAACTTTGGAAAACCGTTGGAACAGCGCTCGCAAAAACCAAAGCACCAATCGCGGGTGCGTTGGGATTAATTGTCGCAGGCCTAATCGCAGCGGCAGCATTCATTCAAGTCGATCACCATGTCATCGCTACCGGAAAACTTGAACCAACGATCCGACGCGAAGTCTTTGCACCGGTCGACGGCACCGTCAAGCAGCTGCATGTGGTTGACGGGCAAGATGTTCGCAAGGGCGATCTGTTGCTAACCCTTGAAAACGCTGAACTGGAAAGCCAAGCCGAATCGTTGGCAGGCAAGATTCAAACCGCGACGGACCGTTTGGCGTCGATGTCAGCGGTAAGACTTAGTGAATCCGGCATGGACGCTGCTCAGGCCAGATCATCATCAAGCCGTTTGGCAATGGACCAGCGACAACTTCGAAGCGAACTGGCCAACGTGCGTCAGCAACAAGAAATCGTTCGCGTGCAAATGAAAAAGCTAGCCGTCATCGCCCCGATCGATGGGACGGTGATTGGATGGGAATTGGAACGTCGACTTTTGGGGCGTCCAATTGGTCGCGGAAATTTGTTGATTAGCGTCGTGGATGAAAATGGTCCGTGGTCGTTAAAGCTGAACATTCCCGACGACGATGCCGGTCCCGTTATTGAATCCAACCAAGCGAGCGGCGAATCAGAGATCGAATTTGCAGTCGCGACATTACCCAGCTGCACCTTCAAAGCGGACATGTCATCGATTGCCACCGCTGCCCGGATGGACAGCCGCGGCCAACATGTCATTGATGCCGACGCAAATGTATCGGTCGACCTGGATTCCGACGACGACGGCTTTGACGCGTTTGATTCGGCGAAAATGCGAAGCGGTGCCGACGTGACCGCAAAGATTAAGTGCGGACGACGTTCGATTCTAAGAAGTTGGTTCGGTGACGTGTTTGATTTCGTTCACAGGAATGTGCTGTTTTACTTTTAGAGCAAACATGATCGCCACAACGAAGTGAACGCAATTCGGCGGTCGCTAATCGCAACGACCTGATGATAAAATCAACAACCGGTATCCAAGACTGATCCGATTCCTATGCTTTCTCTGCCAAATCAGCCATCTGCTGCATCGCTGACCAAGCGTCCGTTATCGGTGCGCGTTCGCGGGGATTTGCGGTCAGTGGTCACCAAGCACAAATACGATACGGCGGTGGTGGTCAAGGATCCGATTGCGATGAAGTACCATCGGATGCGGCCTGATGAATTTTTTGTTCTTAGCAAACTGGATGGCCGTCACAGCCTGGAAGACATCAAAGAGGCTTACGACAAAGAATACGTTCCCGCGCGAGTCACCGTTGTTGAACTGAATCAATTGCTGTTTCGTTTTCACAAAAACGGTTTGACCGTATCGGACACGATCGACCAGGGGCTTCGCTTAGACGATCGCCGTCGCAAAGAACGCAAGACTCAGATCATTCAACACATCAGCGGGTTGCTTTTCATTCGCTTTCCCGGCGTCGATCCCGATCCCTTTCTGAAACGATTGTATCCCTGGGTTGGTTGGATGTTTGGTTGGTTGGGCATGTCTTCGGCATGCTTGCTGGCAATGGTTGCAATGATTGCCTTTTTGACGCGTTGGGATGACTTTGCAAGTGAGTTCCCTGAAATGAATCAGTGGGTTCAGTTGGAATCTGTTTTAATCCTGGCCGCCGTGATTGGCGGAACCAAGATCTTGCATGAATTGGGACACGCGTTGGTTTGCAAACACTTTGGTGGTGAGTGCCATCAAATCGGTCCGATGCTATTAGTCTTTACGCCTGCATTGTACTGTGACACGTCCGATTCCTGGATGTTGCCCAATCGGTTTTCTAGAGCTGCGGTGGGCTTGGCAGGCATTGCAACCGAGGTTGTCTTGGCGGCGATCGCAACCCTGGTGTGGGCCAGCACCGCACCCGGATTGGTTCATTACGTTTCAATGAATGTGATGTTGGTTTGCAGCGTTAGCACCGTGATGTTTAACGCGAACCCGTTGCTTCGCTACGATGGCTACTATGTTCTTTCAGACCTTTGGGACATTCCCAATTTAGGCCAGCGTTCGAAGGAATTATTGACCGGACACGCCAACAAGTTGCTGTTGGGTTGCGATGAAACTTCCACCGAACCTATCGCAAAATCAACTCATTTTTGGTTGATCGTGTATGCGACGCTGTCGTTCGTTTACCGATGGATGCTGACGCTGGTGATCCTGTGGCTGGTTTCCATGATCCTGAGACCGTACCGTTTGGAATCGCTGGGGCGTTTGTTGTTTGTCTTTGCCGCTGGCGGGATGCTGTTCGCATTACTGAAAGGGCCTTACCAGTTTTTGAAAAATCCGTCGCGAAGAAGGATGATAAATATGAAACGCACTGTCTGTTCGATGGCGATTGCCGCAGCGATCGTCGCTTGCTGTTTCGTGCCCTTGCCGTCTGGGATTTCCTGCCCAGCTAAGATCGTTCCTCGCGTGGAAACGCCCATCTACGTGACGACCGCTGGAACGCTGGAACAGCTCTTGATTGAACCGGGGGATACCGTCGCCAAGGGTGATCCAATCGCAACCTTGACCAGTCCTGATGCTGAATTGGAATTGGTGAAAGCGCAAGGCAAATTTGACATGCAATCGTCAATGGTCGAATCGATTGAGCGATCGATTTTTGACAACCCCGACGCAGCGAACGATTTCCCAGGTCAAAAAGCGCTGTTGGAAGAACTGCGTCAACGGTTGGAAAGCCGCAAGGCGCTTGTCGATGGGCTGACCATCAAAGCATCCGTCGCAGGACGTTTGATCGCAGGCCCAAGACGCAGCGAAGATACGAGCGCTAGCGAAGAACTGCGAATGGTTAGCTGGTCCGGTTTCCCCACAGAGCCGTTAAACCAAGGTTGTCTGCTGGAACCGGGGACCGAGATCGTTAGCATTATCGAAGGTGACCAATGGGACGCCGAGATTACGTTATCACAATCGGACGTCCACCGAATTTCGATCGGTAACTCTGTGAAAATGGTTTTGGAATCGATGCCGTCGCAAGTGTTCACTGGCTCGGTCGTGAACATCGCAATCGATCGCTGGAACGATCAACAACACACTGACCGTCGATCCGATCCACAAGCGGCCAAGCAAGAGGGGCCGCTTGAAACGTCGTACTTAGTTCGCGTGCAATTAGAAGAAAACTTGCAATTGCCGATGGTGACCGGATCGATCGCAGCGGCGCGAATTGAGGCGAAAGAATCATCGCTCGCGGCCCGTGCGATGCGCGCACTGAACGGTCTTTTTCGTTTTCGATAATGTGCAGGGCAAATCAGTTTTTCAAGCTGAAGACTGTGTCGCCGTAGCGAAGCTCGCGTAGAGCTTCGGCGATTGCTTACTGACAATACCCCAAATTGAAAACGTGATTTGCCCTGCGATAGTGTGCCCGTCAATTGACTTTCAATTGCCTGGCTTGCTTGGATCTTGCGGATAGACCACTGGGACCATGGTCCCGGACTGATTCATTACCGGCGTTCTTGGAAACTTCTTGAATCCGGACGTCCGTAGTTCTGGTTCCAAGGTGCCTGGTTGGGATCTTGGTAGCCATTTTGCTGCGGACCTTGTTGCTGATATCCCTGTTGCTGATATCCCTGTTGCTGGTACCGCTGGTCTTGTTGTTGGAATCCGCCATTGCGGTCCGCATAGCGAGGATCCTGCTGCTGCTGTTGTTCATTCGCGAATTGTCGATCGCGGTTGTCCAGAATTTCGCGACCCTTGTCGATCACGCGGCGTGTGTCTTGGCGAATTTCGGCACGATTGAACTGGATGGTCGTACTTTCACCGTTTCGGTCGATCGTGAACCAACCTGCCATGAACGCAACGCCCGCCAACATGGCGATGATGATCAGATTTCGCATCTCTATGATCCTTATTTAATACTCTGCTAATACGGTCTGTCGGCGTAGTATCGGCAAAATTTGTCTCCTAAAGCGAGAACAGTCTTTGAAAAAATTTTCGCGTTTGCCACACTGTTTGCTTGCAACAAATCGCCTGGGGTGATCGCAAGCTTCCGCAGCTTGCTATCATGCTAAAAAAAACGATGACTTCTGATCATTCCTGATGGGCGATTTCCGCCGGAAACTTCGCCGCTGCCCCCCAATGAACGTGATTCTGTGGAAGACCTTGATACTGCACAACTGGCTGCTTACTTGCATCTAACGCCTGACCAGGTCAACAAGATGGCGGTTCGCGGTCGAATTCCCGCTCGAAAAGTCGGCAATCAATGGCGTTTCAGTGAAGCCGAGATCCATCATTGGCTGGAAGATCGAATTGGTGCCAGCGACCCGGAGGAACTCGAAAAAGTTCAGGCGGTTTTGGATCGGGCCAAGGGCAACGAGCCCAAAGATATGATGATCACGGAAATGTGCGTTCCCGAAACGATCCAAGTTCCGTTGAACGCTCGGACCCGCGGATCGGTGATTCGGTCGATCTGTTCCTTGGCGGCCGAAACCGGAATGATGTGGGATGCCCCGGCGATGGCCGAGGCCGTTTCGGCTCGTGAGCAGATGCATCCGACGGCGCTTGATTGTGGTGTTGCGTTGCTTCACCCACGTCGTCCGCAAACGTCCATCTTGGCGGATTCGGTAATCGCCCTGGGGATCTGTCCCGCTCCGCTTCCTTTCTCGGATCGAGGTGATTTGACTGACATCTTTTTCTTGATCTGCTCTTACGACGACACCGTCCACCTGCGTATCCTTGCGAAGTTAAGTCGAATGATTTCCCGCCCCGAATTGTTGGATCAATTACGATCTAGCGAGACGTCGGCCGAAGCTTGGGCGGCACTGCGAGAGGCGGAAGTGCATATCGACGAATCGGACGAAGAAGAATGAAGTGAGGATCACGACAGTTGTTTTGCGAAGGATCGAGAGAATGAATTTGTCTTGCGTTTCAGGTCGAAATCCAAGTTATCGAACGGTTCTTTGGATCGGGGATCGGGAGGCTAATGAAGTCCGCGGAGCCTATGAGACAGCTGAGCTGTGTTCGTCACAAATTGCCTACCGTCCAAGCTTAGCTTCGGCGGTCGATCGACCCGCTTCGGATGTTGATCTGGTGATCGTTGCCGCCGGCGACCGAAGGCCATTGTGTTGTCAATCGCTCAACGAACTCAAACGACGACATCCTTCGGCGGCCAAGTTGCTGCTGCAAAGCCCACTGTGTACCGCCGTCTCGATCGAAGGTGATGATTTCTTCGGCCATGACCGACACAATTGGATCGAAGGCACCGATGTCTTGCGTCGAATGCTCCACAGCGATTCACGCCAGACTTCGACGCCGCGTTGCATCGCCGTGATCGCCAGCAACTTTTCCGCCGCTGAAGTGCTTTTGCAGGTTGCCGAGGATGCTGGGTGTTCAGCGTTTTGGTGCCGCAACGAAGGCACGCTGGCCATACGCGGCGTCGATACCGTTTGGTGGGACGATTCATTCGCGGTTCCAACCGATACCGCTGGATGGACAAAACGAATCAAAGCAATGGAACCATTAGAATCCAGCGAAACCAGCTCGCATCATATCTCTCACACCTGGATCACCAACCGAGTCCATTGGTTGCAGGTTCACCAAGCAAAAGAAGCCGGCGTGGACTTGGTCCTAATCAAACCGTTTCCGCTACACCTGCTAAGCGAATCGCTAGACGCAGTGCCAACGGCAGGTGCAGTGCCAACCGCAGACTCAGTGCCAACCGGCGGCTCAGTGCCCGCAATGCATTCAAAGCGACATCCTGCACTGGAGCAACCGCTGCGAGACGCTGCTTGACGGCATCTTAAAACGAAAGTTTTGGCAGCGGAATTAGTCTTTGAACCGATACCCGATTCCGCGGACGGTTTCGATCAGGTCGGCGTGATCGCCCATCTTTTTTCGTAGCGCTCGAATATGCACATCGATGGTTCGCTGCAAAACAAGCGTATCTTCACCAAGCGCTGCGTCTACCAATTGCGAACGGTCAAAGGCACGACCCGGTTGACGGATCAGTGCTTCCAGTAATTGAAATTCGCTCTTGGTCAACTTTAGCTCGACGCCATCAATCGATGCAACGAATCGACGACGATCAACCGAGACCCCATGGTGTTCAATCTGGTCTTGCTCTTCGAATTTTGGTTCGCGTCTACGCAAAAGAGCTTTCAGTCGTTGAAGCAATACCTTGTAGCTTTCGACCGGTTTGACAACATAGTCATCAGCGCCCACCGCAAAACCTACGACCTGATCAGACTCTTCGCCCATCGCGGTCAGCATTAAAATGAGGACATCCTTGGTCAGCGGGTCGGCTCGCAATTGTTTGCAAACATCAACGCCGCTGATGATGGGTAGGTCCACGTCCAAGAAAATGACATCGGGCAAAATTAGCTTCGCCTGTTCAATCGCTTCAGCGCCATTGGTGGCGTGGGACACCTCGTATCCGGCACGTTGAAGTTGGTATTCAAGTGTTTCAGCAAGCGGTCGGTAATCTTCGACCACCAGAACTTTTGTTTTTGTCATCGCGTCGCTAACGAGTATGAAAAGCCTTTGCCATTTTCTAGGGTTTCCGTTCCATCTTCGCAGGGGGGCTGAAGCCGATAATTAGATAAAGTTTTCGTGAAGAAATACGCCCGTTCACGCAGTCCAC
Organism: uncultured Rhodopirellula sp.; assembly: GCA_964449225.1. Taxonomy (GTDB): domain Bacteria; phylum Planctomycetota; class Planctomycetia; order Pirellulales; family Pirellulaceae; genus Rubripirellula. Next base: position 17,020 of record CAYVAN010000027.1, read on the forward strand.
TCTGTTCACGCAGTCGACTCAGTTCAGGCAGTCGATTCTGTTCAGGCAGTCGACTCAGTTCAGGCAGTCGACTCAGTTCAGGCAGTTCACTCTTTTCACGCAGTCTATTCCGCAGGCGTTTTTGCGTCGTCGAATTCAGCCAGCCACCGATTCGCTTTCCTTAAAGCAGGTTTAGCCCACAATTCGTCGGAAAAAGTGTTAACGATGGCTCGCAATTTTGCCTCCGTCGCAGCCGGGGCCGACAAGTCGATCGCGGCGGCAATCTCATCACGCAACTCTTGGTTTCGGCGATCCTGAGCCCGCGAATCAATTTTCAAAGCCGCACCTTTCCCACCCAGCTGATTCACTTCATATCTGGCTAATTCGACCAACGGGAACGCCGGATTTCCATCATCAGCGTCACCGAAGGCAGCCAACCATTGCCGTAATTTCTCGCCAGCCTGATCGGGATCGGCATCGATTTGCGACATCGCCGACAAAAAGCTCTCTTCGGCTGCCCCCAGTTGTTTTAGACCAATCCGTTGAGTTGCCGTCAACCGATTCAACGTGGCTCGCAAACGATGTCTCATTTGAAAGTCCATGACCTCATCGACGCGATCATCACCCGGATACCGCGCCACGAACGCCTCCGCCGCATTGATGTCTTCGCGATCGATTGCGGACTGATACAACTGATCAGCGGTCGGTGGCGTAAACGTGGTCCACATGGCCCATCCGACAATGCCCATCACCGCGACGATCGCGATCGCACTGGCCACGGTTGACAGCTTCGATGTGCTATCTGCTGATTCACCTCGCTGCATCAGCGTCGCTGTGGTCTTGGCATGATCGACCGTTTCAAAGTGTGTTCGAGTCGCGGAGGTTCCATCTTCACCACCAACATTGGGTTGCGACAGCAGCGTCGGGTTTTCCGAGCCAACGCCTGCGACCTTTGCGTCTTTGCCAAAGTCGTCCGTTTGCTTTGATCGAGTTCTGTCGTTCACTGCGACAATCGTTTTGTCACCTGACTGGGGCGACTGATCAGACAATCGTGGGTTCGCATCCGTACCGGCCTTGGGCGCGCTTGCATTATCTGCACCAAGACCGTCAACAGCGGCTTGGGTCTGGGGGCTTTGATTGACCTGTGTCTCTCGCGACAGCATCGCTTTCTTCATCGCCTTTAAACGATTCATGACCACCAGAGCTGTTGGCGGACGATCAGCGGAAACTTTTTCGAGCAGGTGATGGACCAGTTCGCATAGTTCCTCCGGCGTATCGCTAACGATCATGCTAAGGGGAATCGGTTGGTCGCGTCGTAAGGATTCAATGACCGCTGTGGCACTCTTGCCCTTAAAGGGTGAACGCCCCGCAAGCATCGCGTACATGACGCTGCCAAGAGAATACAAATCCGTACGTCCAGAAATTTTTCCATCATCGGCCTGTTCGGGTGCCATGTAGTCAGGCGTCCCAAGAACCGATCCAGTGCCCGTTTCCTCGGATGAATCCCAATAGTTTTTGGGAATCCCAAAATCGACTAGCTTCACTTGTTCGTCACGAGTCAGCATTAGATTTGCCGGTTTCAAATCGCGATGCTGAATCCCAATATCATGGGCATGTTTCAAAGCCGCACAAATCTGGATTGCGATGTTGATTGTCTCATTTGCACTGAGTCGTTTTTCACGTCGAATGCGAGTTTGCAGTGTTTCGCCGACAACCAATTCCATCGAATAAAAGAGCTGTCCGTTCTCTTCGCCGTATCCAATTAATCGAACGATGCCAGGATGCTTTAGCAGCTTCAATGCGTGAATTTCTTTCTCGAATCGACGACGAAACCGAGGTTCATCGGCCACGTGTGCAGAGATCAGCTTGACAGCGACTTGGTGTCCAGTCGTTTGATGTTCCGCCGCATAGACGTTGCCCATTCCACCGCGACCAATCAATTCGCCAACTCTGTATGGACCCAAAAGTGGAGATACCGACATTTAATGACACCAAGACGATTGAACGGGTGGAGCGAACGCAGAGGAATTATAGACGAAAATGTCTTTCGAATTGAGGATCCGAACCATTTGCCCTGGCCATGTGCTTGCAGCGCCGAACTTGCTCGGTAACGATGTTGGGGATCGAAAACAACTCAGCGCAGGAACGATGCTATTTCTTCTCAGATGATTTCTGTTCGCGGTTGCCGCGTTCACAACCTAAAAAACATCGATGTTGATTTGCGTCGTGGCAAACTGATCGCAATCTGCGGACTCTCGGGCAGCGGAAAGACTTCTCTTGCCTTGGACACGTTGTACGCCGAAGGCCAGCGTTGCTACATCGAAAGCTTTTCGGCTTACACGCGTCAATTTTTGCAACGGATTGATAAGCCGGATTGCGATCAAATTATCGGCATCCCGCCTGCCATTGCAGTGACTCGGGCGAGCGGTCCAAAAACCAATCGCAGCACGGTGGCAACGTCGACCGAGATTGCTGATCATTTGCGATTGTTATTTGCCAAAGCATCAACACTGCATTGTTACCGATGCGGGCAACGAGTCGAATCGGATGACCCCGCCGTTGTCGCTGAACAGATCAAACAGCAACCCGCCCAAACTCGTTTGATGATCGGTTTTGAAGTCTGGTTGTCCGACCGGAAATCCGCCAGCGAAATCCTGCTAGGGCTTCAGCAAGATGGCTATTTACGATTGATCGTTGACGAAGAAACCTTTCATCTATCCGACGAAGATCGAACACGTTTGGCCGGAAAGGTCACCAAATCGGGAACCATGGCGACAGTGATCGTTGACCGTGTGACCGCTGGTGAAGAACGATCGCGTTTGACTGAGTCGCTCGAAACAGCGATGGCCGAAGGCAACGGTCGTGCCGTGCTTTTTTATCCAGCGGAAAAGTTACGGAAAATCATTAGTCGCGATCGCCGCTGCGACGTGTGTGACATTGATTATCCCGAACCTGTTCCCAGGCTGTTTAATTTCAACAATCCGCTAGGTGCCTGTCCGACTTGCGAAGGGTTCGGTGACGTTGTCGATTGGGACATGGACTTGGTGATCCCGGATCCCAATCTCTCCATTGCTGAAGGTGCGATCGCGCCGTGGAACACGCCGTCGTACAACCACGAACTACAAGAATTGCTTGAACTTGCCGATGATGCTGGGCTGCCCGTTGATGTTCCTTATCGGAAACTGAAAAAGAAACATCAAAAACTGATTCGCCAAGGCGTACCCGAACATCAGTTTGGGGGCCTAGATGGTTTTTTTGCATGGCTGGATCGCAAGAAGTACAAGATGCACGTTCGCATCTTTGCATCTCGCTTCCGATCGTATTCGCGATGCCAGGAATGCGATGGAAAGCGATTTCGTCCCGAAGCCCTGGCCTACCGAATCGGCGAAAAAACCATCGCGGATGCGTTGTCGTTTTCAGCAGACCAATGCAGAACCTTCTTCGAAAACGTAACCTTAGAAGATCGGTTGCAACAAATTTCTAATGAACCACGCCAACAGATCATCGACCGACTGGGATACTTGCAAGAAGTTGGGTTAGGTTACCTTCAACTTGACCGGACTCTACGAACACTTTCCGGTGGTGAGACGCAGCGAGTTGCACTAACCGGTGCCCTAGGCAGCACGCTGGTCAACATGCTTTACGTGCTAGACGAACCGACCGCCGGACTGCATCCATCCGATGTCTTGCGTTTGTCCAAGGCAATTGTTGCGCTGCGTGATCGCGGAAATACGGTGATCGTTGTTGAGCATGAGGAAACGATGATTCGCTTGGCGGATCAGGTGATCGAAATCGGACCAGAAGCCGGTAACCGAGGCGGCCAGTTGACGTTCGATGGTTCGCTAAAAAAAATGCTTGCGACAAAGGACAGTGTTACGGGGCAATTTTTGTCGGGTCGTCGAGGTTGGACGCTAATTGATCGAACGGCTCGAAAGCCCAAGTCGTTCCTAACGTTGGAAAATGCGTCGGGTCACAACCTAAAAAACATCACGGTTGATTTCCCATTGGGTGTGTTGTGTTTGGTGACCGGTGTTTCGGGAAGCGGCAAGAGTTCGCTAGTACAGGACACGCTGGTGGGTGCGATAGCCGCCCATAAAGGGAAAGACAGGATTAAGTCACTGGCTTTCGATCGGGTGAAGGGCGTCGGCGCGATCGATGATTGTTTGTTGGTCGATCAATCGCCAATCAGCCGCAGTCCACGCAGTGCGCCAGTTACCTACGTCAAAGCGTTCGATGCAATTCGAAAGGTGTTTGCAGATACGGTCGACGCAAGAACGCGCAATTTGACTCCTGGACATTTCAGTTTCAACAGTGACAAGGGGCAGTGCCCAAAGTGCGAAGGTGCCGGTGTCCTAGAAATCGACATGCAGTTCTTGGCGGATGTTTCGATGACATGTCCGGCGTGCGAGGGAACCCGGTTTCGCGACGATATTTTGGATGTTCGTTACAGAGATCGAACAATCGCGGATGTCTTGGACATGAGTGCCGGGGAAGCATCATTGTTCTTTCGCGGTCACGACAAAGTCCAACAACGTTTGTCCAAAATGCTTGCCGTGGGTCTGGATTACATCAAGTTAGGGCAATCGGCAACGACGCTTTCCAGTGGCGAGGGTCAGCGATTGAAGCTTGCCACCTTCTTGGCGTCGGCATCGCGCAAACGCACGCTGTTTGTGATGGATGAACCGACCACCGGATTGCACTTTGCTGACATTGTCCGTTTGGTCGATTGCTTCGATGCACTCATTGAAGACGGCCATTCACTGATCGTCGTGGAGCACAATCCGCTGTTGATGCAGGCAGCCGACCACATCATCGACTTAGGGCCGGGTGCCGCAAGCCAAGGTGGCGAAGTCGTTGCCACGGGAACCCCGGCCGAGGTTGCGAAAGTCAAACGAAGCGTGACCGGGCAAGTGCTGAAAGAAAAGCAATCCTAATGTTCTGCGTGTGCTTGGTTTCGTGATGAAACGTTAAGTCGTTAGCTGTTGTTTCACAAACGCGACTAATTCGTCTGCGTTGTCGTGCGAATAGGTAACGTCCGCAGACTGTTTCGATGCCAGCGTCTTCACTTGAACTTTATTGGCGTCCCATTCGTTTCCACCTGCGATCAACGCCAGCGTGAACCCTTTCTGATCAGCGTACTTTAATTGAGCCCCTAGTTTTTTAGGTTCGGGGTAAACCTCAACGCCGAGGCCTGCCGATCGCAAATTGGCGGCCAGGCGAAGGTAGTTGTCCCGGTGATCGGCATCAAAGTAGGCAATAAAGATCGGTGCCGGTGCAGAAATCTTTGGCAGCAAGTCAAGTTTTTCCATCGCAGCCAACAATCGATCCAAACCAAGCGAAGCACCGATTCCCGGTAAATGTTGTTTGGTGTAAAGCCCCGCTAAATTGTCATAGCGTCCGCCGCTGCAAACACTGCCGATTTCGCATAGGTCATCAAGCGTCGTTTCAAAGATCACGCCGGTGTAATAATCCAATCCGCGCGCAATGGAAACATCCAGTTTGATTCGTCGTGGTGGAACACCCGACGCGACGGCACCTTGATAGATTTCTTTTAAACGATCAATTCCGGTTGCCGCAGTTTCATTGCCGCCGGTGATGTCGGGCAACATCGCAAAAATCTCTTCTGGCGTTCCGTTGCAATCAGCCAACCTTAAAACTGACTTCGCTTGGTCTTCGGTAATGCCAGCCGCGGTAACCATTTCGGCGATCGTTTTGTCTCGCCCGATCTTGGCAAGTTTGTCTAAGCTTCGCAAAACCGGAACCGTTGAATCGGACAACCCAAGACCTTCCAACAAGCCCGTCAGGATCGTGCGGTTGTTCAGACTAATGGTGAACCGATCAAAACCCAGTGATTCGAGTAGACGGTTGATGACGGCGACCGCTTCGATATCGGCAAGCACGGACTCAGTCGCAATCGTGTCGAAATCACACTGAACAAATTCGCGATAGCGGCCAGCTTGTGGATTTTCACCTCGCCAAACCGGCGCGATGTGATAACGCTTGAATGGCTTTCCCAACGTGCCAATGTGCTGAGCCGCAAAGCGAGCCAGCGGTACGGTCAAGTCGAATCGCATCCCAACGTCACGCCCACCGTTATCTTCAAAGCGGTAGATCTGGCGATCGGTTTCATCACTGCCTTTGCCGGTCAAGATTTCAAGGTGCTCTAAAACGGGAGTGTCGATGGGAGCAAATCCGAAAGACCGAAACACCTCTCGTGCTGTTTGCATCATCCTTTCCCGTGGAATCATGACTTCGGGCAGGTAGTCGCGAAAACCTTTCAGGGTGCGTGGCTGAATCAAAGACATAAGGAGCGGGAAGTTTGAAGAGTGATGGGTAAAGGGTGAAAAGAAGGCTTAGTATGTTGCAGGGTTTCTAAGCAATCGGCAAACTGGTCGGTTTGCGGCTTCTTAGCGTATGGGCCTTTGGGCGATCGGCTTCCGGGAACTGTGGACCAAACAAGGCGTCAGCGTACTCATCAATTTGCTCGGCACTCTCGAAATACTTTTCATAGCACCAATCGTCCTCGAACTCGCATTCATCGGTCGTGTAGTCGCGACAAATCTGTGGACGCGTTTCGTAGATTCCGCAACGATAATCGTCTTGCAAGTGTTTACAGGTCGTGTGTACCAGCAGGTACCAAGTTTCGTCGTCGATAAACACGCTGGCTCGATCGTGCAGCAAATACCAACGCATGTAATCAAAGTCGCGCCGATTTACAGGTTCTTCGATGGCCAGGGCAAAGTAATGACAACATTTCGCCGTGCAGTGATCACAAAGGTTTTCGCCTTCTGGAAAATCGCTTCGTCGGAGCCGGGTCGGAGGTGCAATCGCGGACATGGTGACGTTTGAGTTAGATTGAATGAATTGAACCGAGGGAGGCAGACCGCATTAGCAACGGGCATTACCGCTAGGATCTGAAATCTGTGAACTGGAAACTGGAAACTGGAATCTGGCAGGATAGAACCTACCAAGTACCGGGGTCGGCAAAAATGGCCCCGTTGGAAACAATAGGCGGATTCACTTTTTCACCTAGGAGTGTTCGCCATTGTCGCTCGGTTCTCCGAACCGATCGCGTTGTCGGTTCGGAACGCCCAGCGACATTGCCCAGCGACATTGCCCAATTACAAGTAACGACTGTTCCACCCCCGAATACCAAGCGAATCTATCCATGGAAGTTATTATCACCGCGCTGGGGCCCGACAATGCTGGGCTGGCCGATCCGATCATTCACCATGTTACCGGTCGTGGGGCACGGATCGGTGAGATCCAGATGTACGATCACGACGAGGAACAGCTGTTTGCAATGCTGTGTCGGATCGAGATTGATCCTGAAGAGTTTGATCCATTGAAAGAGGCAATGCGGCAAATTGGTCAGCACACCAAGTTGGCAATTCGGGTGTGGAGCAGCGAGCATCGCGCCAAGAATCCACGCTTGGCGGTCGCTTGCACGTTTGTCGAGCATACGCCAAGAGCGGTTTTGCAGGCGGTCAAAGACGAACTGATCGCCGCAGAAGTTTCGGTTCTGATTTCAAATCGCAAAAAGTTAGAACCGTTGGCCAAGGAGTTTGGTGTCCCGTTTCGGATGATTGGCAACGAGAAAGGATCGGCGGACGACAACGAGATGGTCGAAGTGCTGGACGAATTCGACATCGACTATTTGATTCTAGCCCGATACATGCGAATTTTGCCGGCTTCGACTTGTTGGCAGTTCGCAGGAGGCCGGATCATCAATCTGCATCATGGTTTGCTGCCCGGTTTCCCCGGCTTTCGGCCCTACCATGACGCACATAACGTCCGAATGTTGACATTTGGTGCGACATGCCACTTTATCATTCCAGAATTGGACGCGGGAAATCAAACGATCAACCAACGAACCTTCGCTGTTTCGCCTGGCACACCGTTGGAAGAAATCATTCAGGCTGGCGAAACCGAGAATGAACCAAAGTGCCTCACCGAAGGTGTGCGGCGAGTGATCGACCGCGAAGTCTGCCTGCACTTTCACCGGGTCGTTGCCAGGGATCGTTGATCATGGCCTGGACGCCCCGGCCAAATCACTTTTTCACTCAGGCGTGTTCCACCTTGTCGCTCGGATTTCCGAGCCGAAAGAGTTATCGCCTTTCCAAGCCAAGCGACATGCCCAGCTTGAATAACTGAGTTGCCCTGTCAGGGCTCTTTCCCTGCCATCATGGGCGCAAACAGCGAGCTATCATTGAAAGTAGATTCTATCAAAGAAGGCTCGCAATATCGGTACGACCAGCACGACCGGATCCATCCCCACGATATCACTGCCGCCACAGCAGTTGAACGATAAAGCTGCGCGCTGGAGCGGAGCGGAGAACTTGCCGGAGTTGTCGAATGAATCTGATCCGCAACCCGCTGCGACAGACCTAAAACCGACCGGGCGGCAGGCTGGTTTTCCTGCGTTTCTGATCAGCACGATCTTTCATACCGTTCTGCTTATTCTACTGGCGTTACTAGGGCTGCCGATCCAAGAAGATCGCGGTTTACGGTTGACGGCGAGTCGCGGTGAAGCGTCCGAGGTTCTTTTGCTGCAACAGATTGAATTGCCGACGCAGAATTTGGATCAAAACAGTAACGATACTGCCGATGATACCGTTTCGATCAAAATCGCACCTCGGACCGTTGAATCTGCATCATTAAAACCGGCGCAGGTGCTGACTGACACGTCAATCGTTTCGGTTGACGAAGCATTGGCGGGGCTTTCTGGTGGAAGCGGCAAAAGCACTTCGTTGACTCAGATCGCAACCGGCGGCGGCCTGGCCGGGCGGGCACCGGAACGACGAAAGCAATTGGCGTTGGCTAATGGCGGTTCGGTCGCTAGCGAGAACGCCGTCGACATGGCACTGGATTATTTGTCGCGACATCAACGCCATGACGGAAGCTGGTCCTTCGATCTCAATCTGGACCCGTGCGACGGCAAGTGTCGCAACAATAAAAAGAGCGGCGATGATCCGACGCCGCCAACCGCGGCAACTGGCTTGGCGGTATTAGCGTTCCTAGGTGCTGGGCACACGCATACGGGCAACGGTCCTTATGCCGATCAAGTTCGACGGGGACTCTATTATCTTCGCAGTGTTGCGAAAGAATCCGAACGAGGACTCGATTGGCAAACCGGCAGCATGTATGGGCATGGGATTGCATTGATGGCGGTCGGGGAAGCGATGGCGATGACCACGGACGGCGATCCAAAGAACCACGAATTCTATGAACTGTTGTACGGGGCGACCTCGTTCACCTGCAACGCGCAACATCATAGCGGATCCTGGGGCTACTATCCGCAAAGCCCTGGCGATTTGACGTTGACCGGGTGGCAGGTCTTATCCTTAATCGGGGCTCGGCGAAATCATATCCCGCTGCAAACCCAGACGCTTTCAAACGCAAAAAACTACACGCTATCGACTCGCGAAGACGAACGTTTCTGGTTTGGTTACAAAGGGCCACCGGGCCAACCAACCACCACCGCGGTTGGCTTAACGTTGATGCTGTATTTGGGTGAACCACCGGGCCGATCGCGGATGATGGTTGCCCTGTCCGAATTAGCTGAACGTGGTCCGACGCTGACCAATGTCTACCATGATTACTACGCAACACTTGCACTGCACCACAGTCGCCATCGCTTCCAAGGAAAACGCGACTGGGAAAAGTGGAACGGTGTGCTGCGAGACCACCTGGTAAAAACACAACAGAAAACGGGTCACGAAAAAGGATCATGGCACTTTGACGATCGATGGGGGAATGTCGGTGGTCGAATCTACACAACCGCGATGTGTGCGTTGACCTTAGAAGCGTATTACCGATACGAACCACTCTACGGCCCCGCAAACTCGTTCGAGTTAGATTGAACCAACCGATTTGAATTGCTTTTGCCACCCAATGCCAATGCCACCCAATACCAAGGGGCATTACGGGTCCGTGCAGAAAACAGACGTCGGCAATCCTTCGCTGTTGACCAAGTTTGCTCCTTCTGGATTTGATGCCCAGGCGTATCTGACCGACTTGGGTTCCGGGATATCGGGGTGGCTGACGATGACTTGGTTTGGCGATGTGATCTCCGCTTCGCCCCACTTCCAAACCTGATCGGAACCAGCGATCTCGAAACGTTGCAGCGGCTGACCGTCTCTGCTTTTCAGTCCCGATCCGACGTGGTCAAACGTAACTTCGATCGAACCACCTAAAAGTTGACTGGATTGATACAGTGGGCCAGAGAATACAATGTCACGACCGTATTCGTTTGCCAAAGCCCACAAAGCCAGCCGTTCCCCCGGAGCCTTTTTGTTCTTGGGGTGAATGTCGGTTGCGTCGCCGACGTCATTGATCACGGCCATGCCAGTCTTGGGCGTCGTGTCAAGAATGATCCGCATTCGGTTTTGCAGCAAAGCCCAATCATCAGGCGTCCCAGGTTCAAGGGATGGCGTTCGGAAATTTGCCAACTGAACAAACAGGAACGAAAACTCCTCATTCCAACGATCACGCCAATCACGAATCATCAACGGCAATGATTGATCATAAGGAACCGCACCCGGCTTTGCGTTCGATTCGCCTTGGTACCAAATCGCACCACGGATGGTGTAGCCGATGAACGGATGGATCATCGAATTGAACAAGACACCGGGGCGACCTTCGGTATTGAGCGGTCGTTTGGGTTCATTGGGTTTCCTTGGCAATCTGCTGCGTTGTTCTTTTGGCAACTTTTGCCGCTGAGCCTGCTTGACTTCCCATGCCTTCAGTCGTTTTTCATAACGCTGGTACGCTTTCTTGTGGTCGTACCTTGCATCCAGGGTCATTACCTTTTCAACCAACGTTTTGGTCGCGGGCATGGCGTTCAGCGCTTTGCGGCTAGTGAAGGTTTCCACCGGTTTACCACCCCAAGCGGATCGAATCACGCCAATTGGGATTCCCAATTCATCATGCAATTTTTTTGCAAAGAAAAACGCAACGGCTGAGTAGCTGCCAACGGTCCCAGGATCACATAGCGTCCATCGCCCATCAATATCGTCCTGTGGGGTGACTGCGGTGACGGTCGGTGCATTGAACATCCGAATGCCGGGATAATCTGCGACGGAAACGACTTCGCGATAGTTGGGAAAACGGTCCATCGTGAACGCCATGTTCGATTGACCGGACGCAAACCAAACTTCACCGACCAAAACATTTTGAATCGTTCGGGAATCATCGCCCGATGCAATCACGATTGGCGAACCCTCAGAATCTGCTTCGCCCGATTGGAATTCGATGGTCCATTTGCCATCGGTATCCGCCTTGGTGCTGGCCAAAGAATTTTTGAACCGAAGTTCAACCTTTGCACCTGCGTCGGCATTGCCCCAGATCGAAACAGCGCGTTCGCGCTGGATCACCATGTTGTCACTAAAGAACTTGGGCAACGACAGCTTTACCGGTGACTGTTTTTCGCTGTCCTGCGAAGCTTGTTGCTGGATGGTCCCGCCATCGTCTGCTGCAACAGCATTGAAGATCAAGAGAGAAAACACGAGGGCGAGACCATGGGACCGTCGGTGTTTTTTCATCAGAGTTTGGCCTTGGACATTGGGTAGAAAGCAACCACTGTCACAAAGTCTAAACGATTGCCTCAATAAAAACCTGATTTACGGTTTCTGATTCAATCAAAGACGCGATTCTTCCCGTCAGCTTAGGTC
>CAYVAN010000028.1:0-9935 GCA_964449225.1 uncultured Rhodopirellula sp.
GCATTCGGCAACGCAGAAGTTTTCATCGAAAAGTTCATCGCCCGTGCCAAACATATCGAAGTTCAGTTGCTCGGCGATGAACATGGCAATTTGGTGCATTTGTATGAACGAGATTGCTCGGTTCAGCGGCGGCACCAAAAAGTCATTGAATTGGCACCTGCACCGGACCTGGATGATACCCTGCGACAAGGAATGTTAGACGCTGCGTTAAAGATCGGTCGCGAATCAAATTACAGTTGCGCAGGCACTGTCGAGTTCTTGGTTGACGCCGACGAACAAAAGTTTTACTTCATCGAAGTCAATCCACGGATCCAGGTCGAACACACCGTGACGGAGGAAGTGACCGGTATCGATGTGGTCAAGTCGCAAATCCTGGTCGCTGAGGGCATGGAATTGTCCGATCCACGAATCGGTATTCCATCACAGCAATCCGTGCAACTACACGGTTTTGCGTTGCAATGTCGCGTGACAACCGAGGATCCTGAAAATGACTTTATGCCCGATTATGGTCGTGTCGCTCACTACCGATCCGCCAGCGGCATGGGAGTACGACTGGATGCGGGCAGCGCGTTTTCCGGTGCGGTGGTCAATCCGTTCTATGATTCGTTGTTAACCAAAGTTACCGCGCGGGGCCGAAACTTTGAGGGTTCTGTCACAATTATGAAGCGAGCGCTTCGCGAGTTTCGAATCCGGGGCGTTAAAACAAACATTCCGTTTCTCTTAAAGACTCTGTCACATCCCACGTTCACTGGTGGCAATTGCACCACACGTTTCATTGATGAAACGCCGGACCTGTTTCAGTTTGACGTTCGAAAGAATCGTGCCACCAAGGTGCTGACGTACTTAGCTGAAACAATGGTCAACGGGTGCGATTTGGTACAAGACCGGCCGCTGGCGATTCGCAGAGAACCAGCACCGTTGCCAGAGGTCGATTACAGCGAACCGATTCCCAAAGGGTCTCGAGACAAGTTCATCGAACTTGGGGCAGAAGGATTTTCAAAATGGATCCGCGATCAGAAACGTTTGCTGATCACGGATACCACGTTTCGCGATGCGCACCAATCGCTGCTAGCGACTCGGATGCGAACGTATGATCTGTTGCAGATTAGCGACGCCTATGCCCGCAATTGCAGCGATTTATTCAGTTTGGAAATGTGGGGCGGTGCGACATTTGACACGTCCATGCGTTTTTTGAAGGAATGCCCGTGGCAACGGCTGGCTGATATTCGGGCAAAGGTTCCAAATATCCTGACCCAAATGTTGCTGCGAGCATCCAGTGCGCTCGGCTACACGAATTACGCAGACAACGTCGTCGCGGCTTGCGTCAAGGAATCTGCACAATGCGGAATGGACCTGTTCCGTGTTTTTGATGCGCTGAACTACGTTCCCAACATGAAGGTTGCGATGGAGGCGGTGATCAAAAGCGGCATGCTTTGCGAAGCCAGCCTTTGTTACAGCGGCGATTTGACCAACCCGCACCGCGATAAGTACGACATGAAGTACTACGTGGGTTTGGCAAAGGAGCTAGAAAGCATGGGGGCGCATATCCTAGCCATCAAAGACATGGCTGGACTGTGCAAACCGGCTGCGGCAGCGGCATTGGTCAAAACACTGCGGGAAGAAGTTGGAATTCCTGTCCACTTTCACACCCATGACACCGCCGGTATTCAGGCGGCATCGATCCTGGAAGGCAGCAAAGTTGGTTTGGATATCGCTGATTGCGCGATGGCACCGATGTCCGGTGGAACCAGTCAACCGAACCTGAACACCGTCGCGGAAATGCTGCGTTACAGTGATCGATGCACCGGACTGAACACCGATTCAATCGATGCGGTCGCTGATTATTGGCGAGCGACTCGTGAATTTTATTCACCGTTTGAAAGTCAGGTGTTACCGGCCACGGCCGATTTGTATCAACACGAAATGCCTGGGGGGCAATACACAAACCTGTTCCAGCAAGCCCGAGCACTCGGATTGGCTGATCGATGGGCGGAAGTCTGCAAGGTTTACGCTGGTGTCAATCAGCTCTTTGGCGACATTGTAAAAGTCACCCCGACTAGCAAAGCCGTCGGCGACATGGCTTTGTTTATGGTGGCCAACGAATTGACCAATGAAGATGTTTTGAATGCCGATCGCGACATCGCATTTCCCGCCAGCGTTATTGACCTGATCGGCGGCGGGATGGGCCAGCCACCGGGCGGCTTTCCCAAACCAGTCAAGGATCGCGTGCTGCTTGGCAAGAAAGAGTTCGTGGGACGTCCCGGTGAAACCCTGCCACCAGCCGATTTTGATGATGCACGGGCCTGCGTCAAGGAACTGGTGCAACGCGATCCACTGGATCGTGAAGTGGTGCAGTGGTTGTTGTACGAACGAGTCTTTGAAGACTTTGCGGCGCACCAGTTGAAATATGGCGATGTGAGCATCCTGCCGACACCAAACTTTTTCTATGGCCTGGAATCGGGCGAAGAGATTGCCATCGATATCGAAGAAGGAAAGACATTGATCATCCGGTTCCTAACCATCGGCAACCCGCACGCCGACGGAACCCGCACGGTCTTCTTTGAACTCAACGGCCAACCACGCGAAGTCACTATCGTCGACAACAGTTTGGAAACTGACATCGTCAAAGCAATCAAAGCTGACCCTTCCAACAAAAACCACATCGGCAGCACAATGCCGGGGATGGTCGTCGCCGTGGCCGTCAAACCAGGCGACGGAGTCAAGAAAGGGCAAAAGCTGTTGACACTCGAAGCGATGAAGATGGAAACGATGATCAACGCTGAACAAGACGGCACTGTGTCGGAGGTCTTGATCAAGAGCGGTGCCCAGGTGGAAACCGGTGATTTGTTGGTGGTAATTGATTCGTGAATCAACGTAAATTTTTGGGCCGGTTGTGCGATTTAGTAAGACTGCCATTGGTTGCTGCGTCTAAGGAGTGAACAAGAAAGTTCTCCATTCAACAGCCTCTTTTATTTGAGAAAAAACCAAAATGTCGGCAATCACAGTCAACGACCAAACGTTTCAAACGGAAGTCATCGAATCGTCCAAGCCAGTACTTGTTGATTTCTGGGCACCATGGTGTGGGCCTTGTCGCATGATGGGCCCCGTGGTTGATGAACTGGCTGATGAAATCCACGCCGAGGCAACCGTTGTTAAAGTTAACATCGACGATTCCCCGGAAACCGCGGCGCGCTTTGGGATTCAATCGATTCCCACGTTCGCAGTATTTCAAGATGGCGAAGTCACACAGCAGCTCAAGGGCGTGATCTCCAAAGAAGCACTACAAGATGCCTTGGAAACCTAACCAGACAGCCCAATTTAGGCCAACCGTAGGGTCCACCGCCCCAGGGAAAATCAGTTTTTCAAGCTGGAGACCGCGTCGCCGTAGCGAAGCTCGCGTAGTGCTTCGGCGATTGCATGCAAACCGGACGCCTACGCGGCGATCGCTACTTACTGACGGTTACCCCGTTCGAAAAAGCGATTTGCCCTTTCCCCCGCTTTTTGCATGTGCAGCGGCGGAGCACAGACGTGGTTATTCATTAACAAACCAGAACCAATGGCACGGAAGCCGCTTCTGTCTTTTACCGATTCAATGGGAGCGATGGCCGTGAACGAAGACGATTTGTTGATGAATAGCTATTTGGCTGAACAGGGGCATTCCGAGCAAGAAATCAAACAGATACTGAAACGATTGCAGGAATATGACAAACGTGCTGTTCGTGATTCCGTGTTTGATTCAATTGCAGGCGGCAGCTTCGAAATCGCCAACCTCCTTGAAAACAATGCCGCAGATTCAGATACGGAGATGATCCATGACACGGTTAACTAAAGTTTTTTTGCTTCCGGTATTGGGCTGGATTGGGTTTTCAATGCCGAGCATTGTCCAGGCCCAAAGCGGCAGTCGGCAACCGTCCGTCAATCGCAATAGTCAAAGCGTTGCGGTGGTTGAACTATTTACCTCCCAAGGATGCAGTAGTTGTCCCTCAGCAGATTCAGTTTTACAGGACATTGCGAAAACTGCTCAACAAGATGATTTACCGATCTTTGCTCTTTCCTTTCACGTTGACTACTGGAACCGCCTGGGGTGGAACGATCCCTACAGCGACGCTTCGTTTAGCGAGCGACAGAGGTCATACGCACGAGGGATGAGAAGCAGTCGAGTTTACACGCCGCAGATGATTGTTAATGGAACCACTGAGTTTGTTGGTTCGCATCGAAACAAGGCGAAAGCGGCGATCGCCAAGGCGCTTCGGAAACAAGCGCAGGTAACGATTGATGGTTCGCTTAGGCAATCAGGTTCGGATTCAAAGATCGACCTTCACTACGACTTAACAGGACAAGCGATTGGAAAGATCCTAAACGTCGCGATTGTCGAGACCCCGAAACCGACGTCTGTACCGCGAGGAGAAAACGCGGGACGAAGTCTAACCCATGTTAATGTCGTCCGCGATTTCCGATCATCGGTCATCGAACAAGATTCGGTTGACTTGAGCGTTCGTTTGCCCGACGACATTGATTCAGAATCGGTTCAAGTCATCGCTTACGTTCAAGATCGCAAAACGCTATCGATCCTGGGTGCGACTGCCCTACAGTGACCCAGACAAGCAGCTAAAGATTGTTTTCGGGGCAGCTTGGTTTTAGATTTGTACAAGTCAGCCGCTCAGAGCTGCCTGTGGGATATTGGGAAACCGGATGCGAATGCATTCGGCGTGATGTCCTAGCTTGAACAGAGACGTGCTCTGCGAATGGGTCCAGGATGTCGGGCAATCGGTGTACCGTTTGCAAACGAGCATCGCAAGGAAACGACGCAGTTTTACTCGTAAGAGGTTCCCAGTTGAAAGCAACTAAAGGGGAGAGAATTTAGAACAGTATTCCTATTAACAAGAGCCATTCTAATGTTGAACATCAAAAAGAACCTTGGCGTTATCGCCATACTTGCAGCCGCGACCTTCTTAACGGTTAACTATTGGACCGCGACTGGTACGGTAAACGCAGAGTCCATGTCAGACCCTGGCAAGCACGAAACCGCAATCTTTGCTGGCGGTTGCTTCTGGTGCATGGAGCCGCCGTTTGAAAAACTCGATGGAGTCATCGCGGTTGAATCGGGATACACCGGTGGCCATGTCGAAAATCCGACCTATCAGCAAGTGTCGCACAGCGAAACCGGACATGTTGAAGCCGTTCGCGTCACCTACGATCCGAATCGTGTCTCCTATTCCGGTCTGTTGGAAGTGTTCTGGCGACAAGTCGACCCCACTGACGATGGTGGTCAATTCGTTGACCGTGGAAATTCCTATCTTTCGGCGATCTTCGTTCAATCAGAACAACAACGCGATGAAGCGGAGGCGTCGAAGTTCAGTCTTGAAACGTCAAACCGCTTCGACGACGCAATCGTCACCCCGGTTTTGGATGCAGCGGAGTTCTACTTGGCGGAAGACTATCACCAGGACTACTACAAAAAGAACCCACTGAAATACAAATACTATCGTTACCGAAGTGGGCGTGATGCGTTTCTGGATCAAGCGTGGGGCTCCGATCGAAGCTACACGCCACCAAAGCCCACCGTGGCGATTGGTGATGATCGGTCTGCGGTGTGGGTGAAACCTTCTCGCGAAGAATTAAAGAAAAAGCTTACGAAACTTCAGTTCGACGTAACTCAGGATGACGCGACTGAACGAGCTTTCAGCAACGATTACTGGAACAACTCGGAGGACGGAATCTACGTCGACGTGGTTTCAGGAAAACCGCTGTTCAGTTCGATCGACAAGTACAAATCGGGTACAGGTTGGCCGTCTTTCAGCAAACCGATCGATCAGGATGAGGTTGTTGAAAGAACCGACTACAAACTGATCTGGCCACGAACCGAAGTTCGTTCAAAAACCGCTGATTCACATTTGGGTCATGTATTTGAAGACGGGCCCCAACCAACCGGCCTGCGTTACTGCCTCAATTCAGCGGCACTTCGTTTTGTCCCCGCGGACGAACTTCAATCGCAGGGATACCAGAAGTACGCGTCACTCTTTGAAAAAGCCGACCAATAGAACGGTCCAAAGAAAGACGTGCACATCATTAGAAATCTTCTTCGTCGTCATCGTCGCGGTCTGGATGCAGTGGATCGTCGACGTCGAAGAACAAATCGGCAAGTCCCAATGGGACTGAATCACCGCCCAGCGTTCGCTTGCGTCGCTGGGCTAAGGCGTCCAGGTCAACCGCGTCTTCTCCCAAGCATTTTTCCAATGCTTCTTGCCAAGCGATGTCTCGCGAAATGGGGTGGTCGGGATCTTGAATCATTCGTTTCATTGCGAACCGCATCAAGTTCAGTCCATCGCGTAGCGAAAAGTCCAGCTTGAGCTCATGACTGCGTTGCAGAAATTCAACCGTCATCGCCAACATTTCTGATTCTGCGAACGGCAAGTGATACTGCAAAATCGCCATCTCATCTTGCTTGTTGGGGAATCCGATCTTTAGCGTCGGTTGCAAACGGCTAAGAATGTAATCAGGAATCTCGAACGTCGATTCATCCTGATTCATTGTGACCGCAGCACGAAAGTTTTGATCGGCAGGGATTGTCACGCCAGCAACGATGGATTCAACCAATCGACGCCCGTCAAACAGCGGCGCGAGCGACGCCCATGATTTTTCATTCATGCGGTTGCCTTCATCCAACAGGCAAACGCCACCCATGATCATCGCCGAAACCAATGGCGATGCGTGATACGAAATATCGCCACCTTGGCTCAGCACCGGTGTGACCAACAAGTCTTCTGGACGCGTGTCGGCGGTACATTGGTAAATGTATAGCGGTCGATTCTGCGCTCTTGCCGCCGCGATTGCTAATTGCGTTTTCCCAACGCCCGGTGAACCGACCAAGCGAGGCGTCAGCGGCAGGTCCGCTTCATCGACCGTGATCCAACATGCCAACAGTTGCATCAGAACGTCTTGTTGACCGATCCACTGCGTATCAGATTCGTAGGGCTGAGCAAGTTTTAGTGTCAGGTCGCCAAATTCAGCGTATCCAGGGTCAGTCATCAAGTTGCTTCGCTTTGATTGAGGTCTTCTTTGATGATCGGATCCGATCCTTCTTGTGCGTAAGCGTCCGCCGCTTTGGCTTGTCCGCCCTGCGAGATTTCATTGCGTTCTTTTTCGACCGCCGCCAGAATCGCATCAATGTAACGATGAATCGAGTGGTCATCGAAGTGATCGATTTTCCATTTCATCAAACCGCTAAGAAATCCTTTCCAGCGATCACGACGTCGGTTGATGTGGCCAATCTGTTGAATCTCTCCGTTTCGATTTAGATAAACTTCTTGGCCACAATGCCGGTAGCCTAACAAGATTGGCGGGACGCGCGTCACGATGTCATTGTTGTTGACATATCGAAAGTGATCCAGTTTGACGTAGTTCACGTAACGGTTGTTGCCGACACGAGGACTGCCGTAGGAATAAAGCTGTTCAGGATTGCTGTTAATATGCGAAAGGAAACAACGTCCGGCGCAGATCGTCGCCATGGCACCGCCGAGTGAATGACCGCAGAACCACAGCGGTTGTTCATTATTAAGCAGCGCGGTTTCCAGCATCGGCCACAGGTCGTCGACTTCTTGTTTGAAGCCGCGATGTACTTTCCCGGTCGTTTCGGCCAAAACCGATGCGGCATTCGCGTCGGCTTTGATGTCGTTCCATTCGTTGGGTTCGGTTCCGCGACAGGCAACAACGCAATCATTGTCATTGCGGAATCGAAACGCCTGGGAACCGTCACGATCATAGAAAGTAATGTCGTCAAAACCGATGATGTCACAAGCACGCCTGGCTTCGTCTTCATCGTTGTAAGAAATCATGGACAATTCAGCGAACAACAACGATTTTTCCAAAAACGTCATCTCGCCGATCGGTCCGGTCACTCGCGAATGCAAGCTTAGACGCAATTCACCAGGATCTTTAACGGTGGTTTGGGTGTCTTGGTTGTTATCAAGCGCCTCAATTGCTCGTTCAAGCATGACTCAATAATCCTTTTTCATGATTCAATTTGGGCTTTGACGCGCAAGCTGGGGCTGGCGACGTGAAACGCATCAATCCTTATTCTGTCCTGGCAAATCATCGGCCGAAAATGTCGCCTCGGTCGCCTTGGTAGGTTCTAACAGATCACCGGCTTGGGGGTGACCACCGTCGACGTCCACTTTGATCATCAGATGGCGACGCCACTGATCATCGCTGGGCGTTGGAAAATCACTTCGGAAATGCACACCACGTGATTCCGTTCTAGCCAACGCCGCTTCAACGATACAGGACGCAGTCAACATCAGGTTTTGCAATTCCCATCCTTCGACGTTACTAAATTGATGCGTCATGACGTATGCCCCAAACGCGCCAATCGAATCGGATGCTTCACGCAGCCCCTCGGCTGAACGTTCGACACCAGCCAATCGGCCCATCAAGGTTTTTAGCGACACGCGAACATCCGCGACGTCAAACTTGGTTCCGCGATTGACCACCGGATTAGAAATCGGCAGCGCCTCCATCTTGCTGGGTTGTTCTGCGGCGGCGCGGGACGCGGCAATTCCCGCGTGCGCTCCGTAGACCAAACCTTCCAACAAACTATTGCTGGCCAAACGGTTTGCTCCGTGTAGACCGCTGCTGGTTACTTCTCCCGCCGCCCACAAACCAGGCATGCTGGTGCGGCCTTGGCGGTCGACCGTTACGCCACCTATTTCATAATGAGCACCTGGGCGGACCGGAATACGATCCACCGCAATGTCCAGCCCGAATTTTCCACAGGCGTCCGCGATGCCGGGGAACCGCTTGTGAACATGGTCCGCGTTGAGGTGCGACAAATCCAGATACACGTTGGAGTGTTTGGTTTGATCCATTTGTCGGATAATCGATTGGCTAACAACATCGCGCGGTGCTAGCTCGGCTCGGTCATCGTAATCAGGCATAAAGCGGTGACCATTGGCATCAACAAGATGCGCCCCCTCGCCGCGAACGGCCTCTGTGATTAACGAACGCGACGACCCGGCAATGTACAAAACCGTTGGATGAAACTGCACAAATTCCATGTCACGCAATTCAACACCGGCGCGGTAGGCCAACGACGTTCCATCGCCGGTCGCGACGGATGGATTGGTCGATTCGCGATACACTTGCCCCGTGCCTCCGGTGCAAAGCAGCGTTTCCTTTGCCCAAACCATGATCGTGCGACCGTGATGATCGACGATGACGGCACCGCGGCAACGACCTTCGTAGGTCAAAAGGTCAACGGTGAAAGAATTTTCCCAGATTTCGATGTGTTCGGCTTCACGAGTTTTTTCAATGACCGCTCGCATGATTTCCGCGCCCGTGGCGTCACCCCGCGCGTGGACGATTCGTTCGCGTGAATGACCTCCTTCGCGGCCCAACATCAATTCACCTTCGCTGGAATCGAATTGAGTTCCCCATTGGACCAATTCCTCGATTCGCCGGGGGCCTTCGCGGACCACCATTTCAACGACTTCGCGTTCGCAGAGATTGCCTCCGGCTGCCAGGGTGTCGTCGACATGCGAATCGAAGCAATCCTCGGGATCCAACACACCGGCGATTCCGCCTTGCGCGTAATTGCTGTTGGATTCCCGCAGGACGTCTTTGGTAACGACAAACACCGATTGATTTGACGCCACCGCATTGGCCGCTCGCAATCCAGCCAAGCCGCCACCAATGATCAGGACGTCGGTAAAACGATGAAGTGCCCGCCGAGAATCAAAAGGCAGCAGATATCGAGGGGTCATCATCAGGCGAACGGGGACTGAAAGGAGACTGGGGGCGAATCCAGGGAAAGTCAGTTTTTCAAGCTAGGCAATGTCGTTCGGCTTTCCGAGCCGAAATTGGTATCGGAATGTCGCTCGGCTCTCCGCGCCGATTGCCCCATCGGCTCGGCAAGCCGAGCGACAAAGGCGCACACTCCA
>CAYVAN010000028.1:9945-24346 GCA_964449225.1 uncultured Rhodopirellula sp.
TTGGATGCGTATTGGCGCGGGGCGCCCCTCGCTTTTGGCGAACTCAGCTTTTCAAGCCGAGCGACAATGGCGAACACTCCAAAGTGAAAAACTGATTTGCCCTGGGGGCGTATCGACAATCGATTAATATAGCCGATACTTTGGTCTACTATGAGTGCGGTGACTACGACGGACAAAGCAAATCAGTTTTTCAAGCTGGGCAATGTCATTCGGCTCACCGAGCGGATCGCGGCATCGGAATGTCGCTCGGCTCTCCGAGCCGATAGCGTTTTCGGCTCGGAGAGCCGATCGACACTGAAAAGCCGAGCGACATTAGAAAACACTCTGAAGTGAAAATGTGATTCGCCCTGTCGCAACGGAGGATCCGTATTCCACTCACCGGGCCGCCTGCCCTAACCAGGCAATCATCGCCTGCCTTCCCTTTGTCGAAAAACCTGATGAGCGAACTGAAACGTAGCCTGCGGTCTGGAACCGATCGCCTTGATCCTGATATCCAGGAAACAAGCGTCGCTGGGTCAAACAACTCCAACGGTTTCGATGGTGAATCGGATCGCCAACGACGTCGTAGGGCTAGGCGTACGCGTCGACGACAACTAACGCTTTCTGTTTTGCCAACCTTGTTGACCCTGGGCAACGGCGTCTGCGGTTTGGCCGCGATTGCGGTTGCGATGAGCGTTAATTTGAATTGGTCGCTGGAAACCAAAATGATGGTTGCCGGACTGTTGATCTTTGGTGGCATGTTGTTTGATGCCCTGGACGGGTCCGCAGCCCGGATGACAGGACAGGAAAGTGAATTTGGCGGTCAATTGGATTCGCTTTGCGACGCAATCACCTTCGGAACCGCACCGGCCGTCCTGGTTTGGCGTTTTAATTCAGGCGGATTTTTGCCTTTGAAATTAACGTGGGCCATTGGAACTCTGTTCGCTCTATGCGTCCTAATCCGGCTGGCCAGGTTTAACGTCGAAACAGACGAAGACGATACGCATGAAGGATTCGAAGGTTTACCCAGTCCAGCGGCCGCTGGCACAATCGCAGCGTTCGCGATCGCCATGTACGAACTAGCGTCGTACATTCCCGCCGATGCAACAGCGTCTCAATCCGCCGACACATGGCAAAACGTCGCTTGGTTGGCCAAACAAACGCTTAATGGGTTTCATTACTTCATTCCGCTACTCGCGCTGGCTCTCGCCTTTTTGATGGTTTCAAGGTTCCAGTATCCGCATATTTTCCAACAATTGATTCGCGGTCGCCGGTCGCCTCATCAGATCGGCCAAGCACTCTTTGTTGTGATCGGCGCGTTCCTTTTTCATGCGTTGGTTTTGCCGGTCGCGTTCTGTTATTACGCATTTCGAGCCCCAGTCCAATCGTTATGGCTGCGCTCGAAAGCCAAGGGAACCTGAAAACCCTGCCGATTTTGCTGCCGACTTTGTATTGGGCAGGTAATAGATCGGTCTCGATCGCTGCAATCCGGGCCTCGACGAACTTCGTTTTGCGACTTATCTTGCTTGTAAGTAATTGCGGCGAAACAACTTAACTGAGTTTCGTCATTGGCGAGTCAAGTCGGTCGACCTCAGTTGACTCACGGGCCAGTTTTGCAATCCTTACGAAACGGCCAATTACGACGCGGCCGATAATTCAGTTGCTTTGAAGGTGGTCGGTTAATGTCTAGTGCCCAACTTGGTGAAGAAGAACAGACAACGGTGAATGAAATAGATCCTTCGGATGTCGATAAAGGCTCTTCCCCCAAGAGAAACGGCGCGAAACGTTCCGGTAAAAAAGCTCAGCCGCATGCGAGTCCTTTTTACAACAATCTGGTTCCCGCTTACCAAGCGTTATGGCCTGCAATGGCGAAGCGTCGAATTCACGCAAGCATCAAAGCGCTTGATATCCCCGACGGAACGAATCTGTTGGAAGTCGGCGTCGGGACTGGTATGTCGCTGAAAAGTTACCCCCATAACATTTCAGTCACGGGCGTGGATTTATCCGAAGCGATGTTGTCCGAAGCGAAGCAAACCATTCGCGAACACGGTCTGAATCATATCAATGTGCTTCCGATGAACGCAGAAGAACTAACGTTTCCCGATTCAACGTTTGACATGGTGACATCTTTCCACACGATCAGCGTGGTGTCGGAACCCAAAAAGATGATGAGCGAGATCGTGCGGGTTTGCAAACCCGGTGCTCGAATCCTGTTGATCAATCACTTCCGCAGCGACAATCCGCTCATTGCAAAAGTAGTTGACCAAGCCGGCAACATCACCAAACGTTTGGGCTGGCGAACCGATCTGGAAGTCAACGAAGTGCTCGGTGAATTGCCGCTGCGATTGGACGAACGATACAAGACCAATCCGTTTTCGCTGTTCACGGTAATGAAAGCGACCTACAAGCCGTAGGTCTTCTGGAAAAGATCAGATCATTAGATTTGTAGGCCGAATGGAGCCACAGCGACATCCGGCATTTGCGGCCATCAAAATTGCCGAATATCGGCGATCGCCGTCGCGAAGAACGCGATGGGCTAGATCATTTGTGTCGATTCCAGTTAAGCGCTGATACCAAATGTGCCGATTATTCCGTCTGGAGGGCGGAGGACACGTGCGCTTGGGTAGTCGGTGGAGACTGATGAACTTCGTTGCTGCGTGATCTCCTGAGGATCAATTTATGTTCAGGAATCAGTTCAGGAATCGCTAGCACGCGAATCAGGTCAAACATGCGCACTACGCTCACACGCTTTTGTCTCGGGCTGGCCGTTGCCAGTTTCACAACCGCAGGTATCGAAACCGCCAACGCGCAGCGAGCCGTTGTTCCGGGAACGGGCACCGAAATCGTTGGCGTCGCCGATGACTTTGAAGACCCAAACTGGAAATACATTCCGCGAAATCCCAAAAGCACCGAGGATATCGACGAAAACCAACGTGCACCAATGGGACGCAGCACCAATGGTCGGTGGTATGAAGGCATCAAACGCGGTCATCCCGACATCGTTAAACGTGTTCCAACACCCGCAGGCGGGATCGAAGGCAGCACGGGCGCGTTGTTGCTAAAGAGTTTGAACACCGGAATTCCGGGGCAGAACAGTCGTGTCATGCACCAGGACGATTTTGTCGCAAACGTTCAATACCGACTCAAACGCACCATCAAAGTCAGCGAAGCGCCCAGCGTGACCACTCGCGTGTTCATGCCACCGGTGGCCGAATGGGAAAATCGCAGCGGCCCGCATTTTGGTTTTCGACTTGCTCTGGAAACCACCGCAATGGTCGACAAGGAATCTGGTATCGGAATCTTTAAACGAACCAAAAGAGAAATGGGCAACGAGGTCTACTGGCCAGGCATGTTCATTGAATTTGAGAGCAAGAACCAAACCAAGAAAGATCACGATTACGCCTACCTGCGAATTCGCAGCAACCGACGTGGCGGGGATTTCCGAGGGCCGCAGATCACGACGACGGGCTGGTGGACGCTTGGCATGAGCGTCACGCCGGACGGAATGGTCCACTATTACGCCAAAT
The DNA here is from genome assembly GCA_964449225.1 of uncultured Rhodopirellula sp. Lineage (GTDB taxonomy): Bacteria > Planctomycetota > Planctomycetia > Pirellulales > Pirellulaceae > Rubripirellula. Next base: position 13,452 of record CAYVAN010000028.1, read on the forward strand.
CGGGCGTCGACGATTTGACCGAAGACGATTACATCACCAGCCAATTTCCCTACGATTATCGTTGCGAGCGGTTCCGAACGTTTTTCTTTAACACTTGCAGTGCCGATGATGGCCGTCGGTGGAGCACCGCGTTTATTGTTGACGACCCCAAAGTGTTTGTGCTGCGTCCAATCAGCCGCCCGCAAGTCGCAAAGCGATCTAGAAAACGAAGGTAGAACCATCGCCGCAACGGGTGCGTAAAGTGTAGGTCAATTGTCCCAATTGACTTTTCACTTACGTTAGAACGCTCCCAAGACAATTGGGACAATTGTCCCATACTGAGTTCTTGGGTACGTCTTCGACACCAGAGTTTGCTTTGTCAGAGTTTTCAACGTTGCTGTGCTGGCTGGTGGGACTGACCCTAATCCCAGCAGCGATCATTTCCGCAGTCGCGATCTATCCCATTCGTCGTCACGCTGGACGGCTTGGGTTAGTTGCAAAGCCCGGCGGACATAGCACCCACGTAAACGTGACTCCGTTGGGAGGCGGACTTGGGATCTGGGCTGGGATTGTGATCACGTTTGCCGCCGGCACCGTTGTGGTTGGGTTGCTGCGTCAATCACCGGATCTGCAATCTCATGTTCCAGCCTTCCTGTCCGTGCATTTAGATGGCGTCTGGTCACGATGCGGACAGCTTTGGGCCTTGATGGGCGCTGGCACGACCTTGGTAGTGCTTGGGTTTATTGATGATCGTCGTGGAGTGCATCCGTGGATTCGCCTTGCAATCGAATTTGCGGTTTCCGGCTTTGTCGTTTATGGATTGGGTTTCGGACTGACCGCGTTCATTGGCATTGAATGGTTGACGAATCTTTTGTCGATCCTTTGGATCGTCGGGCTGATTAATTCGTTCAACATGTTGGACAACATGGATGGCTTATCGGGCGGCGTCGCAGCAATCATTTCTGCTTCGATGGCGATCGTGATGTTGTTGACACCCGAATCAGGATCGATGGTTTCGCAGCTTTTTGTTGCGGCGTTATTGCTGGTCGTGCTGGGGTCGCTGTTGGGATTTCTTTGGCACAATCGACCTCCAGCAACGATCTTCATGGGTGACGCTGGCAGCTATCTAGTGGGATTTCTCATTGCAGTCGCTATGTTGATGGCGACCTACGCTGGCAACATCAACCATCGACCGCACGCCGTTCTTGCGCCGCTGTGCGTGATGGCGGTGCCCTTGTATGATATGACCACGGTGTTGTGGATTCGGATTCGCGAAGGACGCAGCCCATTCGTGGGCGACCGAAGCCATTTTTCCCATCGCCTAGTTGATCTGGGACTATCGCGGACTCAAGCGGTACTGACGATCTACTTGGTTACGGGAACTTGTGGAATTGCGGCGGTGCTGTTGACCACGGTTTCGATCTTTCAAGCCGTCATGGTGATCGGCGTGGTCCTGTGCATGCTGTCTTTGGTCATCATTCTAGAATCGACACAATGGCGAAACAACGATTCCTAGATGATTCCACCCGACCCGTTGAATCACGCCCCATCCCATCGCGTCTGGTTTCCATGGGACGACACGCGGCGATGGGTGCCGCAGGATCGTTGGCGGTCTACGTCGCTTACTACCCAAGTGATTCGGTCGCCGTTGAAGCCGGTGACGGTCTTTGGTTTGCCGTCTTAGCGATTGCATGGGCAACGTTGGTGGCGGCGGTTTGTTGGCGTCGAGACGATTCGAAGGAAGGTGGTTTCTCCAAAACTGGTTTCGATTGGATTGACCTCTCGTCGATAAGCCTGGCAACCTGGATGATGGTCGCCGCATTCCTAAATTCTGATCAGTCTGATCTTCGGATGGGCACAAACGAAGCCTGGTGGTGGGTAACCGCGTCAGCGATCTTGATCGCAGCACGACGAACGCTAACTTCGCTGGCGATCCGAAAGAGTTTTTTGCTGCTGACGATTTGCATCACCATCGGACTTTCCGCCGATGCACTGCACCAAGATTGGATTAGCCTTCCACAGACGCGATCGAATTATCTAGCGAATCCCGATGAAGTGGTTCGACAGATGGGCATTGACGCACCGCCAAACTCTTCCACACGAATGGTGCTCGAAAATCGAATAATGGACGGTGGGCCATCGGCCACTTTCGCCCTTGCAAATTCTTTAGCCGCGTTGTTGTTGCTTGGTGTCGTGATCGTTGTCGCGGCCATGCGATTGACATGGAAACGAATCTGCATTCGATCCAAACTCGGATTGATTGGATGCTTGTTGGTGTTGGCTCCTGCTTTGTTGGCGGTGCGCAGTCGAGCGGCCTTGGTGGCGACGCTGCTAGGTGTGACCTTGGTTTGGTTGCTTCGATCGCCCGCAGATTGGGCCAAGCCCGTTCAGGCAGAGCGTTCTGGTCACAAGGATGAAGCTTCACCGCACTTAGAATCGACTCTATCGCGTCAAAGCAGAGCACAGAATCGATTGACCGCTGTGATCGCCTTGATGTCCGCCTGCATCGTTGGCTTGATATCGCTGGCAATGTTCGGGAACCCCGAATGGTATGGTCAGGCTCCCGCGTCATTGGCGTTTCGATTGCAGTACTGGGCGGCGACCTGGCGAATGATGCTCGACAATGCAGTGCTGGGTGCGGGGCCGGGAAATTTTCAGTCGCTCTATGATCGGTATCGGGACGTTAGCACCACCGAACAGGTTGCCGACCCGCATAATTTCTTACTGGAAACCCTTGCTTCAGGTGGCCCTATCGCCCTGGCTTTGTTGCTGGTCATCATGGTGCTAGGCTTTCAGTACTTAAACAAACACCGGCCTGCACCGGAGCCCGAATGGCTCGAAGAAAACCCACGCTGGGTTGACGGACGATCCGTCCTGATCGGTGGCGGAGTCATGCTTGCGGTCATTTGGTTCTTAGGGCTACTGACCTTACACACGCCTGACTTTTCGTCGCATCGCTTTGCCATTCCCATCGCCCTGGGGTTGGGATGGACTACTTACGCGGCCTTCCAAAAACTGAATGAACCACAGGTCGACCAAATCCAGCTTGTAGGATTTGTTTCAATCCTTGTTCATCTTTCCGTATCAGGTGGATGGACTGTGCCGGGGGTCGCATTCTGGATCTGGATGTTGCTGGGCGGTCTGACACGCATTCGAGTTAAAACAGAAACCGTATCGACTTCAGCCCAATCGAATTCGGCACGGCGGCCAAGGCTTGCAATCACTCTGGGGTTCTTCGCATTAACTGCGATAACGTTTATGTCCGTGCGTCCGGTCAGCCAACAGTCTTGGCTGTTATCGGTTGCCGATGCGTCGCTTCGTTCAGGATCCACTGGCAAGTCGGCCAGGGTATTGGCAGAGGCGGTCGCCGCAGATCAATGGTCCTCCAAAAGCCCTCTATTGCAAAGTGATTTTCTGTACCGCGAAGTCATTCGCAGAAACAATTCATCGTCTGCACGGCGAGCGTACGAGCAATGCGTCAAAGTCGTTGCTAACCGCACTGGACCGAATCCAAGCGTATCGCGTCAATTGGCAACCCACCGGCTTCATCTGTACCAAGTGTTTGGAAAACCAGATGACCTGAATACTGCCAAACAATCGCTTCAAACAGCTTGGCAAGGGTCGCCCGCTAACCAGTGGTTGGCGGCACAATTGGCCGAAATAGCAATCGTCCAAGATGATGAATCAGCCAATCAATGGATTCAACGTGCTCAAACACTCGCTGAATTGGGCAACAATCTGGAACGTTCGCTGCGGTTGCAATTAATCTACGTCGCCGAGCCTATCGGCGACCGTGCCGCAATGACCCCGATCCGAACACCAGCAAACGAGCGGCTTCAAGCGTCGGACAAAAAATAACTTTGACGCCACCAACAGGCGACAAAATCGTAGGTTGTGGCTAGTGGATTACGAGGCAGGTTGCAGACGTCTCTATAATGCAAAGCAATCAGTTCCTCTTTCCTTCCACCAAGTCTTCATCATGCGATTTCGTGACCCCAAACGTTTGCGGTTCCATCTGATCTGGTCGACGGTCGCCAGCCTCGCAATCCTTGCATCTCATTCGTTCGCAGATGAACCCGTTGGTTTTGATGTTTTGAAGCGCTGCGTCCAAGTTTCGGGCGGGACCGAAGCTTTCCAGAAAGTGAAATCAATTCGCATGAAGGCAACGATCAACGTTAGCCAACAAAACGCCACCAAGCCCACTGCCAATGTGGTCACGGGAACGTTGGAAAGCTATTTCGTTGCCCCCGACCGAGCAAAGGTCGTTGTCGACCTGGGAAGCCTGGGAAAATCAGTGCGTGGGATCAACGGGATCGTCGCTTGGGAATCGTCAGAGTCGAGCAATCGTGAATTGGAACCATCAGAGCGACAGCGTTTTCTAGATTCGATCAGCCTACGCGAAACCTTTCAGCCGAACACGGTTTTCTCGTCGTTCACAAATCGAGGGAAGGAATCGGTCGATGGTGAACCTTGCTATCGAGTCGAGTTAACGCGGCGGGGCAACAATGAAGCTGATCAAATCTACTATAGCATTCAAAGTGGTTTACCGATTCGCACCATCGCGACTCGTCGCACCATGGGCGGCGATCGAGTGGTTGATTCAAAAGTCAATCAATACCGAACGTTTGCTGGTCTGCAAATTGCAACCGAGATTAGGCAGTTGATGGAATCTTTCCAACTAATTCATAACGTCAAGGTGAACACGGTTGAAATCAACGGCAAGATCGACGATGCAGTTTTTACACCGCCCGCAGATCTAAAAAAGTCTTAACCGGTAACGTTCGGATTTGAATTTAGAATCTTTGCGGCGACCTTTCCTGCTTGTGCGATCACCGGAGCGATTCCAACGCCGTGCATCGCGTTGTTCATGACCGATAAGCCGTCAATGGATTCAATCGCGGATTCAAGTTTGTCAATTTTCTGATGATGGCCAACATGGTATTGCGGCATCGCTTGGCTCCAACGAACAACCCTTGTCCACAATGGTTTGCCCGAAAAACCGATGATCTGACCGAGTTCATTGACCGCAATATCGATCAATGCATCGTCGGGATTTTGCAACAGCTCTGATTGAGTGGCTCCGCCGATAAAGGTGCGGATGACGACCTGGTCGTCCGGGGCTCGACCGTCAAATTTATGACTGGCAAAACTTCCCGCCAAAACCTGTCGATTCTCTGAAGCGGGAACCACAAACCCAAACGTGTCAATGTTCTTGGCAACATCGCAACGATTGACAACCAAGATCACGATCGCAGTTGACGCCGATTCAATCTGCCCTAGCACTTCGCCCGCATCAGCGGAAATCGGACTTAATAATTTCGATGCTGCCGGTGGCGGCAATGCGACAACCACATGATCAAACTGGTTGGCGTTTCCTGATTCTTGAATCACATTCCACTGGTTACCTGAATCATCACGGTTAACTGACCGAATCTTGGATTCGATTTGGATTGTGTTGGGTGGCAAACTTTGTGAAAGAATTTGAATCAGTTCAATCATGCCACCGGGAAAAGAGCGAAATTGACCGTATCTGGCACCGGTGCTGGATCGTTCAACTGAATCCTCGCCCGACTTTAAACGCGCCCTTGTCGCGGCCGAAAGCGATCCATGCGCCTGCTCCATTGACCAGATCGGCCCCATTGTCGCGCGCATACTAAGCCTATCGACATCGGCGGTGTAAATCCCGGCGGTCAGTGGGGCCACGATTCGGTCAAGGGTTTCTTTGCCCATCCGACGTCGAACAAACGATGCGACCGACTCATCTTCACCAGCGGAAAATTTCCGTGCCGCAACAAAACGTTCGGCAAAAAAACGCAATTTCCCCATCCAACTTAACAACGGAGTCGTCCACATTGGCAACGTCCGAGTCGCCCGCATCAAGACAAATCCATCAGGAATAGGGATAAGATTTCCGGCGTGGCAGATTCTTGCTCCGCGACGTTGAAGCTTGGGTTGGATCAACCGATCGGCAGCGTCAAGCTTTTCAATCAAATCCATCGCAGCAGACGGCTTGGTTGCAAACATGTCCGCGCCGTGATCGATCAGCCAATCCCCAACCCGATCGGTATGAATCACACCACCGACCCGATCACCGGCTTCATACAGCTGGACTTGCAACACTGAATCGTCGCCCGATTCCCGACGTTGCTGATGAAGTAAATTCAACTGAACGGCTGTTGCCAGTCCCGACAAACCTCCGCCAATGATTGCGACTTTCAAAACAAAATCCTTTTGTGCCTTCATCCAAACCGTGGTGACGAATCCTGAAAGCTAATAGCCTTGTACTTCGTAATCCATTCCGTCGTAGTACATACTGTTCTGGCGGTTCTCTGGATCGAAATTCAACTTGGCTCCAAACAACGCCGCCATCTCAGGCAAGTTTTTTGTCAAAAACTCGGTGGTGGTTTCGATCGCTGCATGGAAATCGTTTGCGTTATCTGAACTGGAAAGCGCCCTTAGCAACAGCTTTAACCCTTCGGCGTATCCGACGTAAGGCTGAATCAACTGATCCCCATCGCTTTGGTCAATCTTGTCTTTCCATTCATTGACGAACGTAACCCAATTTTCTTGATCGATCGATGTGGGTACCCAATAACCGTCGACCTTTGTGAGCGAGACTGACGATTCGCGATCGTTCGACTTGATTTTGACTTGCGTAATTATTGTTTCTTTAGGTTCTTGGTTTGAACTCGGTGGATTCGAACTTGATCTCGCTGAACGTGATCTCGCTGAATTTGATCTCGTTGGGCTTTGCCGAGTCGATCCGATTTCGATTTCGCGTTTGATGGATTCGCCCATCGCTTGATTGGCGTGATGCAAATGGTCGCAGGTCGCCCGATCAAATTCGTCAAGCCACTGCGAAAACGGCACTGATCGGATCTTATCGAGCGCGAACAAATCCGAATCTTTCGTTGCATGAGCCAAACCGGCCAACGACAACAGCGGTCCCCGGATTTGTGAAACGGTGGATTCAGGAATCGCTTGAATGCGCGGACTGTTCAGCAACCAGTTCTGGTGTGTTACCAGGACGCTGCCTGCACTTTGAAGGCAATCGATGATCGAATCGAACCCATCGGCGTCCATCTTTGCAGCGGCTAAGCGAACCAGTTCGTCGACGTCGGTCCGGTAGGAAGGCGGCAAAGCGTCGTAAACGGATCGAAGGTGGCCCGCCATGATGGCTTGATCGATCTGCTTTAGAAACACATCAATGTCCGCGTCCTTCGATGGCGGTTGGTAGACAGGAGCTTTGTCGGGCTTCGGCAAAGGTTCCGGCGCAGAGGCCGCGGCCGCAAGGGTTGCCTGATGAAGTTCTTCAATCCGAACGGCTCGCTGGGCTGCTAACCTTTTTTCCAATCGGCGAGCCTGAATTCGGCTGTCACTCCTCAGGCTATCCAATTTCACTGAAACACGACGCCCATTCCCCAGTTCCAGCAGAACACTTTCGCCCCAAAGGCCAATCATGCGCGCGTTGATCGTTCGAGTTCCTCGCAAGTCCGTCCACGATTCGGCCGTGGCTGTTTGGTAGGGAAGGCTGCCAACGACAACAAACAAAAACGCACTGGCAAGAATCTTTGCGGAAACGATTCGTGTTAGAAATGTTGCAATCATTGAAAGAACCTAACCAAAAAATGACAAGCATTCGGAATGAAGGGCGGAATCTTCGACCGACCATGATACGGAAGGATGGAATCCAGTATATTGAGTGCGAAGGCGATGTGTTCCGCATTTCGATGACATTCACAGGCCAAATCAGTTTTTCACTTTGGAGTGTTCGCCATGGTCGCCCAGCTTGAAAAACTGAGTTGCCCTGGTGACATTCACTGGTGACATTCACTGTGAAGTTGGATTCGCCATAAACCGGGTCAGCCGCGGTTTGGGTTAGCCCAGAGGTGCCGACAATGATGTTTTTGATCCTGGCAGATCAATCGAAGCTGTAACGATAAAGGATGACGATTGAGCACTCACAAAGAGAAACGCTTTTCCGCTAGCGAAATGCAGTTCAGCGAAGCTGAAAAAAATGAACTCAGGGAAAAACACTACAACGGGACGATTGTTCAGCGGATTGATGTGCATGAGGGATTAGCCAGATATCGCATTCGTCCCGATCAAGGTTTTTCTCCCTTTAGTGCCGGGCAGTACGTTGCCCTTGGCCTTGGTAATTGGGAAGCCCGGATTGAAGATTCCCAGGCTGAAACGCTGGAAGAAAAGAAATTCAAAAAGCTGACCCGAAGAGCTTATTCGATTTCATGCCCATTGCTGGAACAGCAAAAAATGGTTTCGGTCAACGAAATTGATTACTTGGAATTCTACATAGCACTCGTCAAACACGCAGGATCGCCCCACGACAAACCGCCTTCGCTGACCCCGCGGTTGTTCTTATTTGGCGACGGTGATCGCGTTGAAATTCAAAAGAAAATTGTCGGCACGTATGTCTTAGAAAACATCAAGCCTGACGATACCGTCTTGATGATTTCCACTGGCACTGGCGAAGCGCCTCACAACGCGATGACAACAGAACTGCTGTCATCAGGCCACCAAGGCAAGATCGTGAACGTGACAACCGTCCGGACTCGCTTGGACCTGGGCTATCTGCCTGAACACCAACAACTCGAAGCGAAACATTCAAACTACAAATACCTTTCCTACACCACGCGCGAAGTCGAAAACTGGGACAAAACGAATGCGGGTTATATCGGAAAGCAGTATGTGCAGGACCTGTTCACCAGCGGAAAGTTAGCTGAACATGCTGACGATCCACTGTCGCCCAACAATACGCACGTCTTTCTTTGCGGTAACCCGTCGATGATCGGGTACACACCACCGGGCGCTGAACCACCGTCGACGCCCGGAATGTTACAGGTGTTAAAGGCCAACGGCTTCGTCGAAGTTGATGACCGAAGCAACGACAAAAGCGGTGATGGCAAAAACAGTGATAAGGATCAACAAAACACTATCGATCGTGACGGGCCTGGAACGATTCGATTCGAGAAGTACTGGTAAAGAACGCTGCCTCGCAAACAAAATTCATGGCAAACGTGCTAGAACAAAGCCCACAAAAACACTCATCATAGGAACGACATCATGGACCTTTCCCGAACGATCGCGTTGATTCTGGGCGGTGGCCGCGGAACCCGTCTCTTCCCACTGACCAAGATCCGCGCCAAACCTGCCGTGCCGCTCGCTGCGAAGTATCGACTGATCGATATTCCAATCAGCAATTGCATCAACAGCGGACTTAATCGTGCCTACGTGCTGACTCAATTTTTGTCGGAAAGTCTGCACCGACACCTGCGGCAAACCTACACCTTTGATCACTTCAACGGTGGGTTCGTGGAACTGCTGGCTGCCCAGCAAACCGTGTCGCCCGATGAAGATTGGTATCAAGGCACCGCTGACGCGGTGCGCAAGAACTTGGTTCACTTAGAAGAAGACTGGATCGAACATGTCTTGATCCTGTCCGGTGATCAATTGTACCGGATGGATTTTCGCGACATGATGAAGACGCACATTGAATCCGGTGCCGACGCAACGATCGCTGGCATTCCGGTTTCGCGAAAAGATGCCTCGTCGCTTGGCATTATGCAAATCGATGACAACGGGCGTGTCAAAGGGTTTGTTGAAAAACCGCAATCCGAAGAAGAAATTCAAACAGTCCGAATGGATCCGTCTTGGATCGATGAACGAGGAATCCCAAGCGGCGGTCGCGATTGCATCGCCAGCATGGGTTTGTACATCTTTAATAAGGATGTCATGGTCGATTTGCTTCGCAGCAATTCAGACAGTGATTTCGGAAAAGAAGTTTTCCCCAAGGCAATCAAATCGCACCAGGTAAACGTTCACCTATTCGACGGATACTGGGAAGACATCGGAACGATCCGAGCTTTCTATGAAGCGAACCTATCATTAGCGGGGAAACAGCCACCCTTTGATATTCGCAATCGCGAAGCACCGATCTATTCGCGACCACGCTTTTTGCCGCCAACGATCATGGGCGACAGCAAGGTCACCGGCAGCTTGATCGCAGACGGTTGCCGCATCGGTGACAACGTCACGATTGAAAACAGCATCATCGGTTTGCGGACCGTGATTGGCGACGGTGTTACGGTCAAAGACAGTGTCGTCATGGGAGCGGATTACATCGAATCAGAAGACACCGGAAGCATGCCAGTCGGTATCGGCGATGGCTCCGTTATCTCTGGTGCAATTTTGGACAAGAATTGCCGCATCGGAAAGAACGTAAAAATTTCCAACCTCGACAAGATCGAAAACCAAGGCGAAGAAGAACCGATGCAGGTCCGCGACGGGATTTCAATCGTAATCAAGAACGCCACAATCCCAGACGGCTTTGAGTTCTAACTGACCGCGTACCGACGGCGACCCTTGAAAGCGGTCTTGGTTTAGCAGCGAATCGAGTCGACCATTACTGGGTAGTCAACATTTGGTAGGTGGCACCACACGCGACCCAACTATCCCAAAGACCAATTTAGCGGAGACCGCTAGCAAGGTAATTCAACGTCCAACGAATCCTGATCACGTTTGACAGAATCATGTGAACAGAATCATCATGCGTTTAGGGGACAGAACGAATTCAGCCATTGTCCTGTTCACATCATTCTTTCCGAATTGGTCGTACCCCCATGCCTTTTCGACAAGGGACAAAAGAAAGGTCCACGACCAATCACAACGCCCTCACCTTACCTATCTCCCCTTTAAGGCTCCTGACCCTTTTTTCTCTTCGACGCGACAAATGGATGTGTTATCCCAACAAGCGGTAGCTCGGGGGAAGACCGCTGTTCTTCGAACCGACATCAATTTGGAACATCCTGTTTTTCTTTCCCCGCTTCGTCCTCGTCAGGGTCACCTCCTAGTAGGAAGCTGCCAATGGTGGCGAGAGAAAGCATCGCACCACCCACGAT
>CAYVAN010000028.1:24356-26709 GCA_964449225.1 uncultured Rhodopirellula sp.
CCGGCGTTCGGAACTGCTCTAGAATGAGTATTTCACCGAACTTCACCGAAGAAAAATTCTCTCGAATCAGTCGTTTATCATCCTCTTCAAGTGGTTCTATTTCATTGACAAACATTCCTGCAATGTTTGCCTCTTCGCCATACTCTGAAGGGATAGAAGCGACGTCGCGAAACCGTTTGGTTTTCACCAACACACGAAATTCCGTAATCGAAGGCCATTCGTTTTCGGGAACTTCTTCAACGGTTGGATACTTTTCCAACATTTTAGCGACCTCCTCAAAGTACGGGTGTTCATCCGAAATTATCGGGTAGTACACATGATCCACTCGGGTTGAACGCGTCACCCTTGCGTTGTCCCCTTCACGCTTCGAGTATTGGAAAATCGCCATTGGAAAGCAAGCATTGTGCTGGCCAATAACTACAAAGTTGCTGCTAGGTGACTTACCTTGCTCTAGGTCAGCGAGCGCGACCGGAGTTGGCGTAGCAGATGTTCCGCGACTGACTTGGAACTCTTTGTAGCCCTCTAATGCAAGGTAAAAACCAGCAACAACAATAATGAATCGAGTAAACACTCTTCCGAACCCCAACTTTTGTTTTCTTGAAACTTTGCCGAATTGATATCTATACCATAGCAAAATCCACCTACAGGCCTTGGCGTCAGGGGGCAGGGGGCCTTAGCGCCGGGGTCAGACCTTGTGTTGCGCGGAGTCAGAAAAAAGGTCAGGGTGTGCCGGGAGTCAGAAAAAGGGTCAGGAGCGAATGGCACTTAATCGGCTGCAAGCGATTGTCATCATTCAAGTTAGGTTAGGTTGACAGCAAGGGGCTTCACTTGCGATGAGTTTGGGTATCTCACCTCCCGAACACGCCAAGCAAGGAAGCCCCCCGTGTGCCATCAATCATTTGATTCGTTTCGTACTCGAGTCCATCACGCTCGCCGAAGTGGTGACCTCTACTTCGCATCTTTGATCTCTAAAGACACTATCGAGTCGGTCTTCGGTGAGGCAACCTCCATTCTTGGTTCCGCCAGAGTTTACAACACCTCGGTGACCTTGTGGGTGTTCTTGTCGCAGGTGATGAGCATCCATCATGGTTGTGTCTGAGCAGTCGCCAAGTTGGTCGCCTATCGAATTGCCAATCGCCAACGCCCCTGCTCGGCGCAGACCGGTGCCTACTGCATTGCTCGCGACAAGCTCGACGAGTCAGCCATGCATCGCTTGGTCACCGCAAGCGGACAAGCGATTGAAGCGAAGGCTCCCGATCATTGGCTGTGGTTGGGGCACCGAGTCATCACCGCTGATGGCGCAACGGTGACGATGGCTGATACCCCAGAAAACCAAGAAGCGTATCGGCAGTTAACCAGCCAAGCACCGGGCTGCGGATTCCCAATCGTGCGTGTGGTGGTTCTGTTCGCATTGTCTACCGGCGTTGTGCTTGAAATGGCGATGGGACGCTACAAGGGAAAACTGACGCATGAAGTGAGTCTGTTCAGACAAATTGATGAAATCATCGAAGAAACGGATGAATTTCTCGCTGACCGCGCGTACGCGGGTTGGTTTGAAATGGCTCGCATGATGCAACGCGGCGCGCACGTGGTCGTTCGTAAACATCAGATTCGCAAGAGTGATTTCCGAACCGGCATTCGGTATAGAAAAGACGATCACGTGATCCAGATCGACAAGCCGCAGCGACCAACGTGGATGAGCGAAGAAGAATACGAAGGCTATCCCGAGTTCATCATGATTCGTGAGATCAAGATCCGAGTGACGAACGAAGGATTCCGTACACGAGAGATCATCGTTCATACGTCGCTGTGCGATGACACCGACTACACCAAAGAAGACATTGCGGCGCTGTTCCGACGAAGGTGGCAAGCCGAGCTTCATCTGCGAAGCCTTAAGACGGTGATGCAGATGGAACACCTGCGATGCAAGGAACCACACCGCGTGCGAAACGAAATCCGCGCACACATACTTGCCTATAATCTGATTCGCGGCGTGATGGCCGAAGCCGCGATCGAAGGCACGTTACAGCCATGGCAGATAAGCTACAAGTCAACCCTCACAACCGTCTCGGACATGCTGCCAGTGCTGGGACAGATTAGCAACGCAGATGAACTGTGTGACGTACTGTATCGCTGCTGCCGGCAACACGTTGTTGGAAACCGGCCGGACCGCTACGAGCCCAGGGTGCTCAAGCGGAGGCCGAAGAAGTGCAAACTGATGCAGAAGCCAAGACACGAATACAAACCAGGTGAGGCATGAGACTTACGCGGATTAAGTGCCATTCGGGTCAGGAGCCATTTAATGGCTAAATTTGCCTATCTTGCCTTTTCTGCTCCTGACCCCTTTTTTGGC
>CAYVAN010000028.1:26809-28415 GCA_964449225.1 uncultured Rhodopirellula sp.
CGAAGTCGGGGTTGAGGGTTCGGGGGATGTTGGCGTCGTTTTCGACCTGCCATTTTTGTAGCAGCGATAAGAGTTCGCTTAGCTTTTCGGTATCTTCCGCTGCTAGATCGTTCTGTTCGCCTGGGTCCGACTTTAGGTTGTAGAGTTCGGTTGTGTTGGTTTCAAAGAAATGAATTAACTTCCAGTCGCCTTTGCGAATCAAACTGCACGGCGTTGTACGCCAATGCATTCGATCGGTGCCGTAGATCGGTTTGGTATGCACCCGTCCGTCAAGGTAAAGCGGATAGTGCCAATAGACGGCGCGCTCCGCAATTGGTTGCCCTTTCATCAGCGGAACAATGGAGACTCCGTCCAAGTGCTGAGTCGTCGGTGGGGATACGCCCGCCAGATCGGCAAAGGTCGGCATGTAGTCGACGCCCGTGACCAGTGTGTCGCACACTGTTCCTGGTTTGATTTTCCCGGGCCAGCTCATGCACAACGGCGTCAGGATTCCACCTTCATAGAAGCTGCCTTTGGAACCCTTCAGTGGTGCATTCCAAGTCACCGGTCCATGTCCACCATTGTCGGATGTAAAAATCAACAACGTGTCTTCGGCCAGACCATTGTCGTTGATTGACTTCCACACGCGTCCAACCGATGTGTCGACCGCTTCGACCATCGCGGAATAAACAGGATCCCAATTGCGGGTCCATTTTTTGCTGGCAAGTTTCTTGCGGTATTTCTGAACGACAGCGTCACGAGCATTGATAGGGACATGAACGTCGAAGTGATTGAGGTAAATGAAAAACGGTTGCGAACCGTCCTTGTTGTCTTCGATGTAATCGACGGCGGCATCGGTTAGCCATTGGGCGACATCTTCGTCACCGTAGAACTTGTGGTCCATTTCCAGTCCAGCGCCACAGCCATCGATGTCGTTTCGATCAAATCCCAAGCCATCGCGACCAAGATGCCATTTGCCAAGATGCAGTGTTTTGTAGTCAGCCTGTTTTAGCATGTGAGCTAGTGAAACCACCGAAGGATCCAAATCACCCTTTGTCGGAATGGTTCCGTCGCCGAGTCGATTTTGCTGATTTGGCACAAGCAGACGCATGAAGCGCGAGTTTCCCTTGGAGACTTTTCCAGGCGTCCACATTTTTGTTCGCGTGGTGTACATACCGCTGATGATGCAAGATCGCGAAGGCATGCAATTGGCCGCACCTGGATAGGCCGCAGAAAACTTCATGCCGGACTTGCATAGGGCATCAATGTTCGGCGTTTCATAAAATTCGGCACCGTTGTATCCAACGTCCGCCCAGGCTAAGTCGTCTGCCATCACGAAGACGATGTTAGGTTTCCGCTGAGTCTGTTTGGAGTCATCCGCGTTGCATTGATTCGTAATTGCAGTGACAGAAAATGCACTCGCAAAGACCACGATGCAGATCGTCCAAATTTTGAATCCAGTCATGCTGTTCTCTCCAGGGTGTTTCTCACAAGTCTCGTCTCGTCATTCCGTAGGCAGGGCAAATCAGTTTTTCAAGCTGGGCAATGACGCTCGGCTTTCCGAGCCGACAACGCTATCGGCTCGGAGAGCCGAGCGACAATGGGAACACTCCAAAGTGAAAAAGTG
>CAYVAN010000029.1:0-20247 GCA_964449225.1 uncultured Rhodopirellula sp.
CGGTCGGTCGACGTTATCGACCATCCTGTCCTGCGGAGCCCGGACTTTCCTCCCGTCAGTTTGACCTGACCGGCGATCGTCCCGCCCACTGGCAATTTCAACCGCTAAGGATGATCGACAATTGGTGAATCGGCAAGATCCACCGATGACTTTCTGTTTACATTACCGCTACACTGTTGGCGTGGCTGTCACCAATTGATTGTGATCGCAGTGGATCTTGCGAAAGATCCTTACCCGTTGGATCTTTCACGAGATCCACGATGCAAAGAAGACAAATCATGGTTCCAATGAAACACCTTCGGCCAGCGGTTTTGATCGTCACCATGTTGCTGGTGTCAGTTTGCTGCCCTGGTTTGCATGGCCAAGACGCTGATTCGGTATCGGAGACGCCAAAATCAGATGCGTCAAAATCAAAGATTGACTACTGGGTCACTCAGCTATCGCATTCACATTACTTGCGACGCGAAGTAGCCGAGCAAAAGTTAATCGACGCAGGGCCAAAGGCGGTGGAGGACTTAGCAGCAGTCATGCTAGATGGCGACCTGGAAGCGATCGAACGGGCGTCATCGGCTTTGACGCAAATCGCGATCGACCATCATCCGTCCAAAGATGGCGGTGCTTGGCAAAACCTTTCCAAGTTATCGAATTCCACCACGGGCGTCATCGCAGCGTCAACAAGCCGCGCCGCTGACGAGATTCGTCAACAACGCAGTTCAAGAGCGTTAACCGAACTGCGTGCGGCAGGTGTCTTTGTCGGCGTCGCCGACTTCATGATCCGCGCCGTTAGCGAACCCAAAGTCGTTGCGCAGATCGACGACAGATGGAACCAAGATCTCGCGGCGCTCGATTGGCTTCGCTGGCTTACCAAGGTCGATTCGATAAAGCTGGTGGGTTCGTCAATCAATCAGGAAGTCCTGCAACGCGTTATCCTGATACCGGAACTGAAATCACTAGCGATAGAAGATGGAACGCTTGCGGTCGCGGACTTGGAAACGTTAAGGGATGTTCGAACGATGCGGTCGCTTGACCTTCGATATGTGGAATTGCCCGAGGAAGCGTCCACTGTCATCGCATCGCTTCCGATTCGCGATTCCATCACGTTGATGGGAACCGGCATCTCGGATCAACAAGTCCAGTCGATGCGATTAGCCGCACCGGGCGTCACGATTGAACATAAGAACGGTGGCTTCCTGGGGGTGAAATGCATGGACCGGGCCGAGGCATGCGAGATCACCGAAGTCGTGGCGGCAAGCGCCGCAGAAAAAGCGGGGCTGATCCGCGGCGATGTGATCGTCAAGATCGGCGACGCCGTGGTGGAACGATTCAGCGATCTTCAAGCCAAGGTCAACCAGCACTTTGCCGGTGACGAGATGGAACTGAACTATCTTCGTGCAGGCCAGATTCAATCCACCAAGGTCACACTTCGCAGGCTGATTGATCGGTAATGCAGGACCAACCTGAACATGATCCGGCTTGGCGAGATGCGAAGTATCGTAGCAGCGTGCGTCGAAAACTATTGTCATGGTTTTCCAACAACGCACGAACGTTGCCTTGGCGCCAGCACCCCACGCCGTACCGCGTTTGGATCAGCGAAATCATGCTGCAACAAACGCAGGTCAAAACAGTGTTGCCATACTACGATCGCTTCTTGAAAACCTTTCCCGACGTTTTCAAGCTTGCCGATGCCGAAGAATCGACACTGATGCAGCACTGGGAAGGACTCGGTTATTACCGTCGCGCTCGCAGCATGCATGCCGCCGCCAAAGAAATTGTCCAGGCCCACGACGGAGTCTTTCCCACGGACTTCGACCAAGTGCTCGCCCTGCCCGGAATCGGCCGTTACACCGCCGGTGCGATCCTGTCCATTTCGGGCGACCAACGTTATCCCGTTTTGGAAGGCAACACCCAACGCGTCTTCAGCCGCTGGATCGCACTAAGAACCCCACCAACCGAAACCCAGTCCACCAAACTTCTATGGCAAGTCGCCCAATCCCTGCTGCCACCCAAAAAGGGGTCAGGAGCCTTTAATCAGGCTGCGATGGAATTGGGGGCACTGGTTTGCACGCCAAAGAGTCCAAGCTGCGACCAATGTCCGGTGCAAAAGCACTGCGCCACCCACCAGCTGGGAAAAGAAGCTGAAATCCCTGGCAAGCTGGCCAAGATCAAATACGAAAGTCGCCGTGAGTATGCGTTCGTGGTTCGCGAAGCCGGCAATGACGAGAGTCAACCACCACGCTATTTGATGCGACCATTGCCCGAAGGAGTTCGATGGTCGGGATTATGGGACTTCCCAAGAACGATTGAACGTTCAATCGATACGGTGGAAGAGGCGGCGGTGGAAGTTTCGGAGTCGCTGAACCAGCCGCTGGACATTGGCGAGCCACTCACCCGCATCAAACATGCAGTGACCAAGTACCGAATTGAGCTGCAAGTTCACCGTGCAGATCTTCCCGACAAAAAAGCTAACGCGGAATTTGACGCTGATTCACCTTGGCGATTCGTGACTGCAAAACAGATGAAGAAACTGCCGCTCAGTGTCACCGGCCGCAAAATTGCGAAGCTGTTGGACTAGCCCATCGACCGAAGCAGTTTTCGCGGCACGCCGATCGAGATGACGTGGCACTGACCAAGATAATCGCGAGCGTTTGCTTGATCGAAACCGATCTTCGATGCTACAAAAGTCATCGTATGATCGGCTCGAAACGTCGGCTTGATCACTTCCCCCGTATTACCGTTCATTCCGGTGGGGATATCCAAAGCAATGCGCGTGCAATCGTGCTGATTCGCAGCGGTGACGACGTCGGCATAAACCCCGATCAGCGGCGGCTTGGATCCGGTGCCAAGCAACCCGTCGACGATCACGGCGGAAGAAGCCAGCATCGAGGGCAAGTCAGATGAATCGTTTACCGCTTGAATCGGGATGTCGGATCGGACTGCAATGTCCGCAGCGATTCGTGCGTCGCCTGAAAGATCATCAATCTCACAAACCGATAGGATCTGAACTGATCGCCCCAACAATTCCAAATGCCGAGCGATGACATATCCGTCGCCACCGTTGTTACCTTTTCCACAAAGGATCATGATCAGTCCATCGGGTGCAACGTTGTCGATCTGTTTTGCCGCACCCCGGCCAGCATTTTCCATCAACACGATTCCTGGAATTCCGTATTCATTGATCGCAATTTGATCAACACGCCGAACTTGTTCACAGCTAAGAGATTTGGGATTCACAGGAGGACATTATGATTTGGGAAGAGCCATCGGTTGTACACTGTAGGTCCATTGTCTCAATTGACTGCCCCGCCGGTTGCAGCAGACAATTGAGACGATTGTCCTACACTTTTCAAGCTTTGCTATGACGACCAGAGATCATGAAAGAATTCGGGCCTGCCATTGTTGTGGGCTGATTCATCAAATGCCTCAGCTGGGCCAGACGGTAGATCAGGCCAATCCAGTTGTTGCATGCTGTACCCGTTGTCATACGTTGCTGGTGTCGCCAACGCCTCGCCGCGTGAGTGCTTCGCGGACCGCCGCTGCTGCGGTGGGAGCGTTCATTCTTTTTTGGCCCGCGATACTGTTGCCAATACTGCAAATAGAGCGGCTCGGCCAAACCGCTCAGCAAAGCATTCTTAGCGGAATTATTGATCTGTTTCATCACGGCAGCTATTTCGTCGGCAGCGTTGTCTTGTTGTTTTCGATCGTTTTCCCGCTGATGAAAATTGTGCTGTTAATCGAACTTAGCTGTTTGGAGTGGCTTGGCACCCGCCACAAAGCGTTTACGCTGCGGATGATGGAACACGTCGGCAAGTGGAGCATGATGGATGTGATGTTATTGGCATTGTTGGTCATGCTGGTAAAGCTTGGCAACTTGGTGCATTTTGAATTTGGGCCTGCGGTGATCGCCTTTGTTGCGTGTGTGGCGATGAGCATGATGGCGTCGTTATCCTTTGACCCGCATTCCGTTTGGGAAACGCCATCCGATGCCTGATTCCTTTCCCGTCGCCCGTTTGATCGATCGACCACGAACCGCTGCACATTTGTCAAAATTGTGGTGGCTGACCGGTGCCTGTTTATTGTTTGCGATTGGGCTAGTCTGGTCATCGTCTCGTAATCCGGGGATCGCAATCACGATTCAATTTGACAATGGGCATGGTTTAAAGGTCGGTGATTCAGTTCGCCATCGAGGCATCGATATCGGACAGGTACACGCAGTCACGCTTAGCGAAGATCTTTCCAGCATCATTGCCAGCGTCAGTATTGATCCCAGCGCGTCGGCTGTGGCAACGGAGGGGTCACGTTTTTGGATCGTGCGTCCGCAAATCGACATCAGCGGCGTCAGCGGTTTGGAGACTGCCGTTGGCTCGAAATATCTGGCCGTCATTCCAGGCGAATCGGGTACGGTTAAGACAACGTTCGAAGGTCTTGCGACACGACCGGCCGATGATCAGGGTAGTGCCGGAATGGAATTGGTACTGCGAGGGGAAGACCGTCACGGAATTCACTCGGGCGCACCGGTGACTTGGCGTGGAATCGATGTCGGGCGAGTATTGTCTGCGAACTTGTCACCCAATGCGTCGGCTGTGGACGTTCGCGTGCGCATCGACGATGGCTACAAACGATTGGTGACCGGAGGGTCCAAGTTTTGGGTCACCAGCGGCATTAATATCGATGTCGGAGTCACCGGCGTGAACATAAACGCCCAATCGTTGGCCACGATCGCGCGAGGTGGCGTGGCGATGATTAGCACGGCCAGCAAGATCAGCGATGATGTTACCCCCGGCTCTGTGTTCACGCTTCATGGTCAACGCGATGATGACTGGATTGATTCGGCGGTGGCGATCAACCTGCTGCAACAATTGCCGCCTGCAACGCTAGACGTGGTCGCGACCTGGACCGAGAGCTTTTTGGGGATCAATCGCACGTCAAGGGCGACAAGCCTTGGGATCGTGATTGGAAATTCTGACAATCAAGCCGTTGCGGTATTCCCGGCTGACGTCGCGGTACCGGGCAAAAATGCGACCGAAGGATCGTTCGCTACCAATTATCGGTTACGTGATGGAAATTTCCCGATTCAGGAGCCACCGACGATCGTTGGTTCGATCGCAAAGAGCGTCTTTCCGCATGAACTTCCCGGTGGCCGTATCGTGATGCCTGATCGGATTCGAATTGCAAAAGAACCAGAAGATTGCTTTGTTGTTCGGATCGACGAAAACCAGGGCAAAAACAATGTGCAGACGCCCCGAATGCAAATGCCCCAAGTGAAGACGCCCCAAGTGCAGATGATGATAGGGCGGCAATCAATCTCGCGTGGCAATCGACTTGGAAAAGGTAACGCGATTGGCCAATGGAACGTTGCCAGCGGCGGACTAAGTCGGTCAATGTGGCATGGCGCTCCCGTGGTTTCAGCGGTGGATGAACGGATCATCGGTCTGCTGATCGTGGAAAAGGCGGGTGCCAGAATCGTTCCTATTCCTGTCCAATGATGTGAACATGAAAGACAATCCAATCGAACCCGAACGAACTGATTCAGAACTGCCCGCTGTCGCCCCGACAATGCGTATGACTCGCACCGGTTTGATTGCGTGCTTGGCGGCGATGGTGGTTTGCGGCTTTAGCGTTTACGCGATCTTTCCGAACAGCGTTGGCGGACCGCCGCTGCCCGTCTTGGCCACAATTGAATTTGAACCTGTTGAAACGGTCAGTGGCGTTGGGGCCATGCTGACCGAGGTTGTCGTGATCGAGAATTTAATCGACGATGAAATCGGAAAGCTCACAATCGACATCAACGGTCAATATCTGTACCTGCAAAATTCGCCGCTCGCTCCCCGCGAACGATTGGTCATGCCGCAGCGAACTTTTACGGACAAACGAAGCAGTGCTCGGTTTGACCCAGTGAAGTATCCGGTCAAAGACATCGTTGTGACCGGCCAATTGCCCAGTGGAGCACGAGGGGTGTCAAAGTTTGAATTCGGATCAGAGCTTGAACCCGAACCAGAGGAAGAGTGATCCCAGTGCCGGTGCATCGAAAAGTGTAAACTTTCGGTTCGGATAGAAAAATTCACCGTTCACATGATTGCCAATTGCCGTGCCGAAAATCGAGAAGCAAACATTACTTAGCCCCGAACTGCTGGCTCGGCTTGAACGCCTGGAATTGGTTTCACGCAAGGTCTTTCGCGGGCGAATGAAGGGCGAACGTCGCAGCAAGCGAAAAGGGCAAAGTGTTGAGTTCGCCGACTTTCGAAACTACGTCGCCGGTGATGACCTGCGTCTGATCGACTGGAACTTGTACGCACGACTGGATCAGCTTTTTTTGAAGCTGTTTCTCGAAGAAGAAGACCTTCATTTTTTTGCTTTGATCGACG
Source organism: uncultured Rhodopirellula sp. (assembly GCA_964449225.1). Classification (GTDB taxonomy): domain Bacteria; phylum Planctomycetota; class Planctomycetia; order Pirellulales; family Pirellulaceae; genus Rubripirellula. The sequence goes on from CAYVAN010000029.1 coordinate 6,363, forward strand.
TCAGCGAATCCATGAACTTTGGTGACCCCACCAAATTGCTGGTCGCCAAGCAGTTGGCGGCGGCATTGGGGTACATCGGCATGTGCAGGGCCGATCGCGTCAGCGTCACGGCACTTGGGCCGCACGGTCGCCGGGCACCGGTGCTGCGAGGTCGATCAAGTCTTTGGAAAATGTTGGACTATTTAGATTCTGTCAAACCGGGCGATTCCGGCAACAATGTTTCGCTGCACGATGGCGTCAAAGATTTCTCGCTGCGAACCGCTGGTACGGGTGTTGCCGTTTTGATTAGCGATTTGATGGATAAATCCGGCTATGAATCGGCTTTACGAATGTTGATTGGGCGACGCATGGACGTGTTTGTGATGCACGTACTTTCGCCAGAGGAAATCGATCCACCGTTGCGAGGCGATCGGAAATTGATCGACATCGAAGACGGTGATGAAGCCGAAATCACGATCAACGCTTTCGTTTTGGAAAAGTATCGCGAAACTGTAAAGCAATTTATTGGCACCGCCAAACAGTTTTGTAATCGTCGTTCGATTGTTTATATCCCCGTTCGAACCGATACACCGGTGGAAACGATCGTGACAAAGTACCTGCGTGAACGAGGTGTCGTCCGATGAATTGGATCTCCACTTTGTTACCCTGGCAGTGGGCCGTGTTGGGTTTGGTTCCGATCGGCATCATACTGCTGTACTTTTTGAAACTTCGCCGCGAACCGGTTCAGGTGCCCAGCACTTACCTGTGGTCGAAAACGATTGAAGATTTACACGTCAATAGTTTGTTGCAACGCCTTCGCCGAAGTTTGTTGTTATTTCTGCAATTATTAGCCGTGGCGATCGCCGCGATTGCGTTACTTCGGCCTGGTGTGCGAGGTGAATCGTCCGGACAAGAACGCACTGTGTTCTTGCTGGATAGTTCTGCAAGCATGCGGGCCACAGACATTGATGATGGAAAGTCACGCTTTGAAATCGCCAAAAAACTGATCGCCCAAGAAATTGACCAAATGTCCGACGACCAATCCGCAATGCTGATTACGTTTAGCGATCGGTCCAACACGGTTCAATCATTTACGTCCGATCGTCGCAGGCTTCGCGATGCACTGGACAAGATCGAGGTGACAAATTTCCCAACTGATATTCTTGGCGCGCTTAAAGCTGCCGATGGATTGGCTAACCCGCGAAGAACCAGCGAAGTGGGCAACATGAATGATGTCCAAGTTGCCGGCGCGATGCCAGCTGATTTAAAAATTTACTCCGATGGAGGGTTTCAACCCGTAACGGAATTTAGTCTTGGAAATTTGGTTCCTACTTACGTTTCGATCGGTTCAAAAACGCCCAAGAATCTGGCAATCACGGCATTTTCGGCTGATCGAAATTTGGAGACGCCGGGTGAGGTTCAAGCCTTTGCGACGGTTGCCAATTTGGGTAGCCAGCCCATCGAAGCGACCGCCACCTTAATGATGGATGGGCAATTCATGGATGCATCGTCGGTATCGCTTGAACCCGGTGATCAAACAGGACTATCGTTCGCAATCGAAAGTGACGAAGCGGTCGAATTGTCGCTACAGCTAGACGTTGACGATGATTTAGAAGCCGACAACGTCGCGTTTGCTGGACTGGCCCCGCTTCGTAATGTCAATGTGCTTGTTGTCACCGAAGGCAACACACCGCTTGAACTGGGACTGCAAACATCGCAGTCGTCGAAAATCTGCACTTCTGAATTTGTGTCACCTGATTATTTGCAAACCGATGGTTACGCCAGTCGCGCCGAATCGGGCACTGATGACCTGATGATCTTTGACCGCTGTGCTCCAGATAACATGCCAGCGACCAACACGTTCTTTATCGGTTCGCTTCCCAAACCAAACGCAACTTTGGCAAGCACAGATACACCGGTGAATGATCAATGGTCGTGGGCGACAGAAGATTCCGGTGTCGTATTGATCGACGTCGACCGGACTCATCCAATGATGCGTTACTTGGAATTATTCTCGTTGTTGATCTTCCAAGGGCGGGCGATCAACGCGCCCGCTGGCAGTACCGAATTGATCGGTGCGGACGTGGGGCCGATGTTAGTGCTTGCACCGCGTGATGGATTTCAAGACATGGTGTTAGGATTTCCGATCATCCGAACCGACCAGGATGGCAATTTCGGAACGAATACCAACTGGTATGCCGAACGATCCTGGCCCGTATTTCTATTGAATGTGCTGCGATACTTGGCCGGTGCAGCCGAAGCCAGTGGATCACCGTCGTACCAACCGGGCCAAACCGTGCAAGTGCGATTAGAGAATACGGTCACCGACGCAGTGTTGGTGCGAAGCAATGAAAAAAACGACGCGGCATCCACCAGGCTGACCCCCGGTCCCAATGGAACGATCGACATTGTGAACACGGGTGATCCCGGAAACTACCAGATCAAATCCGGCGGTCGACTGGCAGATTCATTCGCAATCAACCTTTTCGATCCATCCGAAAGCACCTTAGCGGTCGCACCCGATATCGAACTAGGCTACGAAGCCGTCGCCAGCACCACCGGTAAGGTCGAAAGCCGCCAAGAATATTGGCGGCTTTTGCTGATAGCGATGCTGGGTGTGTTGGCAACGGAATGGTGGGTTTATTCGCGACGCGTTGGCTAGAACATTTTCATGTTTGTTAGGGGATGCATCAATTCTCGAAAAGCTCTCGACGTTTGCCAAGTCGTTTAAAACAGTTCCGAAATTAGATCAGCCACCACTTGGTGGCCTTTACGGTTAGGGTGATTGCCCTGCGAAAGAAAGCTGTTTACGTCTGCACCGTCCGCCACCAGCTTTGTGAACGCTGCATACGAATCGACAACGGGAAGTCCAAATTCCTGACCGAGCTTGCGAATCGAATCGGCGTGCTTGGCAAGTCGGGTATTGGGGTCGGTGACGTCTTCCCGCGCATCGGGTGTAGGCGTCAGCAAGACGACCTTCACATCAGCCTTTAGCGCTTGCTCGATCATCGTACGCCAATGAACTTCGGCTGCTTCAACACCGATGCCACGATCATTGAGGCAATAATCAATAAAGACCACATCAGGTTTCATCGTCAGGACGTCGTCTGCAAAACGCGCTGATCCCCGGCTAGAGTTTTCTCCACCGATTGCGGTGGTGCAAACGTCGATTACGGCTGTTGAATACTGTTTGCACAGGGCCTGATGAAACAGGATTGGGTAAGAATCAAAGCGTCGGACGGTGGGCGTACGAAAGTAGCCAGCTGGGACTGAATGGCCATGAAAAACGAATCGTACCAATCGGTTTTTCGGCCAAGTGAGTTTCATCGCCGCTTTCAGCTTGTCAAAGTTCTGCATCTGCATCGTTTGACCTGAGCGCTGTTGATTGACATCGTCAGCCATCGCTGGCAAAGCGATGCAGCAAAGCAGCACACCGAAAATAAACTTGACTGAAAATAATTTGACTGAAAACAGTTTGGTCATTCTTGGAATCCTTCGTCGTCGGTGCTTGATTGATGAACGGAACTTTCCCACCAGTTGGCGTCAGGTTGCCAATGGGGGTCCAGGTAGGCGGCGTGGGACTTGTCCACAGGGCAAATCACTTTTTACTTTGGAGTGTTCCCCATTGTCGCTCGGCTCTCCGAGCCGATTGCGCTACCGGCTCGGAGAGCCGAGCGACAATTTCGTTGAACCGAGATGATAATGAATCAGTTTGTGTCCGCCCAGTCGCATTAAGGACGAAGATTTATCACCATTATCGCTGGTGTAAAACGACAACGTCGCAAAGTGAGGCTAATCGCCCGGTAAACAGATGAATTCGGAAGTCTCCTTGCCCCGACCAGTTGTCAAAGACTCACCATCGACTGATCAGCAAGCTGTGGGTTGCCGTAGGCAGCGAAGCCCCTGGACCCGATCTGATCAAACGTCCTCGTACTCTTCCTCGTCCTCTGCATCCTCGTATTCGTATTCTTCTTCTAACTCTTCATTGGCTTCTTCTTCCTCTTCCTCGTACTCGTCTTCGCCAACTTCTTCATCGTCCTCGTCTTCATCGTCCGCAACTTCTTCATCCTCGATTCCCTGCATCGCGTTCCACTGTGGCATCGTCAGGATGACTTCGCGAGCTTTGCTTCCGTTGTAGGCACCAACGATTCCATCTTCGGCCATAAAATCAATGAGCTTAGCCGCTCGGCCGTATCCGATTCCAAGGCAGCGTTGCAGCAAGCTACAGGAACCGCGGCCTTCGCGAATGACGACCTCGATCGCGCTGTCGTAGAGTTCGTCTTTCTTCTTCAGTTCATCCAGCGATGCCGTTTCACCGCTGGCCTCGTCCTCAACCTTCAAATTCATCAGTTCGCCGACGAAATTTTGTTTGCCCATACTGCAATGTGCACAGACCGAATCGATCTCTTCATCGGACAGGTAAGTTCCTTGTCCGCGAATCGTCGTGCTGGTTCCTGGCCAAAGGAACAACATGTCACCGTTGCCCAACAGCTTGTCAGCACCATTTTCGTCCAACACAACACGGCTGTCCGTCTTTGACGCGACCTGGAAACTCAAACGTGCGGGCAAGTTCGATTTGATCAGCCCCGTAATGACATCGACGGTTGGTTTTTGGGTTGCCAGAATCAAGTGAATGCCAACCTCACGCGCTTTCTGTGCGATACGAACGATGTGCGTTTCCACGTCTTTTCCGGCGGTCATCATCAAGTCTGCCATTTCGTCGGCGATGATGACGATAAAGGGAAGCTTGTCGGGAATGTCTTTTGCCTCGTCAGCTTCGTCGATCTCCAAACGCCGCAAAACCTCTTCGCGTCCGAGCGCATTGAAGCTATTGATGTGTCGCACGCCGGCTCGGGCAAGCAACCCGTAGCGTTCTTCCATCTTTTCAACAGCCCAAGCCAAGATCGCTTCGGCTTTTTTCATGTCAACGATGACCGGGTGCATCAAGTGAGGTAGCTGACCGTAACCGCTTAGTTCAACCATCTTGGGGTCAATCATCAACATGCGAACTTCGTTGGGTCGGCAGCACATCAAGATCGATGAAATGATCGCGTTCAAGCAAACACTCTTACCGGTACCCGTTCGACCAGCAATCAGCAGGTGAGGCATCTTGGCCAAATCGACGACCATGGGATTGCCCGATACGTCCTTGCCCAAGAAAACAGGGATGTTCATTTTTGCGGCGCGAGTGTCGGATTCTTCGATTACATCACGCAACATCACCACTTGTCGGTTTTCATTGGGAACTTCAATCCCAACAGTGTTCTTACCAGGAATCGGCGACACGATTCGCACGCTTGGCACGCGAAGAGCGATGGCCAAGTCGTCGGCAAGTCCAGTGATCTTGCTAAGTCGCAAACCAGCTTCAAGCTCAATTTCGTACTGGGCAATCACCGGACCGGTTTCGATTTCAACTACACGAATGTTGAAACCGAAATTCTTAAAAGTCTCCTCCAGGATCAACGCTTTACGCCGCACTTCGACCAATTGGTCTTCGTAAGAAATATCGTCGCTCTGTTGCAGCAGTTGCAAACTTGGCAGCTGGTAGTCTTCGCTACCCTCGGGTGCGTTGACATGGATGCTGTCGTAAAACTCTTGCCTTGGATCCTTTTTGGCTTTTGGTTTGGGAGCTCGTACTTTGGGATGCGATACCGGATGCGGTTCGTCTTGACGCAGCGTGACCGTTTCGTCCTCGACTTCCAATTCTCTTGTCGGGCTTTCGGCGACTTCTGCATCTTCGTCGTCTTCTTCCTCGTCCCAGTAATCTTCCTCTTCTTCGTCTTCCAAATCGGCTTCATCGGAGGAAGCCCCCCCTAAAGCGCTTGCGGCCGCTGCCAAACCTGCTGCTGCGGCTGCGCCAATTGCGGCAGTTGCCGTCTTCGTGTTCGCCGCCTTTCGGGGCCGATTGAATTTGATCGTGGGTTCGTTGCGCTCTTTGATTTCTAGATCAGGATCGTCATGCTCTTCATCCCCATCGGCTGACTCGGCTAATCCCGCCTGGTCGCCATCGATTGTGATTGGTTCCTCCAAGTCGGTGAAAGGTTGTCGCGTACGTCCGGCCACCGGGATGAATTTCCCAGCTCGACGTACCGTTCCAGTTGCCCTGGCACCTTGCGACACGATTGCACGCCCGGCGTACAGTAACGCGTAGTCGGTTGTTAAAAGCAAACCGATTGCCAAAGCCGTCAACGTTAGGATCCAACCACCAATCGGTGCAAAGTGTTCCAGCAACCAAGTCGATGACATCGCACCTAAGTATCCCCCGTTACCAACGACCGGCATGCCAACAAGCTCGGTTGGAAGTAGTCCAGCACCCGTCGCTGCTGCAAATACAACCACGGTTCCACCAAAAGATCGCAGCACCGGCGCGTTCATTGTTCCTCGGGTGATCAATGCCGTCGCTGTTCCGCCCATTGCTGCAATCACAAGCGCGGTCGCCAAACCGAGACAATCCATCAAGATCGAAGAAATCATTGCCCCCCAGTATCCGCATGCGTTGGTGATCGCTGGATTGGTTGGATAGACAACGGTGTCGGGTTGGTAGAAATTGCTGATCGGCCAAACCGGTGTATCCAGCGGGTCTGCAGCACTGCGAGTGACCACTGAAACGGTGAGGATCAGCGTCATTGCAAAAAGTGCAATCGCAGTGATGTCACGCCCCAAGTTAGGTTCGCGCATCGGTTGGTCGTCATGCGATTCGATCGAGGCAGCCGACATGGTGCTGTTAAAACTCCGTTTAGAAAACGCTGGAGGATCCTACATCCGTGCAGTCCCCTGTGATCTGTTCGGCATGCGATGACCGGTGTGACAATTCCAATAGGATTTGTCCGCATAATCGGAACTTGAACGTTTCCCAGCAGTGCAGCATGCCCAGCAAACAACGGAACACAACGATCGAATGTCCAGCTTAAAGGCTCAACGCGAATGCCTGCGTTTGACCTCGGAAACCAGACGGGCGGCGTCGCTTTGCTACTTTGATGACCGCATGCGATGGTCCGTGCCTATTCCCCAGACTTAGTGATTTGATGTTCGGCTTTCACCAAGCCGCAAACTGCCCCCAAACCCGCACGACCGTCACATCCAAATTCTTTTTGCAAATCCTTCAAGTCACCTCATCAAAATCAAGCGTGTTTCCCGACACGTCTGCGAACGAAAGGCCACTGTTTGATATCGGACCATTCATGATGGGATCGATACCAACATCATTTGGGTAACCAAATTTTTCGTTGTGCTCAAACAGGACCTATTTCGTCAGATCAACGTACGATGGAGGCTTATTAGCCATGGCAACATTTGCCCTTTCAATTCATAAACCCGCGAAGAAACGCCAGGGTTTCTCGTTTGTCGAATTGTCAGTTGCTGTCATCATCATTGGTATTCTGACCACATTCGGATTCCCCCGCTTGCTACAGAGTGTCGAGCGAAATAAAGCATCTGAAGCTTTCCATTACCTGGCTGCCGTTCAAACCGCTCAGGAAAGTTTTCATCAGCGCACGGGAACCTACGCAAACGATTTCGCTGAACTAGACATCTCGCGAAACACACCAGCCTACTTCACGGTGCCTGCGACCATCGTTGCGGATGCAACCACTTGGCGTCTGCAATTAACCCGCGCTGGCGCAAACGCGGGTTACGGTGCCTACACCGTAACTTTCAACGAACACGGTTACGAAACCGACACGACTGCCAGCAGCATTCCTGCCGCTGTCAATCCACACCGAACTTAGGACGAAACCGACACAAGTAGTGACTGATCAGGTAGTTCACTAAATACAAGCGGACACCAACACGCGGACGAGGATGGATCGAGGCGAACAGACGAACGCTTTTGCCAGGCGACAGAATTTCACGAAAACACACATCGCCGAGGCGATCTTCCATGTCAAATGCAATGAGTCAAAACCGAAATAGCCAATCAACCGATCCGTTGATTGTTCGCTTGTTGCAATCGGTCACTCAGCTTGACCCAAAACGACTCGAAGACCTTTACAACTCGCCCAGCAACGGTGAAGAGTCGTTCGAGCAAACAGTGATCCGAAGCGGTGTTGCAGATGAACGGCAAATCGCCGAAGCCTACGCGCGTCATTACATGATGCCACTTTTTGATCCGCCATCGGACACTCCACCCCCGGTGGATCCCCGTGTCGCCGAAGTCCTGCCGAGCCGTTTGTGTCGAGATCACTCGATTGCGCCTCTAAGCGACGATGGGCAGATAATCGAAGTCGCGGTGTTCTCGCCCGATTCGCTGCTGCTTGCCGATGAAGTCAAGCAGACGACGGGACGTCAGATGCGCCCGCTGTTTACCACGCCAAGCGTGATTGAACGTCTTCTAAGCGTTCTTTACGAAGAAGGTTCTTGGGCCAGCACTATCAGTAGCAATACAGATGCCAGCTTCGAGGAAATTGACGAGCAAAACTACGATCCAGAAAGTCTGGTCGAAGATGAAGCCGTCGACGAAACCGAGATCATCCAACTGGACCAAGCTCCGCCGCCGGGAAGCGACGGTCGCATCATTCGATACATCAACAGCATCATGAAGCAGGCGTTACATCGTGGTGCCAGCGGCATCCACATTGAACCCTACCAAGATAAGTGCCGCGTGCGACTTCGCGTTGATGGATCGTTGACCGAAATTAAGCCGCCGCCAATCCAACTGCTCAATTCCGTTATCAGTCACCTAAAGATGCTTAGCAAACTGGACACCGACCAGCGTCGGTTGCCGCAAAACGGTGCATTTGGATTGCGCAGTGGAAGACATGGCGTCGATATGCGGGTCAACACTTGCCCTACCATCGATGGTGAAAAAGTCGTCATTCGGGTTTTGGATAGAAAAACCCTTCCGCATGATCTCAGATCGCTCGGTTTAGACGAACGACAATTCAAAGACTTCAGCGAGGCGATTCGCAGCCAACACGGATTGATTTTGGTCACCGGCCCGACCAGCAGCGGCAAAAGTACAACCTTGTATTCCTGCTTAAATGAATTGAACGACAGTGAAACTAACATTTGCACGGTCGAAGACTTCGTTAAGTTCAGGTTTGCCGGAATCAACCAAGTGCAGGCTCAGTCTGACGCAGGCCTAACGTTCAGCAACACGCTGCGTTCTTTTCTAGACCAAGACCCCGATGTCATCATGGTTGGGGAAGTTCGAGACAATGAAACCGCTGATGCCTGCATCCGGTCGGCACTGACGGGTCACTCTGTCTTTTCAACGTTGCACACCAAGGACGCTTTGTCGTCGATCACTCGATTGAAAGACATGGGTGTCGAACCATTTTTGCTCTCCGGCACGATTCGATTGCTCGTTGCACAGCGTTTGATCCGTCGTCTGTGCAACCAATGCAAAACTCCAACTCATTTAGATGCCGCAACCGCATCGCGATACGACATCGCCCCAAAGACGGTCGTATTTAAGCCAGCCGGATGCAGTCGGTGTGGCGAAACGGGTTATCGAGGCCAGTTGGCTGTCTTCGAAGTGATCCGCATCAACAACGAAATCGCCCAGATGATTCGATCCGGTGCGGCGATCAAAAAAATGCAAAATGCCGCCATTGCCGATGGGATGAAATTGCTGAAAAACGCAGCACTCGAAAAAGTAATCTCCGGTGAAACGGGACTCGAAGAAGCCCTGAGCGTCTGCGTGCATTAGCGAACGAATCATGACATCATGGCTGCGTATCGTGGGATATTCTATCGCGGTGATCGCTTCAGCTACGCCAAGGTCAACAACCAGTCACTGTCACCGCAACGGTAGATCGGACTGACGACGCGCTGCCAGCGAAAAAAAACTGTACAACGTGGCATGAAACATCCGATTAATCGGTAGAGCCTGTTTCGATTCACGGTTTGCAAGGATGCAAGTGGCACCGTCGTTAAAAATCTTTCAAGATCCCACCCACACGCCAACGCCGCTACGAATCGGATCTCGCTTGGACAAATATCGCCTTACCGGGCGACTTGGGGAAGGTGGATTTGCAACCGTCTATTCGGCGACTGACTTAGTCGAAGACCGTAAGGTCGCGTTGAAAATCCCCGATTTGAATCATGTCACCAACGCGCAGTCGCTTGATGATCTCCATCGCGAAGTGCGAATCATGGCCAGGATGGAACATCCTGGCATTCTGAAACTGAAAGACGCGCGGTTCATTGATGGGCGTTTTGTCATCGCATTTCCACTGGGCGAAGAAACACTCGCCGATCGTTTGACGCGGCGTCTTTCCAGGGCCACCGCCATGGACTACGCCGTCCAAATGATCAGTGCGGTCGCGTACGCCCATCAGAAATCAGTTTTGCACCGGGACATCAAGCCGGAGAACTTTGTCTTGTTTTCTGACCAAGTCATTCAACTGACTGATTTTGGTTTAGCACGGGTCGAAACCGGCGGTCATGACCTTTCCGGCAGCGGAACGCTGGGATTCATTTCGCCGGAACAGGCGATGGGCAAACCGACCTATCGAAGCGACGTCTTTTCGCTTGGCTTGGTCATCTATCGTATGTTTTCCGGCGCGGTTCCCGATTACCCGTTCAATTCGCTGCCAGCGTTCAACCGATTTCGCAAAGGAGTATCACGCGACTTTGTTTCTATCATTAAGAAATCGATTGAACCAAAACCAAGTCATCGATTTCGCGATGCGGTGGCAATGCTCAACGCGCTCAGCAAAATACGATACCCGCTGACTGATCGCAGCGTGATGTTGACCGGTGACAGTGTGCCATCAGCAATGACGCGTCGCGCCGCCTAAAAACACCATGCGTTCACCGTCGCTGATCGCAATCAGGGTTCAGATTGTCGAGCGACACCTATCCCTAGCGGGATCAACAGCTGCAAAAGCTACGGGTTCACGTGGCGGCTGCCAGAAATTGCTTGAATCATCTTCTCTGGCTCCATCAGGTCAACGATTTCACGCTGTTTGTCGCTTAGCTTTTGATACCGTTGTAACAGTGTACCGTCGCTTTGAAGCGGAATTTTGCGCCGGATGACTTCTTCAACCCAGACCTGCAAAGTCATCGCTACAAGCGTCGGATCGCCACCGGTTAAGATGTCTAGCATTGTCGCTGATTCGGCTGGCAGCAGAGACTCAATCGTGGCGAATTCATCTGCGGTCAAGGAAACGTCGCGACGTCGTTTTTGATTGTCGCCCGCAGCTCGGTTTCGATTCGCCGGACCACGTCGGTTGGTATAACCAAACAGTTGCCGAATCGCGAACCACTCACGCGTTTTGGGGTTCTCCAACGGACCTCGAAAACCGCCCGGCGGCTTAAATCGACGCAGGTCTTTACCAAATCTCTTCTTGGCAAATTCTTGGATCGAAAAATAGATAATGTCGACGGTTTCGTCATCTAACTTTAGTCCCGATGTTGCAGCCATCGACGACTTGGATTCGTCAATGGCATCCAAGATCGCCTGGCGACGTGCATCGTCGTCATCACCTTCGATTTGATCCACCAACCCACTTGGCAAACGTGATCGCCATGTTGCGTACGCCTGCATTGTTCGCAGCAAAACATCTCGGTCAGGCTGACTTTCGATTTCCGCCGCCAACTGCCGAATCATTTCCTGATCCAGCTCGGACAACCGATTGAACGTATCCCAACGAGACGCTACGAATTCGCGCTGATCGACCGACATTTGTTCGATCGCCGATTGTCGCTGATCGAGCGCAACGTCCCGAAGAGGTTGCAAGGCCTGCGGTTGAGCAGCCAACTCGGATGCTGTTTGGACCATTTCGGTCCAATCGGGATTCGCAGCCAAAGCACGCATCAAATCAAGATCGCTGCCGTAGCTATAAGCATCCAAATCTTGTGCAAACGCTAAATCGCGAAGCTCATTCTGTTGCTGTTGTCGCGTCTGAAAAGCAGCGAACGACCAAGCTACAACCCCAGCGATGATGCATAACAAAAAGACCGGTGCGATCTTCCCGAAGTTTCCAACTGACCTAGGATGTCGTCGCGGGAACGAGTCGCTAGGTTTCTTAAAATTCTCAGTCGAATTCGGATCGATATCTGCGATTGCCAACTCTAACGTCGTTTCAACCAAACTAACACCGGATCCGTCGACCGACAGAACATCAAGCATGTCCCAACTGGATTGCAATTCAGTTAAACGACCGCGAAGGGGTTCATCGACAAGCAAACGATGTTCAAGTTCGCTACGTTCGCGACGATGCAGTTCGCCATCAAGATAGGCGACCAGCAATTCATCGTCAGGATCGGTCGGTGCCGAATCGGCAGACAGTGAGGCGCTCATGCGTTTTCCTCTTTGCCACCATTGGGGCGTTGCTTAGCACTAGGCTGTTGATGGGTCGCACTATTTTCGATGCAACCATGTTGAATGTATGGCTGCAGTATTTCTTTCAAATTCACTCGCGCGCGACTGAGCAGCGACTTGACTGCCTTGTCGGTCAAATTCATCGCGTCAGCGATTTCTTGGTAGGACATATTTTCAAATCGGGAAAGCATCATTGCCATCCGCTGCCGTTCGCTTAGCGATTCGACCGCGGCACGAACAATGGCAGCACGTTCGTCACCTTCAACCAATCGGGTTGGCATTAAACCGCTGGCGTCGGGCCTGTTGTGCGTCAGCAGGGCTGGGCTGCTTGGTGTCAAATCGCCTCGGCCTGCATCCGCCTCGCTGATTTCCTTACGTCGCCCCAAAGACCTGGCCGCATTCCTCGCAACATTCCCAGCGATCGTAAACAACCAAGTCGAAAATTTTGCACCGGCTTCATATCGTTTTCGAGCCCGAAAAACTCTCAAAAATGTTTCCTGAGCAAGATCTTCGGCCATGTCAGATTTTGGACCAATCGTTCGCATCAAACGAACCAGACGTCCCTCGTATCGGCTGACCAACTCCGCAAACGCACCCGCATCATCATCGCGGACGCGCAGCATCAAACGGACGTCCGGGTCAGATTGCTGGTATCGCAGTGCGGTGGATTCAGTCACAGTCATGATTCGCTCTACTGTAGCTTAACCACCGGCACTTACGAAAGTTCCGATAGATCGTTTCAATAAGTTTAAACACTGAATGCTCGTTTAGATCCAATGATAGAACTCGTATGTTCGATTGCCGCCGTATTACGATACGTGGCATGCCCCAAGCCTAATCGCAATGACTCAAACACTTAGTTTTCGCATCCAGATTAGCCGTTTAGCAAATTGCAGCGTTAGATCAAGTTCGCAGCAACCGGAAAGATATGATCGTCCGCGATCGCCCAGACTTGGTCGTCGCGACCGGGTTGGATCACATGCATGCCCGTAAATTCGCCGATCGCTGGAAACACCAAGCAACCCTGGCTTAACCAAAAACATGGTAGTTTTCCCGTTGACTCGCCGCCAACCGAAAAACAAACCGCTGGATGAAGGTGTCCGCAAAACAGAGCCGTCGCATCGGTGCAAACTTCACCCGGATGGTGATTCAGCACGATGGATGCAAGTCGCTTGCCGGGGTCTTGCACGTTGATCGGCCACGACTTGGGAAGGCTTCCTAAATGGGCATCGTGGTTGCCGCGAATCAGGGTATGATCGACATCAGAATGAGCGTCAAAGAAACGATCCAGTGATGCAATCACCTCTTTCGACAGTGATGATCGAGCGTGGAACATGTCACCCAAAATGATCAGCTTTTGGGCTTTGGTTTTGCTCAGCAAATGTGCAATCGTACCGAGCGTCCCATCGGTACTGCCTTGGGGGACCGGAATGCCACCGCGACGAAATGTTGCTTCTTTGCCAAAATGCGGATCGGCAATGAACAACGCTGAATGCGACTTACTAAAAGCTGCTCGCATCGCAAACAGTTCAAGTTCAACATCGCCAATGTTGATAGAAATCGATTCTGTCATGCTTCAATACCATTGATCCATTGTCACTTGGTTCTACGAATCGAAACCGGCCAAGAGCGATCGCT
>CAYVAN010000029.1:20347-28229 GCA_964449225.1 uncultured Rhodopirellula sp.
GCTCCAGAATTTTAGATCCGATTCGACGAGTCGGCGGCTTTTTCTAATTGTTCTTGCATTCGCCGGACTCGGTCGGCCAATGTTTCGCTGCTAACGCGTTCGCGAAGCTTATCGACCAGCAGCGGAAACGACAGCGGTGTTACTTTCTTGGGTTCTGTGATGATGACGGTGCTTTGCTGTATCCGCAAAAGTGCGTCATGCATCCGGGACTTTTCCAGTTGCAGCTCCATGACCTCACGCCGGCTTTGTTCAAGCAATAAGTTTCCTGGGTCGTATTGGCAGAACACATCAAAGAACAAATTGCTGCTGGCCTGCAAATGACTAGAACTTTTGCGTTGCCCCGGAAAACCAGGCTGAATCAAACCGGCAACTCGCGCGATCTGGCGAAATTGACGCTTTGCCATTTCAGTCGCATTCATACTGCTGAAGATGTCGGCTTCAAGATCCGCAGGGTTAAATACACCTTTGGAAATCGCGTCACGAACATCGATCTGATGCGGCGATTGCAAGACCAGGCCATGGTCATTACACGCCATCGTGAACGTTGTTTTGTGCAACCGCGAAATCCTAAAAGCCAGCAGGGCAGCTAAACCTTCATGGACCAAGCGTCCTTCAAAGGGAAACATGAAAACTTGGTAGCCGCCACGCGCTTTGATTCGCTCGATCAGCAATTCGTCGCTTCGCGGCAACGCACTCCATCGCCGTTGGATCTCGAACAACTCGCTAAGCGACTTCATTTCGCGCCCGATCAGTTTACCTTCGGACGCCTGTTCCAATTTCAAACGCAGCTCGGCACTCAGCTCGCTGGACAGCGGCATTCGACCGCCCATCCATCTTGGCACTGAATCCGGGGATCCTTTTGCCTTACGCACGTACGCGACATTGTCTTTCACCCGCACCAACGAAACCAACTTTCCCGCGAACAGAAATTTGTCATCAGGATTCAACTTTGAAATGAAACTCTCTTCCGCAGTCCCCAGCGTTCCGCCCTTCAAGTACTTCACTCGCATTGATGCATCGGACATGATCGTTCCGATGTTCATTCGATGTGCGGTGATGGTTCGCCGCTGCGTTACTTGATACACGCCGTCGATCACCTCAACTCGGTGAAAATCTGGATACGCCGTTAACGAGCTACCACCGTGAACGACAAAATCCAAAACCCACTGCCAGTCCGAATCGGTAAGCGTTCTGTAAGCCTGGGATGTTCGGACTTCGTCGAGCAATGCTTCCCTGCGAAAACCGCCACCGATGGCGATCGTGACCACATGCTGCGCCAGAACATCCAGCGGCTTCTCCAATGTGGGCCGGGCTTCCAGATGCCCTTTTTCAATCGCGTCCTGGGCTGCTGATAATTCAATCAGCTCAATTGCATTGGTGGGCACAAATGCCATGCGGCTTTCGGCACCGGGCTGATGCCCACTACGTCCGGCGCGTTGCAGTAAACGAGCAGCACCTTTCGGGCTGCCGATTTGCATCACCAGATCGACGGCCGTGAAGTCAACGCCTAGATCCAAACTGCTGGTGCAAACTACAGCTCGCAGCGATCCGTCTCGCAGACCATTTTCAACCCAGCGGCGAACTGACGCATCAAGTGATCCGTGATGCAATGCAATTTTCCCAGCCCACTGCGGACGTTGTTTCAGCAATTGTTGATACCAAATTTCAGTTTGCGAGCGTGTATTGGTGAAGATCAACGCACTGGTGACGCTTTCCAACAGCTCCGCAACTTGCGGCACCATCTTGGTCCCGATGTGCCCGGTCCATGGAAAACGTTCCATCTTCTTGGGAATCACGGACTGCAGTTTCAAACGTTTCTTTTTGACGCCTTCGATCAATCGCACTTCGCCATTTGGATCAGCCCCCATCAGCGATTGCCGGGCTTCGTCCAGATTGCCAAGCGTGGCGGAAACGCCCCAAGTACGTAGTTGAGGATTCAACTTTCGTAACCGAGTCAAAGCTAGCTCCGTTTGGATACCACGTTTGGTGCCCATCAATTCATGCCATTCATCGACGATCACGGATTCAATTCCGGCAAGCTGTTCATGCAGACGCTGGTGGGTCAGCATCAAGCAAAGACTTTCTGGGGTCGTGATCAATGCCGTGGGAAGACGCTTTAGCTGCCTTGCCTTGACGCTCGCCTTGCTGTCACCGGTTCGTGATTCCAAACGCCAAGGGATTCCAAGGTGGTCCAGCGGAGCGCGAAGTGAGTTTTCAGTATCGCCCGCCAGAGCCCGCAGCGGAGTGATCCACAGAACACGCGCGGCAGGCGGACGCTTCGGATTCCATTTGGATTGATCAGGGTTCTCGTGAAGCCATTTCAAAATCGGCCCCATCCACACCGCAAGCGTTTTGCCCGTGCCGGTGGCCGAGTGTACCAGCCCGCTGTTTCCATCGAGGTAGGCACGCCACGCCGAACGTTGAAAGCGAAAAGGTTTCCACTGAATCGCTTCAAAGAACGTGTCTACAATCTTCGACGGTGAGGTACGTTTTGGCATCAATCCGATTCCACAACCGGCGGCAGTAGGTCCAGCAAATCGCTTAACTGATTGGCATCCTTGGCCTTTTTGTCGTGCCGCCACCGAACGATTCTGGGGAAGCGAGTTGCAATGCCACTTTTATGGCGAGTCGATCGCTGCAATCCTTCGAAGGCAATCTCCATCACCAACTCGGGTGTCACGCTGCGGACCGGACCAAACGTATCATTGGTGTTTTTGCGAACGAACTGATCAACCTTGCGAATTTCTTGATCGTCCAAACCACTGTAGGCTTTCGCAATGGGTACCAACGCATCGCCATCCCACAATGCAAAGGTATAGTCGGTAAACAAACTGGCGCGTTTGCCATGGCCCTTTTGCGCGTAAATCAGAACGGCGTCGATCGTATGTGGTGCAATTTTCCATTTCCACCAAGTCCCGCGAACGCGTCCGACATCGTAAACACCATCCCTGCGTTTCAACATCAAACCCTCCGCGTTCTTTTCGCGACTGGTTTCGCGAATCGTCGCTAAATCATCCCAACGATTCCCAGAAATCAAGTCACAGATCCGCAGGTTGGGATGATCGAAACGGTCCAACAATGCCTCCAGTTTTTCCCTGCGTGATTCAAGTCTCTGCGAACGAATATCGACGCCTTCATGTTCCAGCAAATCAAACGCACGAAAAACAACGGGAACTTCGGAAAGCAGTTTCTTTCCCACTTTCTTGCGAGCGATCCGGCGTTGCAATTGAGCGAAAGGTAGCACTTGCCCATCAGGTAATGACGCCAAAATTTCTCCATCAAGAACACAACCGTTAGGCAAGCTTTCTGCGGCTGCTTCGATTTCGGGCCAGCGGTTTTCCATCAATTCTTCACCACGCGACCAGATAAACGTTTGCTCTTCCCGTCGAATCACTTGCCCACGAATTCCATCCCATTTCCATTCGACAAAGTAGTCGCCCGGATCACCCAGCGGTTCCGGACCGGTTGCCAGATCAATCGGATGCGCAAGACAGAACGGATACGGCTGACTTGCCGAGGCATCTGGACCATCGGGATCGATCAATGACTTGTAGAATGTCGCTGACGGTTCCCAATTCCCCATCAATCGATGCGAAACAACGTCGGCGGTAAGCCCGCATTGTTTGGCGATCGCGCGAGTCACCAACCGCTTGCTAACGCCGACGCGAAACGCACCCGTGATCAGTTTCATAACAACAAACCGCATCGGAGCAGAAGTGATCTCCAGACCAGGCTGCGCCTGCGTGGATGAAGCAAACCCGCGACCAGCAGTAATGGGTGTTCTGCGCCAAATATCAATGATGGTTTCACGCTGTTTTTCCTCGTCCATGTCACGCAGCGGCAACAGAATTTCCACCCACTGCGCCAGCGACATGTCGGTTTCGAGTTTGCCTGGCGGCACCACCATCGCCAAGGTTTCGGCCAAGTCACCCACCGCGTGATACGATTCCTCGAACAACCAATCAGGAATGGATGCTTCCTGGGCCGCCCACTGTCGCAGCAATTTCGTTGGAACCAACCGTCGAAGCTTATTGCCGGAAAGGAAATAGGTCGCCCAAGCCGCATCGGCTGGATCGGCCGTGGAAAAATACGCCACCATGGCCGCGATTTTCTCGTTCGTCTTGGTCGTTGAATCAAGCCGATGGTAGAGCTCTGCAAAGCGAATCATTCGGAGACCTCCGTGCTGCCAGCATCCACCGCTGGTTTTGCTTCGTCGGTGTCTTGATCAGTTTCTTGCACGGTTTCTTGATCAACACGCGAACGCGAATCAATGACTTCAGCATTGCGACCTTGTTCTTGCAAGTATCGCGCAACGACGGACGAATAGCCGTGCGTTGCCCAGACAATTTCTGGATCACAAAGTTCAACCGCCTCCAGCAACGTCGGCCAATCAACGTGATCGCTCATCACGAAACCCCGATCAACGCTGCGACGACGTCTCGCACCGCGAACCGCCATCCAACCGCTCGCCATCGCGGTGCTGACTTTCCCAAACTTCCGCATCCATGGTGTGTGATGGGCACTTGGGACAGCGATGACGATTGAACCACTCCAATCCTGTTTGCGATCAACCGACCCAACAAAGGTGGTTTCGGGAAGTTGGACACCGGTTTTCCGATAGGCTTCATTGCCCTTTTCAACGGCACCGTGCGTGTAGATTGTTCCGAGACTTGGGTCCAGTCCTGCAATCAAACGCTGACTTTTGCCAACCGCATATCCGTACAAGACACAGCATTTTCCCGCGTCACGATTCGCACGCCACCAATCATTGATCGCATCGGTCGTTTGTTGCTGCGGCTGCCATCGATAGACGGGCAATCCGAATGTCGTTTCGGTGACAAACAAATCGCAGGGCACGGGTTCCCAAGGTTGGCAGGTTGAATCAGTCCCCAGTTTATAATCGCCTCCCACGACCGCGACCTTTCCGGCTTGTTCCAGGCGAACCTGTGCCGATCCAAGCATGTGACCGGCCGGATGAAAGCTGACGCGAACACCACCGATGGTGATTGATTCTCCATAGGGCAAAAAATCAAACTCGGCGTCATCGTTCATTCGCATCCGCAGCAAGTGTTCGCTAGGTGCGGCGGCAAGGTAGCGTTTGCAACCCCATCGGGCGTGATCGGTGTGAGCATGCGTGACGACCGCGCGGTCGACGGGAAAATGCGGATCCACGTAAAAATCACCCGCCGGACAGTACAGTCCGCGTGGAGTTGTTTCGAGAAGTTGATGGAAGGCTGGCATCGTTGGGGCTTATAAATTCAGTGGCATAGGCTTTCAGCCCTCTGTTTTCTGCAACACAGGCGGGAAGCCTATGCCAAGCTTAGAACCGTTCTCCAGCACTGAGCAAATCCTGCACCATCTGTTGCTTCATCTGCTGCTTTCGATCGCTATCAGGCATTCGCAAAATTGCTGCGGGGTGCCAAGTGGCGATGGTATGCGAGCACCATTCGGTCGCGGAAAATTGTCCACGATGTTTCGTGATTTGAAAGTCACGACCAAAGAGTGATTGGGCGGCGGTTGCCCCCAGGCAAACCAGGACGCGTGGTGCAATCGCCGCGATCTCGGCCTCCAACCAGGGGCGACAAGCAAAAATTTCGCGGGAATCAGGTTTCTTATGCAGCCGATGCTTCCCTCGCGTGCCCGTCCCTTCTTTCTCGATGAATTTGAAGTGCTTTACGACATTCGTAACGTAAACGTCAGCACGATTGATCTGCGCTGCAATCAGCATTTGGTTTAGCAGCGATCCGGCCGGCCCCACGAACGGTTTTCCGGCGATGTCTTCTTGATCGCCGGGTTGTTCGCCGACAATGATCATTCTGGCATCACGGGGGCCGTGACCAAAGACAGTTTGGGTTGCCGGTTGGTGCAATGGGCATGCCGTGCAGCCGGCCGCTGCTTTTCTTAATTCGCCGAGTTCTAATGATTCGGGAAAAAAGCTGGTGGCTGTTTCTGCGATCCCCTCGCTTCGTTCGATCATCTCATCGACTCGCGCCGGAGCGTCACGAAGTAGGTCATCGATCAATGCGGCTTCCGGAAGCGTCGCCCAATGACGCACTGGCATCTCCCGCTTCATCGTTGCCACTTTGACACGAGCCGGATTAAAAATCGATGCGTAATAAGTCAACCATAGTTCTTCCAATGCGTCTTCGTCGGGGGCCTCGGTGACGGGAACCCCGGCACCGTATTCCAAACGGCTTTGGTTCCAGGTCACCGATTCGTCTGGCGTCAAAATGGTCCAATTCATCGCTTTGAAACGACGCGAAAAGAACGGTGCCGCCAACCGGACGATTCGGTGATCGGGCCGATGCCATGCGATGTAGTTTTCTTCGCCAGATTCAGATTCCACTCTTCGGAAACGGACAAAGGCTTTCATTTTGTGGACGTCGCGAGTCACCGCCTTCCGCATTTGAGTCAATGCATGAACATCGTCATCGGTAACAATTTCCAGCAAGTTCTTTTCTTCGTGGCAGATTCGCCACAAGGTCCGGTACAGAATTTCCCATCGGCCAGTATGCCGGTGACAGGCAACGGTTCGGGCAAGGTCCAAAAATTTAGGCGGAACAGTGAACGATGGTTTGGATGCCGTCGCGTCGACATCGGCGGGATCATCGCCGAACAGGCTGGGTTGTTGTTTTTCGATGGTCCAAGCGATCGCCGACGGCTGGACACCAGCAACTATCAAACGACGGGCTTCGGTGCGCCATGATTCGAACGAATCAGCGAAGACGAATTGCGTCATCGCTGGCAACTTGCGTGTAAGCGCAGCGAGAGCCGAAAGTCTTGGCGACTTTCGCTGCGTTGCAGCCGGAAAGTTTTGGAACTGAAAAAATTCATCGCCTCTTGGGGATGGATTGATGACAACGGGAATGCACTGATCTCTTTGCCTGCTGCGGCCAAGCTACACTTCCCCCGTCATGGCCGAACTGGCTGCATCGAATAGCAATAATTGCTCGGTCTTTGGTTTGACTTTGCCCTTCAAATCCAGCTTGTCCAGATCCGCTAATCCTGGGTTATGGTCACTTGTGGCAACAAACACCTTCGCTCGATTCCACGCGACACGAAGTTTTTTCATGTCCTCGGTTCGCAGGGCTTTGTGTCGGCGGATTTTGATAATGCGATCGACGCTGCGAACTCCGATGCCTGGGATACGCAACAACTCTTCGCGACTGGCCGCGTTCACATCGACGGGGAAGTAATGGCGGTTGGCCAGAGCCCAGGCCAGTTTGGGATCGATGTCTAGCGATAAATTTTGGTCCGCCTCGGCAACGATCTCGTTCGCATCAAATCCGTAGAACCGCATCAACCAATCGGCCTGATACAGCCGATGTTCGCGAACCAACGGGGGCGATTGGCCGGGCAATCTAGCATCCGCGTGGGGGATCGGGCTGTAGGCGGAATAATAGACGCGGCGTAGTCGCTGGTCGTTGTACAGCGACGAAGCCGTTTTGAGCACTTCGACATCCGGAGTGGCAGTCGCGCCGACGATCATTTGAGTGCTTTGACCGGCAGGTGAGAATCGCGGTGGCTTGAACCCGGCTTTGGTTTCCTGTTTGTATTGGTCAATCTTCCTTCGGATTCCCGTCATCGCTTCGACGATTTGAGGCTTCTTTTTCTCCGGAGCCAATTGAACGAGATCGTTTTCGGTTGGCAGTTCGATGTTGACGCTCAGCCGATCCGCCCATCGACCAGCGTCTTCGATCAATGCTTCTGATGCGTTGGGAATCGTTTTCAGATGGATGTAGCCGCCGTAATGATGCTCGGTACGAAGCTTCTTCGCGACCGACGTCAACTGTTCCATGGTGTAGTCCGAGTTCTGAATGATTCCAGAACTCAAAAACAGACCCTCTATGTAATTGCGTTTGTAGAACTCCATCGTCAGCGA
>CAYVAN010000030.1:0-10097 GCA_964449225.1 uncultured Rhodopirellula sp.
TCCAAAATCCGGTGTTGGTATCAAAGCGGTAGTTGCGAATCCCAAACGGGGTTGTGCTGGTATCACATACTTTTCCATCAACACTAATTTCAACTTGGACTTGGTAAACGTACGGATAGTCAGGTTCCCACAAGTGCGGATCGCTGACATCTAACATCGATGCTGATTTTGTCTTCTGCCCAGCAGCAAGCTCGATGGACTCCTTCGATTCAGCGACGACATTCCCGTCGGAACCGAGCAACTTAAACGCGACTTCGATGTCCGACGCTTCATCAAGCGTGTTTTCAATTTCGGCACTTACGCCAATGGTTGCCTTTTCTTTGGCAAGCGATTCTGTCCAAGCATAGATTCCCTCGGTGCCCAAATGGGCATAGAGCGGCAGCGTCACGTGGACCGGGTCAAGGACATGCAGGTAGACATTGCGATAGATACCACCGTGCGGTGGATGCCAGTTTTGATGGTGCCAAGGCGTGTCACCGGCGTACAGTTTTCCCGCGACGGTGTTATCAACCTTTACGGCCAACACATTCTTACCGTCCGCTTTTAGAAACGGTGTCAAATCAAAGGCAAACGGAATGAATCCCGTTTCATCATGCCCAAGAAGTTCACCATTCAAGTAAAAATCGGCGACTTGCCGTACACCCTCAAATTCAATGAAGACTTTCTTGTTTCGGTACTCTGCGGGCAACGAAAACTCTTTGCGATACCACGCGGTTCCCATCCACAGATTTGTTTCACCTTGGTGGCCACCGGTTCCAAAATCGTTGAACGTGTCGGTGTCGTTCCACGTGTGCGGACAACTAACCGTCGACCAATCGCTTGCATCAAAGTCGCTTGCTTGGGCACCGCTCGAATCAGATCGGTTGAAACGCCAATCCGCGTTGAAGTTTAGCTTTCTATTTTCGATGGATGAATTAGTTGAATCAGCAACACAGATCTGGTGGCCCAATGCGAACGCGATCAGAACACAAAACATGCCAAATCTTTCTAAGCTTCCAACACAATTAGTCAGTCTGTTCATCTCAGTGAAATTTCTATCAAGGGGAGGCATCTATTTAATCGTCCGAGACTTAGAGCCATCGGAGCTTGTGTTGGATCAACGTTGACTTTGACATCTTAATCGTAAGTTCGCCGGTGGATTCTAATCGATGGCAGAAGGACTGCATTTCTATCGATGACCGTAGATTGGTGGTTTCCAATCCTTGGGCAACCTGCCTTGGGGACGCACCCCGTAAGCATCAGCTGGGATAGACGCTTCCTGCATCGATTGAATCTTTGATTCGTCAGGAAGGTGTTTGATCATGAAGTCCTTGTATTGGATCTTCATCGCTGGGCCGACATGCACTTGAACCGCCAAAACGCCCTCAAGGGTACGTCCCTTTTCGTCTAAGTCGATCAGGTCAGCAGTCGGGCGACCATCGATCCAGTGCTGGTGATGATTACCTACAACAAGCACTCGGTAATCGTGCCACTGGTCAGTATCAAATGCACTGGTTTCGGTCTTACTGTTTGTGAGCTTTCCGACCACCCAGGGCTGACCATCGGTGTCAATGATGACTTTTTCGCCAGCGTGTGAAAGAATTCGCCTTCCCTTTTCTTCATACAGCATTCCGTTGTACCTCGGCACATCGGCAACCACGTCGCACTGATACCCGGTCACGATATCTAGCCCGAGATCAGGACGGGAAGTTCCCCGATACTGAATTCCGCTGTTGCCACCGGCGGTGACTTTCACTTTGACACGCAAGTCAAAGTTTCGAATCGTCGAGTGTTTCCAAGTAATGAAACGGTTTGATTTTAATGATCCATCCGTGACACCCGTTAAGGCTCCGTCTTGAACCGACCAGAAAGCTTTATCGCCCTCCCAGCCTTTAAGAGTCTTCCCATCAAAGACTTTGACAAAACCGTCTTTGTTGATTCTTGCGGAAACATTTGCAGAGGCTTCGGGATGAGGTGCGGTGGACAAAGAAAAAGCTTTCAGTGGAGTCAAGGCACCACCGAGTGCGTTCACTCGCTTGGACGTCTGATCGCGAAATTTCGCCAGCGTTTCGCTGTGCTTCGGGTCATTCGCTAAATTGACCAATTCATTGGGATCGGTTTTAAGATCGTGCAGGAATTCCTGATTTCCATGGTCAAAATAGCGAACGTACTTGTAACGATCACCGCGAAGCCCCTCAAACGCCGGAATCCGTTTGCGTTCGGCAAAATGCTCGTGATAAGTCTCAGTTCGCCAGTCTTCTGGCTTATCGCCAGTGGTGATCGGAACGAGGCTGCGTCCCTGATACCGCGTTGGAATTTTAAGGCCCGCCCAGTCCAGGAACGTTGATGGAAAGTCTAGGTTGGTTGCCAACGCGTCAGATGTTTTGCCTTTTGCTTCCGATGGCAAGCGGGGATCCATCACAATCAGAGGCACGTGGATGGATTCATCGTAATGAGACCACTTTCCAGCCAAACCGCGGTTCGCCATGTAGTAACCATTGTCGGCCGAATAGACAACAATCGTGTTTTCCGCCAAGCCAGCGGAGTCCAACGCAGCCATGAAACGTCCGATCGCGCCGTCAATGCCGCTCACCATTCGATAATACGAACGCATGTTCGTTTGATACTTTTGGTCGGTGTTCCAACGCCAAAAATAACGCTCGCGGTTGATCGTCGTTCGTAGGAAATCTGGTAATGACTCAAAAATCGCTGGATCACTTAATTGCGGCGGAGCGATCGTGATGTCGTCGTACATTCCATCGACCGCGCGGGGCCATGGAAAATGACCGATGCCTGGACGTCGATCAGAGTCTTCAGCATGGCAAGCATTGAACCATAGATTCAACGCAAACGGCTTGTCCTTGGGTTGACTCTTAATGAACTCGATGCCGCGATCAACGATTATTTCCGTTTCGTGTCTAAGACTTCCGTCGGGTTGCATCTTGTAGAAGGGGTTTCGATCGATCGCTTCAAATTCATCAAAGTGATCCTCTTTGCGGAAACTCTTGGGCATTTTGGCATGCCATTTACCGAAGTAACCCGTTCGATAACCGCTTTCACTCAATATGTCTGAATAGAGGGTTCCAATCGCATCGGCACGCGCCACTTCGCGTTTGTCTTTTTCACCGTAAGTCCGCGCTGTAAGACCTGTAAGAATCTGAGTTCTGCTAACCCAGCAAATTGGTTGTGTGACAAATGCATTTTCAAATCGAACACCACGTTTGGCCAGCGAGTCGATATTAGGTGTCTGAATGACCGAATTGCCGTAACAACCTAGCGTGCTGGTGGTCTGATCATCAGCAAAAAAGAAAACAATATTGGGTCGATCTGCGGCATACAGATTCCCTAGATGGGGAAACAAGCAGAGTAAAAATACAAGGCTGGATTTCGTCGGCAACGTCAGCATGGATGAAAGATCGTTGATAGGAGCAAGTTCAGGTTGATGATGTGATCGTCCGAATATCTTAGTCAATCGCCGCGTCGTTTGATTAGTGATGGTCAATCCTTACCTTTCAGGGCTACAGAACCGATTGGTTAACCAACTGCTGGAATCAGATTCCAAAGTTCGCCCGGACAGCGATAACGTCAGTTGACCCGACACCGCCATCCGCGTCGGCATCCATGCCAAATCAACCATCGACTGCACTGATGATCGAGGCGTCATGTTTTAGGATTCACCCATAACGCCTCGGTGATCGCCATCCATAGGACCAGCCGAAACAATGAAAATCAGATCCCCAGTTGCAACAACAAAACCATCTGGAAATCACAACCCTTCCATAAAACAATCGGCACTTGGGTCACGGGATTCGGCGACGACGCAAGCACAATCCCGAGATGACGAGCAGTGCGGCAAACGATCCCGGTTCCGGTATTGCGACGGGTGAGTTGACTTGAAACTCGAGCACGCGAAGGGCGCTGCCGGTTGGTTCGGTTTCCGAGCTGGTCAACGCCCGGTCTTGAAGGTAGACCGACAAGATTCCGTAATCGAGCAGACGATTGTTATCGAGCAACGGTGTGCCTTCATAGTTGCGACTATCGTCCCGCAGTAGGACTTCCCATTCAGAAAACCCCATCGCTGTTCTTGATGCTCCTGCAATCACTAGGTCGCTGCTTTGCGTGTAGAGAGCGAAAAGGTTTCCGTCACTATCAACGCCTAGTCTTGGGCGACTGCCAACTCCCTCGTCGGGAACAACAAGACTGACCGACCACTCGCCGGTCAGTGGATCTCTGTAATAGTGGTGATAGGCTGAATTGTTGCGATCACTGAAAGGTGAATCTTCGTAAGTTGGACCTTGCAGGCGATGGAACATCAATGCGTGGACACCCCCGTCTGCTTCGACAATTTGTCCTTGCTGATTCAAAATGCCTTGTCGCCGATCGAAGCTATCGATGCCATCACCCGATAATTCAATGCCCGGTGAATTCACATTAATCGGTGAGGAATTGGTTCCAACCAAATCACCATCGCCGTTTTGCCAGGTTACGCCTCTATCATCGCTATAGGCATAGTTGATTCCATGGTTCCCGTCTTGCGTTCCTTCTCGCCATGTCCATGTGGTATGAAGTCTGCCGCTGGCGTCGGCATGGAAACCGTTGTGATAAGCGTTCCGCCTTGTTGATTGATTGTTGTTCGCATCGTCATAAGTTCCGCTACCAGGACTGCCCTGGTTAACGAAGCGAGTGTTGCTCCATTGGCCGGTTTGCGAGTTATAGTCCGCGATTCGAACATCCCCGTTGCCGCTGCCACGATCGCGAAACGTTAACACCAAGTCGTCACCGACGTTGGTGAAACGCGGATAGGTGACTTGCGGGATGGAAGAGCCATTTGGGTTTAGGGAGCTGCGTTCAGCTTTGAAAATGGCCTGGTTCCAAGCTCCACCAGAACTCGTCGCAACCCCAGGATCAGTGGTCAAATAACGAAGCCGATCAACATGATGGTCGTACGCCAAGTGAATTCGGCCATCGTTGGAGATCCCCATCGAAATGACATTGTGCGAATCCCATCGACGACCCGGTGATGACGCGGTTGCGTCACCATTCTCCAAGCCATGACCAGTATCGATGGTTTCCCAAGTCGTGCCCGTCAACTTGCGCCGAGAAACATAAATGTTCTCGTCATTTGAGCCGTTGTGATACCAGGCACTGTACTGATAGCCCTGGTGCGTAATCAGGCTTTCCTGTTGAAAGGGACTGCCGTTGATGACCCGGCTAAAATTACCGCCTGTCGCCAACACCAACGCATTCGGATCCAGGACCATCTGGTCAGTGGGCGTGATCGAGAGCTGAGCTTCAGCCGTGGAAGACAAACTAGGCAACCCGATCAACAATGCGAAGCCGAGCGTGCTTAGGAGGTGTTGCATCCAATTTCTATTCATGGGATCCATCGTTTGTTCGTATTTCAGTGTTTGTATGGAGATTTTTCAATGCAGGAGTGATGGTCAGCCAGGGTTCATCTTCCAAAGTTGGTTCGGAAAGCAGCGAAGTCAGCCAGGCCGATGGTTCCGTCACCGTCGGAGTCTAATTCGCCAAGGAAATCGGGAGCGGTGGTGCTCTTCCCAAACGCACTGCGGAAGATCGCAAAGTCGGCCAAGCCCACCGTTCCGCTGCCGTCGGCATCGCCGTAGGTGCGGTAAAACTTGTCGACGTTCAGATCCACGTAGGGGGAGCTGCCCGAACCGCCGCCACCTTTTAACCATGCACCCGAGGACGTCACCCGCGACGCATCAATTTTCAACGCGTAGTGTCCATCCTGAAGGCTCCCATAACCCGTCACGTGAGTGGTACCAGATACAAATTTGAAGTCCACTGTTGTCTTGCCACCGGATTGACCAATGACTGGCGTCTGGGTGGGGATCACTTCGCTGCTATCGACAGGAGTGAATTGGAACGGGCTACCATGGCTGGTGTCGACATCGACCAATCCGGTGAATGTTACCCGAACCGAATCGAGCGCGGATCGCTGGTCATCTCCTCCGTTGATCACAACACTTTCAACCTCAGGCGAATCCATCACCGATACCACGTAGTCTTCGACCTCGCCGTTGGGTGCCGGACCGGTCGGCCCTAGTTCACCCTCGACGCTGACACGCACGCGAGCGAAATAGTCACCCGACTCTAAACCTGTCGGCAGCTTATAGTTGAGAGTTTGCATCGAATCGGCGACCGAGACGCTGTCGAGGATTTTCTCGAATGCCTCGTCGCCAAAAACCCCATTGCGATTGAAGTCGATCCAGGCATCGACCTTGGCTGCCTCTGCATCGCCAAGATTTACCTCGACGTTGACGGCTGCTCCGGAACTGGCAGCACCGATCGCGCCAAACATCACGCCGTCGTCGTCACTGCCATCACCATCGGCATCGGCGGTAGGTCCACCGTCGCTTTCACTATCGCGACTCGCACCGAGCTGAGGCCCGACGGCGACATGACGAGCTCCGTCATCCGCCAATAGAGTCCCATAGGATTCTGGTGCATCGCCAAAGTCCAGCTTACTATTAAATTTGATCCAGTCGTAGAGAAACCGCCCGCCTTCGAATGCAACGCGGATCACGCGGTCTTCCCCGCCCCAGTCGGTCAGGTCCACGTTCTCGATGGTATGACTGACTCTGTCATTGTTGGTATCGGGAACACTCACATAGCCAAGCTCCGTGAACGAAGAACTGGATGCGTTCTCGGCAATGAATAGTCGTACGCCTTTCGCGTTGTCATTCGTCGACCACGCTCTTACATCGACGTCATAGACCCCCGGAACGACATTACGCGTAAACTCAAGCCATTCGCCGTCGGCGATATTGCTAAGCACGATACTGCCAGCGTACAAATCAACGTCTTCATCCGCTCGTGCTGATCCGCCTTGGTTTTCTGCGGTGGTATCAAAGTAGGCAACATTCTGGCCTCCCGTATCGAATTCTTCAGCCCGAATGACCGTGCCATTTTGAACGGTCGTATTTTCGGTCAACGGAGCGAACTGTTCTTGAACCGGTTCGCTATCGGTGATTTGGGCGATTGCTGAATCAATGGACAACGATGTGGTAGGCAGCCGGTACGGCACCAGCCCAACGGGTGCCACCGTGTTGGCACGCATCTGCACATTGTTGGCAAAGACCAAAACATCGTTGTTCAACTCCCTTGCACCACGGTAGGGGCCCCAACGCCAAGCAAAGTCACGACCAGGACGCTCGTAGTAGTTCTCTGCTATTAGTTCGCCATTAAAATACAACTCGTATTCATGCCCATTATCCCTGACCAGAATTTCAAAACTCTTTCCGATCATGTCTTCGGCCAGCGTGAAGCGTCTGCTACCCCCATCGTAGTTTCTGCGGTGAGTGAAGTGGATATCGCCCTCGGGCGTCATGCCAATATGGAGTCCCCAATCGTATTCGCTGTTCTGTTTCGACTGGAACAGCGACACCGACTCCGCTTTCAAGACGGTGTAACGAATTGAAAAATCATTCCACACTGCGGTGCTAGCGTTCGCGAAAGTTTCGATTCTAGCGGCCAACCCACGATCGTTGCGAACGTTTTCCTCACCCTCGAACAACCGGAAAACCTGGGTGTTACCGTCTTCTTGATACCAACGCGTGATGTTGTCAAAGTTGTTACGCCTGATAACCGACGCATTCAAAGTATGAGCATTGATGTTTTGAGGGATGGAGACATTGCTGGGAATGCCCTGTTCCAAGACCGCATTATTGACGTCGACTTCGGAACCCTGAACGCCTCCTGACCAATTTTGCCCAGGCCGCAAAGCTCCGTCGTCTAACAATTGTTGAAACGTGCGATCGGTTCCGCTGACCGAATACAGATCATCTGGCGTCACGTCGGGATAGTTTGGATCGACGACCGAGCCTGTAATGGCGTGCGAGATCATCCCGCTGTGAAGTCCCTCGATCGACTGATCGTTCACAGCTCGCACCGTGATTGTTTGCGGCGTCATGTCGGTAAAGTTCAAGTCAAGCGACGAACCAAAAGTGACTCCATCGGTGCTGACCTGAAGCTCTGAATCAGCAGTGGCCGTAATCTGGACAGGTCCAGTAGGGATCGTATTCAATCGAATCGTGTAAGTATCGGTATCCCCAGCTTCGCTTAACTGAAGATTGTCAGCTCCAACCAAGGTCACCCCAGCGTCATCGTTGTCATTGATGGTGCCCATCGCCGTCGCGGTATCGATGGTCATCGACGGATAGCTGCTGCCAGAAATCCGCACGTTCATCGTCTCGGTAGGCTCAATCAAGAAGTCATCGATCACGTTGACGGTAAACGATCCCGTCCTGGATCCAGCAGGAACAATGATTTTCGCATCGGCCGGTATGGCGTCATAATCAATGCCCGAGATCGCGTTGCCCGTTCCCAGATCGTCTAGATCAAAGGAGATCGCAGATCCCGTGGCGTTTTCTTTGTCCAACGTAACCGTGAACTCGATATTTCGACCGCCCTCAATGCCTTGCACGAGGTTGTAATTACCTTCCACGGTCTCGGCCGTCAAACTGGCCTGGTAAGGTGCCGAGGAATCTAATTGGCCTAAGAACCTAAGTTCCGAAGCCATCACGATTCCATCGCCTGAAAAATTGTCAACGACCATGCGAACGTGTGTCACATTTTGGACCGTGCTCGGAAGCATCTGGGCTTCCGGTGCAAAGGTGGCGACCGGTGATGAAGGGTTGGCCCCTTGATTGGCAGACGCGTCGGCAGACCGCTGGGTCCAAGTCAGCAAATCATTTCCACTAAACGTATTCCCACCGTCAGTTGAGTAGGAAAGTCGAGTGTTCTCAAACCCTCGGTCGGTTTGCAACGTCCCACCAGCCGCTTGTTCGGTGCTGTTCCAAAGCACCATGCCGCTGAGGTCAAACGTTCCTCCGAGGTCAAACGTAAGCGTGCTCTCCTCGGCCGCTCCTCGAATCCGCGACACACGTTGATCACTATTCCCCGCAACATGCTCCGGCCAAACGGCAGGCACGGGGTCGCCCGTTTCAACGATTGATGCATCGGATAGACCCGAACCGTTAATCCAATGACTGCCGCTGGTCCCATACTCCAAATACGGATCACTCGGCCCGCCATTGGTCATCAATTCCACACTCTCCGGAGCAACAATCCCCGCCGCCAGCAACTGACGCTTTTCAAGCGTTTCCATTCGCAATCGCTTTTTCCGATCGGACTCCGAACGTGATTGGCGACGCGTTCGATACTTACGTCCCAACAAGCAGCTTGATAACGCTGTCGGTAAAGAACACAGATTGTTCATGTTATCTCTTCTACCTTTCCCAGCTCTAAAAGCCTCAAAGTCCTGTTTGTTTTTTACTTACCGAAGTTCGATCGGAAGGCGGCGAAGTCAGATAGCCCAATTCCCCCAACACCATCGGAATCCAGTCCGCGGAAATACCCCGGATCGATTTCTGATTTCCCAAACGTTCCACGGAAGGCGGCGAAGTCGGTTAGCCCAACGGTCCCATCCCCATCAGCGTCGCCGTACTTGCGAAACAGCTTGTCGATTTCCGTAGTCGCATAGTCACCACCGGACAAACCTCCGCCGTTCCCATCAATGCCGACGCCGTTCCTCATGACCAGCGATGCGTCAATCACAAGTTGATAATCCCCGTCCTGTAGACTGCCGAAACTGGTCACGCGAGCATCACTGGGGTCGAACGTCAGGTCCACGATCGTCTTGCCATCCGTGGTGCTACGATACTGTGGCGTGTTAATCGCAATCGCTTCGCCGCTTTCGATATCGATTAGCTGGAACGCGCTATCGCGGCCCGGCGTATCATCAATCGCCTGATCAAACATCACGCTGACGGAATCCAATGAGGAACGTTGCGTGTCCCCGTCATTGACGATGATGCTTTCAACCTTGGGTGGCGCGACAATACTAACGACGTAATCCTCAACCTCGCCGTCTTTGGCGAACCCGTTCGGTTCCAGCTCACCATCGGTGCTGATGCGAACGCGAGCGAAGGTCTCGCCCGCTGTTAAGCCAGCTGGAAGATCATAGTTGAGCGTCTGCATCGATTGATCGACCATAACGCTTGTAAGAATCTGTTCTCCGGAATCATCCCAATCACCGTCGCGGTTAAAGTCGATCCAAGCATCGACGAGCCCTGGGCTTGAGCCGCCCAACA
>CAYVAN010000030.1:10107-28056 GCA_964449225.1 uncultured Rhodopirellula sp.
GGATTTGCAAAGCTCCTGTGACACCAAACGTCACGGCCTCGTCGCGATCGATTCCAATGCCGCCGAACAGAACGCCATCTTCATCACTGCCATCCCCATCGGCTGCTACCGAAGGGCCGCCGTCATTCTCGGCGTCACGCGTTGCCCCAAGCTGCGGACCAATCGCAGCGTGTCGGGCACCATCATTGGCTAGCAACGTCGGGTAAGTAGCTGGCGCATCGCCGAAGTCAAGTTGATCAGCGTTGGTGAATACAAGCGAATCAAAGTTCAGGCTCAAGTTAGTGCCGGTCGAGACCGTTGACTTACCGATGAACCGCAGTTCAGATGCCATGACGATCCCGTCAGCACCGGCGTTAGAAAAATTGTCAACGACCAATTGGACATGGGTCACGCCGCGAATATCTTCGGACAACATCTGGACTTCAGGACGAAACACCGGAGCCGTCGGTGGCGGTGAATTGCCCTGGTTTGATGCACCATCGGCGGCTCGATCAGTCCAAGTAAGATTTTCCGACTCAATAAAGGATTGCCCACCATCGGTCGAATAGAACCACTGGGTGTTTTCGAATCCGCGATCGGTTTGACCTCCTTCGGTGCTATTCCAAAGTGCCATCCCGCTGATGTCAAACGTCCCGCCAAGATCGAAGATGAGCGCGTTCTCCACCGCAGCGGATCGAATGCGGGATACTCGATCGGCACTGTTGCCCGCGATATGTGTCGGCCACTGAGCGGGAATTGGATCGCCGGTCTCAACAATCGACGCATCCGAAAGACCAGAACCATTGAACCAGTTATCGCCGTTGGTCCCGTATTCAAGATACGGACCGCTACCCGGTTCGGCTTCTCCCACCAACTGAACTGACTGCGGCGCGATGATCGTATCTGGTGGGACCGCAAAGAACTCGACCCGGAACACTCGGCCCGCGCCGCCCCACTGCGTTAGATCGACATCGGGAATCACGAACGTCGTTCCAGTGACGTTCGGGTCGGGAATCCGAACTGCACCCAATTCGGTGAACGAATTTGAAAATGCGTTTTCGGCAACCAAAAGGCGGATGCCTTTTTCTGGAAATCGCACGGAAAACTGATTGACGTTGAAACTGACATCGTAGATGCCTGCGGCCACATCGCGGGTGAACTCCAACCATTCACCATCGATCACATTGCTTAGCAGGATGCTGCTATTGGTCAAATCGACGTCCTCGTCTGGACGAGCATTGTTTCCCGAACCAGAGTTGCCGGCACTGGTGTCAAAGTAAGCGACACCCTGACCACCTTCGTCAAACTCCTCAGCTCTCACCACAGTCCCATCTTTGACCGTCGGATCTTCTGTGATTCCCGTGAACTGAGATTGGACCGGTTCGATGACTTCAAAGTTAATCGTGACGGGCTCACCTGCCGTGCCGCTCAAGCCGCCCTGGGTGTAGGGTGTCACGACAAGGGTGTACTGGCCAACCAACAACGGTTCTGATTGAAAGTCACCGTTTGTGTCACCAAAAAGCGAATAGGGTTGTAGGCTTTCAGTCTGGTTGTGCGCCGAAGGTCCAACCAAACTGAACCCGATGCTTCGAGTCGTTTCGTTTGCCGCCGCGCGAACATTCAAGTTCCTCGTCGGCAAGGTGGTCAGGTTGATCACCGAACCATCGACTAATTCTGTAATGTCCTCTTCGTTGTCTGCATTAACCAGAACAAGGTTCTCAACTTCAGCATCATTCGACGGTAGCGGATTGTTCGTTGGCCTGACCCGAATCGTGCTGTTGTTCTCAAACACCTTCATCCAAAGATCGCCATCGGCGTCACGAAAAAAAGCATTCGATGACGCGCTGCGAAGTGCCTGCAATGATGTGCTTGCGATTCCCGATGTCGGTTGGTAATCGGTTCCCACACCTTCAAAACGATAGACCGTTGAATCCCCTGGCTGTGATCCACGCAACACGTCCATCCGAACCGTAAACCCATCCGCAGGCACCGGCTCGGTGAAAGTAAAGGTGTAATCCCCTGCGTTCAGCTTGGTGTAAAGACGTTGCCGGGTGATGTTACGGCGATTGACTCTTAATCGGTGATCATCGCCATTTCGGACGTCAAAGTATGGGAAATTGCCCGCACCGCTGATGGTTTCCAACTGTAAATAACCGAATCGATCATCACTGATGTACGCGTTCCAGCCAGCCGGCCTAATGTCAGTCGAATCGCGGTAGTAGTCGACACGCGGGGTGAGAACATGACCGGCACCGCCACCACCATGTCCGGTAAGCGAACCGTCAACGTCTAGAACGATTCCCGAAATTGCATCGGGACGCCCAGCGGCATTGGCGGGTGAGTCGTTGGTGAACCCACCCGCATCTTGCCAATAAATTGAGACGTGATCGGCCGTTCCGTCATCTTCAAACGTGATCCCTTCGGCTCGCGTCATCGCGTGCTTGTGTGCCCCGCCGGTGTTCAAGAACATGTGCGCGTTGTCAGCCGAAAATCCAGCGAAGTGGGCTCCGATAATCTGGCCTGGACCATCATACAATTTATATCCGCCAACCAGCTGTGATGGTGATGAATTGCCTCGACTATGTCCCACAAATAAAACGTCCTGCTCGATCTGCGAGAACGTGTTGAACGAACCGCTTTTGACATCAGCGAATTGGCTACCGCTAAATGTGACGTTGTTGCCGCGATGGTAGACCGCTGTCCCGGTATGTTTGTATCCAGTGAACTCGTTGAACGTGGCTCGCTGCGGCGGCGTGTAGCCGACACTGCCTCCACCGCGAATGTCCGAACCACGATCAAAGGTCAGACCGACGGGGGACGAGTGCGACGTGTTGTGGTCAAACACACCCAGATTTTGTTGCGCAGGGTTGTAGCCGTTATAAAGGCCAGTGTCCCGCGACAGCCCAATGACGCGGTCGGGCAAGATGAACCAGAACCCAGTTCCTTCGGAGCCCGCCGAGACATTTCCGATCCAGGTATTGTCCGGGTTTGTGATCCAGTAAGCGGATGAACTTAGAAAACGCTCAAAGACTTGCTGCCCGGTGTCGTGCGAACTTTCACCCAAACCATTTCTGGGCGCTGCCCCATTAACCCTGCCGTCTGAACCACGCGTGACACCTGGAACAATGAACGGGTCATTGCGATTGTTTCCGCCGACCCTGTGAATGCCCAAGACAATGTTGCTTAGAAACTGATTGTTGAATTCAGCGCCGTCCTCCATAAACAGGCCGTGACCATGGATGTCATGCAGCACATTGCCCTCGATCAACAACCCCTGCGCCCCGTGAACGACGACACCACGATTGTTGGAATTGGTGACACTGGAATTTCGCAGGATATCACCGGAACGATTTGCTCCGAGGTGCCAGTGAATGGGGTATCGCCCGACCTGACCCGTTTGCCCCATCTTGTCGAACTGAACCGAATCGATCGTGATCGTTCCCGAACCTGGCATGAACATGGCGTGGGCACCGATGCCCAGATTCTTGCCGGAAGTCGTTCCGTATCTTGCGCGATTGCCAAATCTGGAATCGGTGTCTTGAGTCCCCTGAATCGTGATGCTTCGGCTCAGTAGCGCGACCTCCGCACGCAGGTCAATGCTTTCCTGGCCGTCTTTGTAGTACTCGATGAACCCATAGTGCCGATGGGTTGTCGGTGAATTGAGCGTCAGCACCGTTTCGCTGCCCTGGACATCGACTCCGGTGATCGTTCGCACGTCTTCTTCGGCGTAGTTGGCCGAAGAACTAGCGATCACGATTTGGTCACCGACCTGCCAAGCATTCGATCCATCGAGTGAACCGTCGGACGCAGCTGAAGTCGTGCCATCAAAGTTGCGTTCGATGACGTTTTCGACCGTGATCGTTGTCGAGCCCTTCCAAGCTGTTTTCGCCAACTTGGTGAAGCTCAGTTTTTGGTCACCATAAAATTGCAAACTGCCGCCCATGGCAGTCATCAGGAAACCATCATTGTTGGTGATCGACATCGTTCCGGTCGCTGTTTCGACCGTGAAGTCAGCGTTGGGGTTGGTTCCGGTCAGCGTCAAATCAAAGTCATGATTGTCGTAACGATCAGCCTCGGTTCCGACCTGGAACACCCCACCGCTGTTGACATGAATCCAGCGAGTCGTCAGAGACTTATCGGGTGACCCGACTGCACCTTCTTCGGCCACTAACTGACCGTGAATGACAATCTCCTCGGCAACGTGGTCGACACTATTTAGGGTAACAGTTCGGCCCTGCGAAATGATCGCTCGCTTCGATGCATCTGGTACGCCATTGCTCCAGATGCTCGCATCGGTCCAATCCCCGGAACTGATAGCGAGCGTCGCAGTGAGCAGTTTCCGGCTCTCCAGCGTCTCCAAACGCAATTGACGTCCGCGACGCTTGGCAATCTTCGCCCGTCTAGATTCTGTTTGAGAAGCAGTTGATAGGCACGCGCCAACCTTACTTAGAACTGAACGATTCGGATCCATCGACTAACGCTGAAAAGTGGAAGACTGGAAAGAATGGGGCACGCGATCAGACGAAATTTGCGACATCGACATCAGGCTCCGCGCTGAAGTCCCCCTCTTGCGAGGAAAGTACGGCAGGACATCGAGTCAACCTTCTTTGGATTTGACTATAGTTCTACCGGGCATCTTTAGGACGCATTTGCGGGGTGAAAGAACTCACTGGAGCAGCATTTTCGTAACTAACCGGCACTTCCTGCAAAATGCATCCTCGAAGGCATAAAACAAGCTGCGGCGGCGTTTGACTGAGCTCGGCAGTTAACCACTTGCATGCAAAACATGCAGCGGTGTCAGCAGCCGCATAACCTCCCACGGACTTATCCCGTCCAAGGCCGCATTATTCGCGATAATTTCTGCTTTAAAGTCGGAAATTCATCAACAGCCACACTGTTCCTGTTTGAACCATGTCGGTAACCGGTGTCAAAACAGGGGGAAATAGCGGCATTTGGGCCTGTTTGACTAGATGCTCTACTTACCAGGGCCAATCACTTTTTCACTTTGGAGTGTTCCCTATTGTCGCTCTACTTACCAAACGCACTTCGGAAGGCGGCAAAATCGACCAGGCTGACGATTCCGTTGCGGTCCGCATCCAGGCCACTGTTGTAGCCATTGTTGGGATCGCTAGAGCTGTATT
The DNA here is from genome assembly GCA_964449225.1 of uncultured Rhodopirellula sp. Taxonomy (GTDB): domain Bacteria; phylum Planctomycetota; class Planctomycetia; order Pirellulales; family Pirellulaceae; genus Rubripirellula. The sequence continues at coordinate 15,228 of CAYVAN010000030.1, forward strand.
CGATTCCAAACGAGCTGCGAAAGTCAGCAAAGTCGGCAAGTCCCACCAAGTTGCTGCCGTCCGAATCGCCGTACTTGCGGAAGAAGCTATCAACGCGCACCTCAGAGGTGCTGAATCCTAAATCGCGATAACGTAGTTCGTATCGCCCATCAGCTAACGTCGCCGCGATTGATGGGTTGGTTCCGGCCAGCGTAAAATTGGTTGCATCAAACGTTAAGGTCGCCGTGGTTTGACCGCCCGATTGACCCAGCAGAACATTGACACCCGTGACAGTGGTCTCCCTGTTGTCATCACCAATGTGCGTCAACTCAAAGTTTGATGCATCCACCGCAGCGACGGAATCGAACACGACCTCGATCGAAGTCACTTCGGATCGTCCAGGGGCATCGTTATTGATGGTGACTGAATTGACCGACGCACTGCGAACAATCTGTCCAGGCGTGGGAGATTCGCCGGTCCAGCTGGCAGCAAAAGCCCCCAGCGTCGATGGAGCTATCCGGTGCAACGAATCGCCCTGGCCGTCCGCGCTGACATCCCACGGTGCCAAGTCGTCGTAGACTACTTCGTCGACCGTGACCAAAGGAATGCCATCTGCATCCGGTGTATCGGGTTGGTTTAACTGGACAAGGCCGTAGCTGTTGTTTAAAGATCCGCTTAGCGGCCCAGCAATCGGCGTTGAAGCGTCCATTGCAAAGTGCGTTCGAAATGCGTTCAGCCGAGTCGTATTGGCTGGATCAAAGCTCACCAAGACCAAAGCTTCACCCGAACCAATCGAAGGTCCGTTGGCAAATTCAAGCTCGACGTCCCCGCTAATCGACCAGTCAGACAGGTCGATCGCATCCTCAGTTCTGTTGTAAAGTTCAATAAATTCCAAGTCGTTATCGGTGATCGCAGGGTCAACATCGATTGCTGCCGAACTGGGGTCTGACGGATGGTAATTTACCTCACTAATGACGACGTCAGCGAACGCAAACGCGCCGTTGGTTGCTCCTAAGCTGCTTCGGACCAGCGGTGCCATGCGAGCCGGAGAGGTCGGTGTGCGTCCGAAGGTTTGGCCATTGAAAGAGGCACCGAAATCCACGGCATCCTCTAATCGAGACACCGCGCCACCGGAAGCCTGAGTCAGGTAAATCGATTCACCACCGGAACTGAGCCTAAAACCGCTGACGCCGGGAACCGGGGGATCGGGATTGAATTGGGTTTCGTCAAACGTTGCGTAGCCACCCGCATCCAAGATGGTTGGCGTTGGAATTTGGTACTGGAGGTAGTCGTTGGAATCATCGCTGAGCCACCATCCGCTGATGTCGACGGGCTGGCTGGTTGAATTGAAGAGTTCAATCGTGTCCACCCTGGGCAAATCCGTATGAGCCAATACTTCGCTGATGACGACTCCCGAAGCAGCCAGTCGCGGTGATCCCGGTGATCCACCGAACTGAGTGCTCGGTCGCCAGCTATAGAACTTGTCCAAGCGATCATTGGGCGTCGCCGCATCCACCAATTCCAGCGAAACACCTTCGCCATCGGCTAAATCGGACCACAGACCGCCATCGTCATATTCCACTGACATGATTTCTGCGCCGCCGGAATCCACCAGCGTGATCGTTTCACCACCATTGCTGAGCGAACCTGCGAACGGACCCAATAGCGATGTCGTTCCAAGTGAGTCGTAGGCCGCCGCGAAAGCCACTGGGTCGCGAGCGATGACGAGCGATTCGCCTGCGGCCAGTAACGTATTTGCGGGGACCACGAACGGATCGCTTGGCCCTTCCGAAATCGTTGCCCCCGACGCGTCCAGGGTTTCAGCGCCAATGTTGGTCAGTTCGATGAACTCGAATTCGTCATCACCACCGGGCGAATTGTAGTGGAATTCGGTGATTCGAAGAAAATCACGCTGCGGAAAACTGCTATTCGTGCTGGTGATCGTAATGTTGTCGTTATCGAGAACCTGTCCGTCAAACCCGACCGCTTCCAACACGATCGCATTCGCACCAGGTTCTAACGGCACCGTCAGCACCCAGTTGGTATCGGACGTCCAATTCACATCCAGTTTTGTGTCGGTTCCCGCAATTCGAAACGATTCAATGTCCAGCCAACCGGTCCCCGCCAACTGAGCTGACGAATCATTGACCGAGAAATTACTGCCGCCGTTGGTCGTGATTCCAAAACCGATCGCGGGAACATCCGCATTGACTCGCGCGGTCACGGCGCTATTTCGGTTTCCAATGAATGCTAGGATCTCGCCAAAATTCTGGCCGCCGCTCACCAAGCTGTTGTAGTGCGACGTCCACTGAGTCATGTACGCCGTGTTGAACGTCGTGTTCATCATGTCGACAAGGTTCGCATAGAACAAACGCCGGTAGTCAGGCGATGCATCGATCACCCGCCGAATGTCTTCTTGACGCACGAGTTCATTAAAGTTGTTCGCAGAAAAAGAACCGCTTTGGAAATCATGGTCCCAGGGAAGAAACTCGAACTTTCCATCGGGTCGTTGGTACAACCGAACATTCGTGTTGCCGCCACCAAAGTAGTTGTCAACGGGACTCAACAAGGACATGACCGCAGCGGTTCGCATGAGAACTTCGACATCGATCACGTCTGCGATCACTGCGTCGAATTGCGGCTTGGGCAGGCTGAACGTTTTCGCCAGTTCAATGACAGATTCTAGATTGTCCTGTTCTTCATTGTTTTCGATTAAGTAGTTGTGACGGTACGTTTCTCGATCATTCCCCAAATCACGCACCTCCGTTTGTCTGACATCATCGAGCCCGCTGCCGAATAATTTCAGGCTCTCTCTATCCGACGGGTCAACCAAGGCAACGCTTTTGGGAGAGTAGACCGAGGAAAGTTCATAAAGCTGGCCGTCGCTACCATTCTCGTAGGCGGAGTCCAGATAATCGTTTCGATAGCTCGTTAACACCAATTGTGCAGAGCTAGATTCGGAATCGCGGGGAGCAACGACATACACCAAGTCATTGCTAAAACCGGGAACACCGCCCACGCGATTAATGACATGCCAATTGACAATTTCACCCTGGCCAAACAACCCCGGTGCTCCCCCGCGTCCCGGTCCACTGCGATCGATATTGACGGTATTGAACAAGCCTCGAAACGGCTGTGCCGGGTCAAACTTAACGGTGAAGCCCACCCGTGTGCTGCGCCAACGACCACGTGAACTTGATTTCAACCGGACCCCGATGTCGTGGTAAACGACATCGTCATACACAACCGTAGCGCCAATCAGGTCGTTGCTCATCACGTTTGTCGGGTCGTGCAGTAAATCGCTATCCGCCATCGTTGTGATAATCCGGAAATTGCTTGCCCCGGTCGGCGATGCGGAGGAAGCTTCGACCCGAAACAGAGCTCGTGAATTCGCTCCCTCGGCTGGGAAGGTTGAAATCGCACCGAGCGAATCTTCTGCTTCGACGTAAAACTGGACGATCGTTCCGTCGGGAGATCCCGAAATGGTTGCTCGGGACAACCCATCCGCTCCGGTGTCCATGCTGGTTTGTTGCCACGGCCCCCCATTCTTAGAAAAGAACAAGGTCGTCCGCGTGACCGAGTCGTTATCACTCACGCGTGCCGAAATAACGACCGGCTGATTGGGTGCTGGCACGGCGATCGATTGAGCAAACTGGGTGAAAGTTGGGCCAGCGTTGGCGATCGCTGCTGTGTTCAATTCCCCAGGCGTTCCGCTGGATTCCGGCGTGTCGATCACGTTGGTTTGTGCGACTTTGTTGAAATACAAACGTGTGGTCAGCTGAGGCGAGCCGCTGATCCATTTGGCGCGATATGAAATTTCGTATTCGGTGCCATCTTGAATTGAAACAAACGTGCCGCCGTCTTTCAGTGTTGTCTCCGCATGATTGGTCAGATGATATGTCGGTCCAGTTGCCACCAGATGCAACACCTGGTTACCAGGGTTCGTCGGGTCAACGATGACTTGCGTCAGTCCGTGGCTTCCGTGCGTCCCAAGGATTCTCCATTTGTCAGCTGACTCACCAATCGTGTCAGAAGAGAACGAACCATTTTGAATCAATTGTCGAGCTGCGCCGTTAGGATCTTGGACGACCGAGATGTCGTCGAGTAAGACTTCGCCTTGATCCAGCAGTCCCAGCAGAAACTCATTGAAATTACCGGGGAAACTAGTGCCGGCTGGATTCCCCGCGATACCGCGATAGGTGACCGTTTCCCATTCGGTTTTCCCTGATTCATCGCTAGCGACCCATGATTCGGCAATTGAGTTGTCACCATCTGGGTCGCGTAGTTCCAGCGTAGAGCCGCCCCCATCGGCTGCTTTGGACCAGCGACCGCCGTCCGCATACTGGACTTCGTCGGCTGGGTTGCCAATTTCATCGAGTAGCTGAATTCGTTCACCGCCGTTGCTTAGCTTCCCTGAAAAGTCGCCCAACACGATCGCCGGATCCACCGACGTGTACCTCGATAAAAACGCGGTGCGATCATTGGTCACGACCAAATACCCGTCCGCTGCTACGGTCGTGCCAGGATCAAATTCGAATCGGACGGCATCGGACAATTGCCAATCTGCAAGGCTGACCGACTGGCTGCTTCGGTTGTAAAGTTCGATCCATTCCAGATCATCATCGGCGAACGGAACCGCCCCAAGCTGCGTTGTTGTTCTCGACAAAATATGTGCGCCGAAGACCACGTCGCTGCTTCCTTCGCCACGCTGATGAACCTGTACCGAGATTCGATTGGTTCCCACGTTCAGCAAATTCGATGGAATCTCGATACCGCTAATTGCTGACGCGTCCCCGATCGCACCAGACGCGAATGTGGAAGAAGTCACGTCGCCGCTGGGCATTCCAAAACGGGCGAATTCCACTCCGTTGACGTAGAACACCGCACCGTCATCAACGATGTGCGTCAACTCGATTGAAGTCGTTTCAGACAGTTGCTCCGCCGGGACATCAAACTCCGTCTCGAAGTAGTAAGTGATGATCGAATTCGAGTTCGGATTTGCAAACGTCGTCTGAATCGGCTGGGGCAGCGGGCTTGTTTCAAACCCCAACAACCCTGGACCAGATTGCCAATTTCCGCCCACCGAATTCGTCGTCTGAAACCAATTCGTCCCCAGGTTTTCCCCAGATTCGTTGTATCGCCAATCCGCATTGAACGCTAACAATTCCGTTTCGGATATGTTCTGCGTTTCACTGGTTTCCAAAAATTGCGGCGCATCATGATAAGAGATTTCATTGATCACAATCTCGTTGCGAAAGGCAAACGAATTCACGCTTCCGAAGGTTGGTGCATCGGGAACAGCCCAGCGTCCATCAAGTTCGTCGGACCGCGCGAGTGTCCCAGATCCAGCAATCAACGCGTCAAGAACCGTGCCTTCCATTGATTCACGCAAAAGCAAGGTATCACCGGGTTGAACATCCAATCCAATCTCCGCCAGATCAAATGAGACATAGCTGCCAGCGGCAACAACGCCCGAAGATAGAACCGCCTGATCGTCCGACGAACCGGATTGCTCAATGACGTAGCCGTTTAGGTTAACCGCACCGTCTTGGTCGACTTGCAATTCAATCCGCTTTGATGTCGGAAGGATCTCTACTTCGCTGATCAGCGCCGAGGGTGCTGGTACTACGTTAACCGTGCCCGGCGAACCACCGACGACACCGCTGGATCGCCATGACGACGGGTCATCGCTGGCGGTGCCGACACGGAACTTTGCCAGCGTCACGCCAGAGCCATCTGGTGCAACGGGCCAATCGCCAGCGTCGTCATATTCCACCGCGTCTATCAATCGACCGCTGATGTTCTTCAGTTCTAAATTCTCGCCACCATTGGACAGACTGCCCTCGAACGGGCCAAACGTTGCCGGATCAGACGCAGCCGCCGGATCATTGCTAACGACTAGGTAGTCCCCGGCGCTGACGACGGTTCCGACCGGGAACTGGTATTGAACGCCGTCGTCTAATTGCCAGCCGCTAATGTCAACATTGACGCTCAATTGATTATGCAGCTCAATCCACTCGTTGGCGGTGTCACTTCCGGCGGGATTGTATTGGATTTCACTAAAAACAACCGAGCCTGCATTGAGAACCTGACGCGGCTCGAGCGACTGCAATATCGCCGTGCGGCGTTTGGCCCGGGAGACGCGTTTACTATTCTGCATGAACGACCGCTTCAGGGGAAAACGCATGAATTGTCTCGTCAATATGAAAAGATAAATTTAAATGAGCCGGGTTTCTCGACTTCGATCCACCACACATCGTTTCAGTTGGTCATACTTGGGTACGGTAGACTTGGGTACGGTAGACTTGGGTACGGTAGAACGCAACATTCGCTTGATGGTTCTCAGCAAAGGCCAGAGTTTAATACATTACTTTCTCCGGTGTTTGCAGGAGTAGTCGGGCGATTACCGAAATTGATCCCAATCAGAGAGTGTTCCGGGCAAAGTTAAAATCAAAATATGTCTTTTACAAACGTGTATCAAATCAAAATCCTTGCCTTCGGCTTCTTACTGGTAGCAGGCGTCGTCCGTGGAGAAGAACCGATCATCCTGCCGGCGGGCGGTCGAGACGCTCTGTCTTTCCAGGAAGACAGCGCAGTCGATTTTCAAAAAGCAAACGTCAAAGCAACCGCTCAATGGGTGGACTCGCAGGAGATGCCTTTTAAGAAGGCCTATCAAATCAGTTCCGATACGCGATTCAGCGCCCCGACCAACATGCGTTTGATTGTTCCCATCGACGAAGCCTTTAACAAAGGCGACGTGATGTTGATGTCGTTTTGGATGCGACGTCCCGGCGCAGGTGGCCAACCCAACAATGCCGTTTTTTACTTTCAACCAGGAAACGATCAACCTGAATTTGAGTACAAGTTGTCGGCGTATCGAGAATGGAAACAGCACGTGCGTTCTTTCGTAGCACAAAATAACTTTGATCCTGAACATAGCACTGTCGAAATTCACTTGGGCGAAGCGGGGGAAACCGCAGAGATCGCTGATTTTCGATTAGTGAATTACGGCGAGAACTACGACATCGACTTGTTGCCCAGATCGACGGTCAACTACGTGGGGCGCGACCCAGACGCGAAGTGGCGAAAGGAAGCCCTGGCAAGAATTGAGGAAATCCGTAAAGCCGATATCTCGTTCGAAGTCATTGACGATGACGGCAAACCCATTGAGAACGCAACGGTGAAGGTGCAGATGCAACGTCATGCGTTTGGATTCGGTAACGCGGTCAACGCTCAACTTCTTGGTGGAGAAGAAAGTTCGTTTCCCTACACCAAAAAACGAAATGGATCCGAGACAATTTCATCGTGGCAGGACTCGCAAAAGTACCGCCAAATCGTCAAAGATTACTTCAACTGCGTCACCTTTGAGAGCGCGTTGCGACCGCATGTTTGGAAGACGCAGAGGTCAGGATCGCCTGATGAAAAGCGTCAGAACGAAGTGCTCTTAAATCAGGCTTTTCCTTGGCTGCAAGCCAACCGCATCGGCATTCGCGGTCACTACCTGGCCTGGGCACCGATGGACTTCAATGCAATCGAGAAAGAATTTGTTGGCGATCCTGCGGCGCACCGTCAATGGTTGTGGGATCACATGTCCGATGTTTTGTCCACAACCTCCGACTTTGTTACCGAGTGGGATACGATCAACCATATCGTTGGCTGGGGAAAACACACTTACGAGAAAGAGTATGGCGGACTGCAGATTTACGCAGACATCATGGCCGAATCGCGGCGATTGGCTCCCGATGCGATTCACGCGATCAACGAGGGCAAGGTGCTGCCCGATGGTTACAAACGAAAAGAATACAAACGCATTATCCGTTTCTTAAACGAACAAGGTCAGGCACCCGATGCCGTCGGCTTCATGGCTCACTTCGGCCTAACCACACTGACGCCGCCGGAAGAGTTGTTAGAGGTCTACGACGAATTTGCCAAGATTGCACCGAGATTGCAGCTAAGCGAATTTGATGTCGACGCTGGTGATGACGAACAACTTCAAGCTGACTATTATCGCGACGTGATGATTGCGTCGTTTAGCCACCCCAACTTCCAAGCAATCATCCAATGGGGGTTCTGGGAAAACGCTCATTGGAAACCTGCGGCAGCTTTGTGGCGGAAAGACTGGACGTTGAAACCGTCGGGGGAAGTGTTTGTAGATTTGACCAAAAATCAGTGGTGGACAAACGAAGTCATCACGACGGACGTCGCCGGTAAATGTCAGATTCGTGGATTCATGGGCGACTACAACGTGACCGTTGAGCACGAAGGTGAGGCCGTGACGGTGCCATTGGTGCTAAATCGCGAAGGCAAGAACATGCAAATCGTCTTGCCGGAAAATTAAAGCAGTCATCTAAGAGCATTCTTGTCCGGTCAGTGCGACCAACTCGCTAAGTCTTACGCAGCGCCTGAGTTGTTGGGCGTTTGCTATCGACCAAGCGTTTGGTTGACGTGGCGACGGAGGTTCTGACCCACGACGTAGCCACCTTGTGTATCCAGAAAGCTGTAGTTGTGCAGGTTAGGTGGGAGCACAAAGCCAGGGTTGTACGTGTATGGCGTGCGATGGATGGCGCGTTGCCGACGCAGTTCCAGAGCATTTCGACGTCTCTCTTCACGTCGCAAGCGATACGCTGACAAAGCCCGGGCACGCCGAATCGCCTCTGCACGTTGAAGTGCTTGATCACGCTGAGAACCTGAATCTGAATTAACGACGATGTCGCTGACAAACCCGGCAACGCTTAGGTTACTAAGGTCGATACCTCTCACGCTGTTTAGATTCGGTCTTGCGACTTGTGCCTGCGCCGTGCATGGGATGGCGACGAAGAGTAAAGCGGCTGCGAGGGTTGGACGGTTCATGGTTTTGTTCTCGTGGAAAGCAACAGATTCGTGAGTTTCATCCTTTGAAGGCAACAGCTTTAAGACAACAACAAAGGCGAGTTTCTTACATTGAAAAGCAAAGCGTGGTCTAAAAAGTTATTGGGAATGATTAACACGTTGAAGTCTCTCGCAAAATCAAAAACTTCGGTCAAAACTGATTTCCATTCACAGCACTGACGCGTAAGATTTGCAACGACTTTGCAATGGTTGCTTTCGTCGCCTATCCGCCGCATCGAAGCAGTCGCTCCTAAGCCTGATTCGCGGTGGAAACGTCGCCACCTTTTCTGCTTCTCGCACGGGATAACTCTACATGAGCCAATTCAATCGTCGTCGCTTTTCGCACAATGCATCCCGTCAATCACGTGCTCGTCGGTTGAACCTGGAATGTATGGAAGCAAGAGAGTTGATGGCGGCCCACGTGGGGGCTTTCAATGAAGAAGTGTCCTTCTCGACTGCCGAAATTGCTGCGCCAGTTTTAAGTTCGTCAAGGTCGCAAATGAATGCTGTCAACGACCGAACCACCGACGCCGGTTCGAGGCTGACGACTGCGTTAGAGCTGGGAAGGATTGATGGGGTATCGAGCACACCTGGACGAGTTAGCTTTCGGGATCGTTTGGACGTTTTCGAATTTGAGATCGCGCGGGATGGCGACGTGCAAATCGAACTGACCGGATTGCGCCGCAATGCAGATCTGATCCTGGCCAATGACGCAGGACAGTTCATTGAATCTTCGCGTGTTGCAGGATCAGCAGCAGAAAACATCCAGCTGGAACTACAAGCTGGAAGCTACTTTGTTGGTATCCAATCGCGATCGTTTTGGGGCACCAATTACCAACTCGATGTATCAGCGAACTTGGAGCAGCCCCAAGATGATCCGGCTCAACCGTTTTCCGAAGTTAGTTATTTTGGCGGTTCACGCGAATGGAATGTCAACGCCGTCGCGGCTCCCGAAGCTTGGGCGGCTGGGTTCACTGGAAATGGAATCACGGTTGCTGTCGTCGATACGGGTGTTGATGTGGACCACCCCGACCTGGTCAGCAGTCTTTTCGTAAATCCTGGCGAAATCGCGGGTAACGGAATCGATGATGACGGGAACGGCTACGTCGATGACGTGACTGGCTTTGATTTCGCTGATTGGGACGCGGATCCTAATGACGTCAACGGTCACGGAACCCATGTTGCCGGGACGATTGCAGCGGCAAATAATGGCTTCGGTGCGACCGGGATTGCCCCCGATGCGACAATCATTCCCGTGCGAGTGCTGGGCGACAATGGATCAGGATCTAGCAATGCCGTGGCTGCTGGCATTCGCTACGCAGCTGATCTAGGCGCGGACATTATTAACCTTAGTCTTGGCGGCGGGTACAGCCGCGCCATCGATGCCGCAATCAATTACGCGCGTGGCGTCGGCTCGTTCATTGTTGCTGCGGCGGGAAATGAATCTTCCTCGGTCCCAGGATTCCCAGCTCGGTTTAGTGCTACCGATGACAACGTTCTTTCCGTTGGCGCCTTCAGTTCATCGGGCCGGATTGCGGGCTTCAGCAACGATGTTGGCATTAGTGGTTCGGTTCAAATCGATGCCCCAGGGGTCGGGATCTTTAGCACGTATGTCGGCGGACGGTACGCCACATTGAGCGGAACCAGCATGGCCAGCCCGCACGTTGCGGGCGTCGCAGCATTGACATTGTCGGCCAATCCAAATCTGACACCGGCGCAATTACGCGAACTGTTGGTCGGCGGAGTGGTCGGTCGGGCGAACGGTTCGGATGCGGTCGGAAGATTGAACGCCGCCACCACGGTCGCTTACGCATCAAGAGGCTTTCGATCATAGCCCGTCGTTCCGCTGGTAGCCAACGGTGAGATTTCACTGGCAAGCAGTCGTAGAGCCAGCGTCTATCGAACGATATCTTTTGGCGAATCACCATCCGACGTTACTTCGCCAACAACCGACAACAGGTTGCTTGATATTGTTTTCGCTTCGGAGAGCTCAGAATCGCCCCGTGATGACGACGAATGGACCTGGATTGAAACGCTAGCGAACACGTATGAGAGTTCGCTTACGTAGTTCAGTTTTGTTTTTCCTTGCACTGTCGACGCAAAAAAAAACACCACCTGAAACGTCACGTTTCAGGCGGTGTTTTAAGAAAGCGGAGGACACGGGACTCGAACCCGCAACCGGTAAACCGGCAACTGATTTCGAATCAGTCTGCTTGCCAATTCGCTTATCCTCCGAGTCTTTGGCCTATGTTGGCTTGCGATAGCGGAATCGTCAAGTTGTCTGTCGATGGCAATCGAATGGTGGCTTGGGATCCTCCCGACGCCGAGAGTACCTGCTTGGCCATTTGCGATAGGCTGCTATCCGCTGACAAAACAGCCTCGATCTGCGCAGCCTTATCCTGAACTGCTGGTGAATTGCCGCTTGAAACCTCGATGCGACCTGAAGCGTCAACGTCCAACAAAACAGCTTCGTCCGGGGCAATGCCCAGGGATGCCATCACCTTGCGAGCGGAATCAACGAACTGACGTTGCAGGTCATTTAACTGGGAACTTGAATCCGACGTTGCGTTAATTGGTTCAGGTTGCGAATTGGCACCTTGAAGCACTTCGCCGAAGGTCATCGAACTGTTGGCCTGATCAGCGACGACGCTGGCCACTTGCTGCACCGCTGTTGCGGCTAGGCGAGCGGCTGCAATCGCGGCCGTGACGGTTCCCGAGATCGGGGGAAGGGGCAAGTTCAAGGGATTGCGATCTAGTGTTCGTGTTTAGTTTCGAAACCGTACTCTTTCAACCACTTTTCCCACTTGTGGGCTTCTTCGTGGGTCTTCAATTCCATTTGCTTCCACTTGGGGCATCGGTATTTCACGTCGATGTGCCCGTTGTGGGCATTTTGCTTGACTTCGCAACCAAGATCGGTCAGCGTCGCCGAAATGGTCTTCGCCTTCTTGTCGTCGTGAATGTGTTTCGCTTGCCATTTTTCAGCTCGGTACTTCACGATTTCTGCCGCACCGGCGTCATTGGCCGAAACAACGAAGCAGGTCGTCAAAAATGCGGTTAACAAAATCAGTCGTGGCAGCATCGGTGGGTTCCTATTGGAAATCGAAACGGAGGTGGATTAAAGGTTCGGTAGTGTTAACCATCGAAGGATGGTGATTACACCAGGCAAGTGTTGGCGGTCAAGCCGATCAGTGTAGAGGATTTTGCCGCAAATTCGATCGCATCCGCATTTGCGAATGCCGCGTCAGGGCCAAGTTTTAGGGTAGTTGATCTTGTTAAAGATCCTGAAACACGAGGATCTTTAAAAAGATCCACCACTGCCAACCCGAATTTTTAGCTTTGACAGGCCACTAAAGCGAAATCCATCCCGGTCGGCTAGGGCGTGTCCCCCGGCGACGGTGGCTGGAAACCAATGACGGCATCCATAGAACCTGGTCAACAACAGCGATCAGAGAATTGGGATCAATCGGTTTGAAGAGACAACGAGTGGCTTGGAACGAAGCTTCTGCTTTCTTCTCTAAGCCCGCCCAACGAGGGTCTGCCACCATGACAGCGGGCAGTTGTTCGTAATTTGGCACCGAACGCATCTTTTCGATCGTTTCCAGTGCCGCGGCGGCATCATCACCGACATCACAAACCAGTAGATCTTGGCGGCCCATTTCAAGGGTTTTAATCGCTGAATCGGCATTCCGGGCACAGATGCACCGATAGCCTTGGGAATCCAAGACCCCTGCCAATGTTAACAGGGACAACGGGCTGGCATCCCAGACAATGACCGAGGCTTGGCGGTTGGAGGAACCGGCTTCGTCAATTCGCTTTGATTGTGGATCGTTCATCAACGTTTTCTAGCCGTTGTCCGGTTTACGATTCAAGATCCTTCATAATCAAACAGACACGACTTTGAATCAGGGCAAATCCGGTTTTCAAGCGGAGCAATGTCGCTCGGCTCTCCGAGCCGACAGCGCAATCGGCTCGGAGAGCCGAG
>CAYVAN010000031.1:0-5389 GCA_964449225.1 uncultured Rhodopirellula sp.
GTCCAGGGCAAATCACTTTTTCACTTTAGAGCGTTCTCCAGCGTCGCTTTCGGCTCGGAGAGCCGAGCGACAATGTCCAGCTTGAAAAACTGAGTTGCCATGACCTGGTAGCCGCCCATCGTTAAGCCGCGTGCCCATCGGGCCGCGTGGTCGGCGGCGCTGTCGGCTGTGAGTCTCGGTGGCGGGGCTCGGTGGCGGGGCTCGGCGGGCACGCGGTTTAACGAATCTTCCCGGCCTGCCAATTTGGACGACCTGCGTCGTTATGGCTAATCATTTCCTATTTGAAGTCCTTTGCTGGAAACGGCTTAGGACTTCTTTTTTCGCGATGGCACACCGCTTGCTCTGTGGGAAGGCCTCACGTCAAACCTGCCAAAGGTGCGCCGGACGTCTAGTGCTCTCGAATACGAGACGCCGAGAATCGCGAAAGCGACGCCGGGCAGCGTGACTTACCAATCAAATTACCTCTTTCTTAATCCGTAAAGAATTTAAGGACTCCGAAAATGGCGACTGCCACGAAAAAGAAATCCAAGGTCCGTCTGCAGCCCATGGGCGAGCGAATCGTTGTCCAACGTGTCGAAAGCGAAGAAACCACCGCCGGTGGCATCCTGCTTCCCGATTCGGCTCGTGAAAAGCCAGCTCGCGGCACGGTTGTGGCGATCGGCAGCGGAAAATTGCTCGATGATGGAACCCGAGCCCAGAGTCAACTGAAGGAAGGCGAACAAGTCCTCTTCAGCAGCTACGCAGGCGAGACCGTCGAAATCGATGACGTTGAATACCTGCTGATGCGAGAAGACGACGTTCTGGCTGTTGTCGAGTAAATGCCACGCCTTCACTAGCCGTTTTGGCTCTAGCCACGGTTAAACCTCTAGGCGAAACCCAAAACAAAACTCAAACCCTCAAACAAACTAAAAGCTATGTCAAAGATCATTGCATTCGACCAGGAAGCACGCGAAGCAATTCGCCGCGGTGTTTCCAAACTTGCTCGCACCGTCAAAGTTACTTTGGGGCCCAAGGGTCGCAACGTTATTTTGCAAAAGAGCTTCGGCAGCCCGACCGTTACCAAGGACGGCGTGACCGTTGCTAAGGAAATTGAACTCGAAGACGTTTTCGAGAACATGGGAGCTCGCATGGTTCGCGAAGTTGCCAGCAAGACGTCCGACGTCGCTGGCGACGGAACCACAACTGCAACCGTGATGGCCGAAGCGATCTTTAACGAAGGCCTGAAAGCCGTTGTTGCTGGCGTGAACCCTATTCAGATGAAGATGGGCATTGAAACCGCTGTCGAAGACATCACTGCCAAGCTTCACAAGATGGCAACCAAGGTCAAAGACAAGGATGCGATGGCGAACGTGGCATCGATCGCCAGCAACAACGATCGCGAGATCGGTGAATTGCTTGCCGATGCGATGAGCAAGGTTGGCAAGGACGGTGTGATCACCGTCGACGAAGGCAAGAGCCTTCAAACCGAACAGGAATGGGTCGAAGGCATGCAGTTCGATCGCGGTTACTTGTCACCGTACTTCGTGACTGATTCAACCAGCATGGAAGCCGTGCTCGAAGACGCTTACGTCTTGGTCTTTGAAAAGAAGATCAGCCAAATCAAAGATATGGTTCCCATGCTGGAAAAAGTTGTCCAGCAAGGCAAGCCATTATTGATCATCGCCGAAGACGTCGACGGCGAAGCACTCGCAACACTGGTGATCAACCGTCTTCGCGGTACTTTCACCGTTTGTGCGGTCAAGGCACCTGGTTACGGCGACCGTCGCAAGGCCATGATGGAAGACATTGCAATCCTGACCGGTGGTCAAGCGATCTTTGAAGCTCTTGGCGTGAAATTGGAAAGCGTCGACTTGCCTCAACTTGGCCGCGCCAAGAAGGTCATCGTCGACAAGGACAACACGACCATCATCGAAGGCGGCGGCAAGAGTGCTGACATCAAGGCTCGAATCGATCAAATTCGTCGCGAGATCGAAAACTGCACCAGCGATTACGATCGCGAGAAGCTGGAAGAACGATTGGCCAAGCTTGCCGGTGGCGTTGCAAAGGTTAACGTTGGTGCAGCAACCGAATCCGAAATGAAAGAAAAGAAGGCTCGTGTCGAAGACGCTCTGCACGCGACTCGTGCAGCCGTTGAAGAAGGCATCCTGCCAGGTGGCGGTGTTGCCCTGCTTCGTGCTTCGGCAACCGTTAAGCCAGAAGAACTGAGCCACGATCAGCAAGTTGGTTACAACATCGTGCTGCGTGCTTGTCGCGCACCGCTAACGATGATCGCTGAAAATGCGGGTCAAGATGGTGGCATCGTTTGCGAAAAAGTCATCGGAGCCAAAGGCAACGAAGGCTACAACGCGTTGACTGATACCTACGAAGACTTAGTCAAGGCTGGCGTCATCGACCCGACCAAGGTCACGCGAACTGCCTTGGCAAACGCCGCATCGGTTGCAACGTTGTTGCTGACCAGCGATGCACTTGTCGCCGATAAGCCAGATCCCAAGAAGGGCGGCACCGGCGGCGACCACGACATGTACTAGGATTCATTTCCTAATCAAACACGCGAAGCGGCTGATGATTCATTTCATCAGCCGCTTTTTTGTGTTTGCAGTTTGCGAAATTTGCAGACTGCAAACGACTTGGGCTTTGGCGCTGCGAATGTCGCCAAGACGTACGGCTCTCGCTCGTGACTGACTATCGATGCCGAAACTCTTGGCGAGTTTCCCTACCAAAAATTAACGTTCGTAAATTGATAAATAGCATGTTCGAATACAAAAAAAGCCGCGTAATGCTGATGCATCACACGGCTGTTTTGAATGGGGATCAGTTTGGTGTCGCCGTTACCAGCGAAGTTCTGATCCAAAGGAAATACCGGTGAACAGTACGTCATCGTCGATGTCGATTGAGCGTCCAGTACCCGCGACGTTCTCGGTCGCAGTGGCAATGCCTGACAGGTACCATAACTCGACGCCAGCTCTCAATGATAGGATCTCACCGACTTGGTATCGAACGCCTGTGCCAATTTCAAACAGTCCGGCAATCTCAACATCATCCGTGCTTGCCCGATCATTCAGTGACCGTGTAATATCGCCGAAGACACCGGGATTAGAAATCTCTGACCGGCTGCCAGATCGAGTGTAGTCAACATCAGCAAAGTTTGCATAGCCACCTGCCCGCATTCGCACGTCGGAATACGCAAAGCGACTGATTGGATAGAGCAGATCCAACCCAATCTGCAAACCGATCAATTGATTGTCAACGCTACTGAGCAATTCCTGCTCTTCTGTGATTGTGAACGTCTCATTGTTCAGTGGCTGTGTCGGTGTTCCGCCGGTGGCTTGGATCGGGTCACGAGTATCCCTCTGTGTCATTGTACCCGAATAACGATAGTTTTCACCAAAGTCGACGTAGCGTGCTCCGATTAGCAGCTTGGCCATTTCCCAGCCATTGATCGTTTTGCTGGCGTCCACGGAGAAGTAATCCGAGGTCAAGCTCTGCGATTGATCTGACACCTCGATATCTCTTCGGAGATCCGTTAAGACTGGGCCGCCGACAGTGTGCGGTTGAAGAACTGACGGAAACAGCTGAATATCGACAGTCTGGGTTCCAGGCAACTGATTACTCGTGTTCCAATCAAACGGTCCTACAAAAGACGCCTCGTAGCCGTTGACACAATCGTAAACAGCTCCAACGGTGATTCGAGAACCAAACTCGAAATCAAAGTCCGACAGAGGTAAAGTCCCAAGGGAACCGCCGAACAGGAAGCTGTCATCATCACGCTCCATGTACAACGCTTCAACCGAAGCATAACGGTACGGGACGCAGGGAGCACATGGATCGTTTGACAACGCTCCTTGGCATGACAGACCACTTAGGCGGTTGCTGTTGCAGATGCTGCCTAGCCCAAGGCCGCAGCGACCTTGGGTTCCGCCACAAGTCGTCCCGCAGGTGCCGCAAGACCCGGTCGGCATACTGATCGATCCGCCGCACGACCCACCACAGGAACTGGTACCGCAGGTCGAACAGCCGCCTATCGCGTGTCCAACTTGCTGGACGTTACTCGCGTCAGACTTCTCTACGTCAGCGGCTGTTCGGTAGGAAGCAGTATCAACGACTCGAAACGACTCGTCGCCAATCTTTAGAGTGTCGCCGTCGACTTCCGCAGCCGCAGCTGAGAAGCCGCCTGCCTGGGAGAGCCCCTCGGAAACCGATTGAGCGTGCCCAGGATTTGCTGAAAAAACGCAAATCAAAGCGGCACAAAGGATCGACAATCGAGAAATGATTGCCAGACGTGACGACGGGTCGCCTGTCGTTTCGCCACTTTGGCAATTGTTAGTCCAGTGGATCTTCATGATCAAACCTCGTTAACTGTCGGTGCGATGCGTTCGCGCCAGAAATGATTCTTGGATGGATGGTAAGCGGAAATGTCGGTGGTAGAACTACCGGACTCTTAATTCGTCTTTCACGGGAACAAGGCAAGTTCGCCGAACTAGGCGAACGATTTTTTTGGCAACGGCTTCGCTGCCACATCGTCCCATCACTACCAGCTCGTTGCCACTTTTTCTGACCACGACGTCAGCATCGGGAAACGCTTGCTGGATCGTTTGGTTCAGCATGTCCGACCGATCGATCATCGGATCACTGGTCGCTTCAGCAGCATCCTTGACGTGAATGTCAAAAGATCGAGTGAGCGGTTCCGAGTTTCCATCGGTCGGTTTGGCGTAGACGACTAATCGAGTCGTGCCGTTGCCTGTTCCAATTAGCTTGATCTGGTTGGGTCCGGCAGCGAATGCTTGGCAAACGCTCTTGTCGCCAATCTTGACGCTTTGAAGTTTGGCCCCGACCGTCAATGAACGCACCTGAGCACGGTTCATGTAAAGCGAGGTAACCACAGGTTTGTTGGTATCCGATTCGTTCGTCCAGCTGGGGGCCGAGACCACCACTGATTCGACCTGCGTGCCGGAATCATTCTTAGAGGACCGCTCCATCGCGATTGGCACCGGTTGGACATCCACCGGAGGTCGATAGCGGCGTGAATGAAGGGTCGCTTCCGGACCGGTGACCACGGGGCCAACAACAGGCTCCGTGGTCTCGGTTACGAAATGATTTGATTGTGGTCGGCCGACACTTTCCATGAACGATGATTCGATGGGCTTCGCACCGGGCATCTCGTTGAGGACCAATGGCTGAACCTCTTCTGCGGTATTCGACGCGTCATCGGTCCCCCTGGCAAGCTGAGCTTCAAACTCGCTTGTCACCGGAGCCTCCAAGGTCACAGGTTCTTTGAAAGTTGGTTCGCTGTCGTCGGAGAATGAAAAACAAACCGGTTCGGAATCGGCTTGCTCTACAGCCATCGGCTCAGCAATTTCTGGCTCGGCAATTTCCGGCTCAGCAACCGTTG